>JAFUJK010000039.1 GCA_017468205.1 Clostridia bacterium
AAAAAATTCAACTCGAATTGCAATTTCACTACTATATGATGGAAAAATATCAAGAGTATCGCCTTTTAATCTAAAACACGAACGCGCAAAATCAACATCGTTACGAGAATAATGCATTGAAATTAATTTTTGGACGACCTTACGCATATCAACTTCTTGAGCCACACGTAGGCTTAATCCCATATTATAATATGTTTCAGGATTACCCAAACCATATATACACGAAACTGATGCTACTACAATAGTATCACGTCGTTCCAACAACGAGCAAGTTGCGCTATGACGTAATTTATCAATCTCGTCATTCAATGCCAAGTCTTTCTCTATATAGGTGTCACTACTGGGTATATATGCTTCTGGCTGATAGTAATCATAATAGGACACAAAATATTCGACTCTATTATTAGGAAAAAATTCGCGGAACTCGTTGCAAAGTTGTGCTGCAAGTGTTTTGTTGTGTGCTAAAATAAGGGCAGGGCGATTTAATCTAGCAATAATATTTGCCATAGTAAATGTTTTACCACTTCCCGTTACACCTAACAAAACTTGTTCACGCAGTCCATCTTGCAATCCTTCAACTAACTTATCAATCGCTTGAGGTTGGTCGCCTGTTGGTTTATAGGACGAAACTAATTCAAATTTTCTATCTTCCATACACTCTCCTATTATACCCAAATTTATGAATAATAATTATTATATCACATAAATATAACATTTGCAATACAAAAAATGAAAAAGAGCAAATGCTCTTTTTCATTTATATACAATCAAAATTATTTGGTCTTTTTGTCGTCATCCTTGTTGACTTTTAATGAGGTGGTTGGTTTAGAAGTCTTTGAAGGCTTAACGAAGAAGAAGATTACAAGTCCCAAAACAATTAGGCTAACAACGATTAATACTGTACCCCATACTGTAGAACTGCTTGCTCCTGTGTTAGAAGCTGCACTTGCAACAGTAAAGGTTTTTACTACTTGTTGTGCTTGGTTGTGTGCTGCATCCTTAACATCAAAGGTTACAACATACTTACCAGCAATGCTAGCGTCGATTGTAATTGTGTTGTCTTTTACTTCGTACTCGATATTCTCACCATCGCGAGTAATAACGATTGTCAAGTCGTCAGCATCAAGAGAACTTTCTGTTTCTTCAATATCAATTTTTGAAAGGTCAATTACTAATGTACCATCTTTCACTGCTTTTTCAGGAGCAGTTACAGCATCGTCTTCCAAAATGATTTCTGGTGGAGTTACATCACCAATGTTCAAAACAAATGTACGTTCTGAAACATTACCAGTGTTGTCTGATACAGAGTAAACAGCGTTCACTTTGCCTTGTTTTGTAGCAGTGAATGTAAGGTCAGCACTTGATGTGATTTCCTTGAACTTTTCACTGTCACCTTGATATGTCAAGGTAATTTTCATTGTTGATTCATCAACACCACTACCATTGTCGGCAATAGATTTGAACCAAGGCAATGTGTAAGTGTTTGTTTGTGCACTATCCCATTCATAGTTTGTGTTGTCAAGTGCTTCATTCTCAATTGTAAATGTTGGCAATACTGTATCAGCTGAAGAGAATGTTACTTTAGCTGAACCGTTTTGCGCGTAGTCACAAATGATACCAGCACCAGCAGCCTTAGCAGCCCAAGCACGAACAGAAATGTCGTCATCAAGAGTAATAATTTCACCAATGATGCGGTCGCTAGCTGGTGTCATATATTTACCCTTGATTTGCACAAGCAAGTCATTAGCAGTTAAAACATTCAAATCAGCTTGTGCAACTTCTTTTGTTGTGAACTTTACGTTCATAGTTGAAAGGTCTACTTCTGTCTTGTTGTCGTAAACGTGAATCTTGTCAAGCAAGTTAATCACATTTCCGTATTCTTGTGAGTCAATACTTTCAATAGTTACAGAATAACCATTATTAAAGTCAACATCGTAGTTAATGCTAAATGTTGAAGTGTTGTTGTTTTGGTCAGTTGCAACTACAGTTACGATGTACTTACCTGCAATGTTAGGTGTAAAAGTTGCACCTTCGATTGAAGCAGTCTTGTCACCACTTGTTGTTGCGTTGATGAAATCAACAACTTTGCCATCTTCGTTGATAACATAAGCAATAAGACGAATATCAGTTAAGTCATCTGTGTATTCAATTGTTGGTAAAACAATATCCTTATCAGATGCAATATTAGAAAAGTCAATACTTGATTGTTGTGGTGCTGTTATGTCGTCAGAGTAGTCAACAATAGAAATTGTCTTTGTTACTTCTACTGGTGTTGCATTGATGTCGTCAGTAGCTTTGAATACAACATTCATTTCAGCAAAAACATCAGAATATCCGTTTGGTTTATCAACTTCAATAGAATAAATACCATCTTTTGCTGTAATTGTTGTAGCATCTCCAGAGTTGCCATCAAAGTAGTAAGAAACTTCTAATTTAACTCTTGTGTCAACAACTTCGTTTGAGTCGCTAGATTTAAGGTCTGTGATTGTTGGAGCACCAAATGTAACGGTCTTACCAGCACGAACTGTGCTTACCATTGAAGGTGCTTTTACAGTTAAAACTGGGCTTGTAAAGTCATCGTCAGTTACAATTTCAAGTGTGTAACTTGGAAGTTGCTTTGTTGTTCCGCTAATAACGTTACCTTCGTCATCAACATAGCAAGCCTCATATCTAATTGTGTAAGTGTAAGTGTTGTCAGAACTTGTTGTGTTTGTAAAATCAAATTCGTAAGGAACAACCTCGTTTGCTGTGTATTTAGTTGTACCATCAGCTTTAGTTTCGTTTTCCAAAGTTGCAATACGGCTGTTGTTTTGGTAAATAGCACGTGTAAGTTTAAGGTTGTCGTAATCACCCCAACCGCCTTCTGCATAGATTGCTGGGAAGTTTACAGTAAGAGTTGTGTCTGTTGACTTCTTGAACAATTTAGTAGGAATCATATAATCAGCATTTTCCAACTCTTCAATATTCATTGTAGCAACATTAGCAACATCGTAGCCATTAACTACTTTAACTTCAATAGAGTTACCTGATTTTGTAACGTAGTTAACAAAGAAGAATTCAGAGTGTTCATTTCCAGCAAAATCAACAGTCTTGTATGTGAACTTAAAGTTTCCATTCTCTTTTGGTGTAAACTTAAAGTCAGAAATTTTTTCATAAGTGTCGCTTGTGTTAGTAATGTTTTCAACAGTAATTTCTGTGTAAACATTGTCAACAACTGCATTGTTTGCTTCCTTGTTTACAACTTTTGGTGTAGGAAGCGTAACTTCGTTACCTACTGACATAGAAAGGCTACTGATAGCACTGCTGTATCCATCATAAGCCAAAGTTACATCAGGTCTTTTGGTAACAACGTTAAAAGTTTTCTTTTCAACAACATTTGTACCATTGTTGTTGTAAGTGTAAGTTACTGTGTAAGTACCTGCATCGGTGCTTGCAACAGTGTAAGTCTTAAAGCCCTCAACAGTTGTAAGTTGAGAAGAAATGTCTCCACTTGGGCCCTCTAACTTAATTGAAACGCTTGCGCCAGTTACTTCATCCTCACCTACCATAACCTTAGGCATAGGGAAAGTAATTATGTCGCCTGCTTGAACAACAGTAGGCATAATTTGCTTGCTGTTTGAATCAAACTCAAACTTAGCCTCATTTGCTGTTACTGTTACTTTGATGTCACGAGTTGTTGTTTTTGCTGTGCCGTTGTCAGCTGAATAAGTGAAAGTGTAAGTGTCAGAACCGCTTACAGCGATAAATTTCTTACCAGAATTATCACCGCTATCCGCTGTTAATGGCGCAACTGTTACTCCTGCTGAATTTGTAACGATAAGTGTAGGTTCGGTAGACTGACCATTAATTTTTGCAGTAGGAATAGCAAAACCTTGGTAAGTAGTAGTACCAACAACAAAGTCGTCCAATTCATCGATGTCAAAACTTGACTGGTAATTAGTTACTTCGATAATATATCCAGCTTGACTAGGTGTAGTGATGGTGGTAAGACCACTAGCCATTGTCAACAGCATAGGACTCATTAAGCCGAAAGAAAAGGTTACCATTAGCACGAATGCTAATAAAGTCATTTTGCCAAATAATTTCGTTTTCATTTAAGGTCTCCTTATATATTAGTAACATTACGATTGTATAACATTACCAAAGTTTTGTCAACAAATTAAGCCACAATTTTGGAAACATTTTACCAAAATGTGCAGTTTTTTTACATTTCTAGTTTGTTAGATAGATTTTCTTTTATGCTGTAAAAAATCGACTTATTTTGTCGAAAGAAATTTTTAAGTCATTTTTTAGCCAAATTTAATTAATATTTGTATTAAATTTATATGCTTTTGTGTCAAAAAATTTTACTTTTCATATATATTTTATACGAAGAAAAACAATCCCAAAAATTGGGATTGTCTGTTTTTAGTTCAACACAAAATTCACCTAATTTCAGTTGATTAATTAGCAGTTGCAGTCATATGAATCGCAATCACATCTCTTTTTCTTAAAGCAACAGCAGAAGAATAAGAGCAAAATCAAAATCGTGCACCAGTCTAGACCGCAATTTAAAATTCCACAGTTCATAAGAACGAATAAGATAACAAGTAAAGTCAAGACTTCGCAACTAGAATTTTTTCCAGAGGTTAAGCCACATCCGCAACCGCCTCCGAACAATTTGCTAAACATCTTTTGGACCTCCAAATCTATTGTTTATTAAAATTTTCTCATTATGTAAGTTCTTTCGTACTCAAAAGTCGCTTGTACTTCATTTAGATTTATCTCTACATTGTCAGTATATATAAAAATAGTGAAAAATGTTACTATTTTTTCGCAACTATTTCACCTGTTTTTGTATCAATAACCATAGAAATTTCACCACCATCTTCATTTACAAATCGTACATACCAAAAATATACCCCTAGATTTCGATCACTACTAATTATTTTGCAATATGCTTCTATTCTTTTATCGCCATTTTCAACAAACGATAGAATATTCTCTGAAGCCTCATTTATAGCAATATTCAAGGCTTGTGCATTATCTATCTCAAAAGCACAGGAAATGCACTGCATTTTGCTGATTTCTGTTACTCCATTAACAATAATATAGGCAAAAATCGTATCAGTATCCGTTATTGCAACCTTTAAATCAGCGGCTAAACTACTGTCAAAAGGGCTTTCTTCAAATTCTCCACTATAAGTTTTTTCATTCACTTCAACCGTGTAACTGAGACCAAAAGTACTAACATTTGTAGTTGGAACGACACTCAATACGCAGAAATCGACCCTATTTTCACAAATACCATTTGTTTCATAAGGCTCTTCTCGGGTTCCACTCCACATCGATACAGCGAAATTTTGAGTAGAACCTGTAAAATAGTGATTATGTGATTCTGATAAATTATTTTTTACTAATTCTTCTACTGAAATGCCACAACCTGCTAAAATAATTACAGCAAAAACTGGCAACAAAGAAAAAAGATAACGAATTTTCATTTTATTATTCTCCTTATAATAAATATATTAGGAGAAGCCAATGATTATTAAAAAAAGTTTGGCTCATTACCAAACTTTTTCACTATTTTAGTCGATTTCATTCATTCTTTCAGCGTATTTTCCGCCCAAAAATTCCGTTGTTAAAAATTTCTCTAACATTTTTTTTGCCTTACAAGGACACCCGCGACGACCAGCTAACACCAACACATTTGCATTATTGTGTTGTCTTGCTAATTGCGCCGTTTTAACGTCCTTACAAAGTGCTGCACGGATACCTCTAATACGATTTGCAGTAATACTCATTCCTATACCTGTACCGCATATTAAAACGCCTTTATTGGCATCATTTTCTAACACTTTAGAACAAAGCATTTTAGCATATTTAGGAAAGTCCACACTTTCAAATGAATTTGTTCCTAAATCCTCAAATTGAACACCTTTTTTTGTAAGCATTTTAACTAACTTTTGCTTTAAATTATAACCTGCGTGGTCGCTTGCGATAAACAACATAAAATCACCTCTTTACATATTATAGCGCAAAACAGCTTAAATATCAAACAAATAAACATAAAAGACCGCTTATTTTAGCAGTCTTTTATAAATTATCTTTGATTAACCTTTTTGTGTTTAGAAGGTTTTTTGTTTTTCTTAGACTTTGTTTGCTTTGTTGGAGTTTTTATTGTTTTTTCTTGTTTTACCTGGGTGGTTTTAGGTTCGACATTTTCAACAACTTTATTTTCAACAATATTTTCTTCGGTCTTAAGAGTAGGTTTTTGCTCTGTTGCTTTCAATGATTTTCCAACAACTTCACCTTTGTGGTTTACAGCTGCAACAGAAATTTTTCTTACAGGAATTGGAGCAACGTTTGCTTTTGTATTCTTTCTAGTAGGAACTGGCTCAATCTTGTCGCGATATTTGTCACGTTTTTGTGCCTTAATCAATACATCTTTGTCGTCCTTACCATTAATCAATGCACGTACTGGCATTGGCTCAGCTTCTTTCATCTTAATGTAAGCGGCAGAACCAGCAATCAATACGATTGCAAACAATACACAACCAGCAAGAATAATCAAAATATTCCAGTCAAAATTCTTCTTAAACAATGCACGAACTTCCACATCACCGCTAAGGTTCATAGTAAATTCGTCTGCAGTGCTTACAACAACATCGTTAATAACCCAACCTATGAATGTGCAGTTATTTTCGCTAACCGCTTGCAATGTAATTGTGTCGTTATAAGTACCGCTAGTGTTTCCTAAAATTTTACCATAATCACTATTGCTTGAAATAGCAGAAACAGTGAAAATTGGTTCAAACACAGCATTGTAAACAACGTCGCCTCTAATATTGAAGTGGTAAATTGCATCGTAACTTGCATTAATGTCATTTGAAGTCCATTTTACAAAGCGGTAACCTTCACCAGCTTCAGCGATTAATGTTACACGACTTCCGTTGACATATTCACCTGCACCAGTTACTCTACCAGCGTTCAAATCAGACATTTGAATGGTAACAGTTGATACGCTTTCAAAATTTGCATACAAGTTCAACACTTGGTCTACACGCAACGATGAAATTGTGTTAGAAGTAGTCATTAAAGTACCACGTCCCAATGTGTTGTCATCTTTTTTATACCAACCTGCAAAGCGATAGCCTTCGTTAGCCAAAGCTGTCAATGAAATAATGTCTCCATATTTATAAATATTAGCATTTAAGCCTTCGATGCTTCCTGCCTCGTTAAATAAGTCATAGATGCCTGTTTGCTCGTTCCATTTCGCAGTATAAACTGAAACTTTGATATCAACAGGTATGAATACTGCTTTAACAGTCATTTCGTTGCCCTTTGCAACCAATTCCATACTTATAGCAGTTGAAACAGGTACATTATTGATTTCCCAGTGACTAAACTTATACATACCACTACGAGCAGTGAGATATTCATTAGACACGCTAACTATTACAGATTTTCCATATTCTCTAGCGATAGGAACAAGGCTTGACACACCATCAACGGTAAACCAATTTTGCCCATTTTCATCACCTTCAGCAGCGAACTTAATAGTTGTAGTCTTGATGCAGAATTTTGCTGTAAAATGCATATCGGTTGTAACTTTGCGAGCAAATGTTAAAGTTTGACCATTGAGATTGTAATCCAATACGTTTACACTAGAACCTCCGCCAAGTGTAACGTTAAGCCCTTCGCTTCTCACAAAATCAAACATACTAGGAATTGCTATTGAAATTGTGGCGAGGTCGTCATAATAATAATTACCTGCACCAGTTACACAACTTGTTTCGAAGTTCAAACCATTGTCTGCTTGAACATCAAGAATTACGTCCACAAGGTAAAGATGGCGTTTCAATACAACTTTAATTGTTGTGTCTTTTAAAATTGTAAATTGAATTTGAGTTGGCAAGCCATTTGCATCAGTAATTGCGATAACATCACAATCTGCAGAAGATACACCAACGTAATCAATACCATTAGCTAAAGTTATGTCATAAATTACAGCAGTATTGTACACGAACTCACCACTAGGGTTTGCTGGAGTCAAAGCACTTACTGTTATATCAGCTGCATTTGAAAGTGTCTCGTCTTGTTCATCTACAATTTGAATTATTACTGCATAAGTTAATGCCTCAAAAACAGGTTCATAAGTTACAGCATCTGCAATTTCAGTCAAGTTTAAAGTTAAGGTTTTACTTGCAATATCTACTATAATAGCAGTTGAATTAGAAGAAATCAATTCATTATTAACCTTGAATCCAACAAATTCATAACCTTCTGATTCGTTAGCAGTAATTACAACAACTTCGTCGTAGTAGAATGTTGCTGAATCTGTTGCTGAGATTGTAGCACTTGTTACTTCTGCACTACCACCAACAACACCAGCAGACATTTGAACTGCATAACTTATTTTGTCGAACACCGCAGTAATTATGATATCGCCACCATCTTCCACTTCAAATCTCAAAGTTGAAGAGTGTGGGTTGTCCAAGGTTTTCTCTTCCCCACCTACAGTAATTGACCAGTGGTGGAAAATGTGGAATTGGTCTACAGCAGTTGCTGTCAAGTTTATTACAGAACCATATTGGATTGTACTTTGATTAAAATCAGTATCATCGGTATTTTTAGCAGAAATACTACCAAAAGTATCATTACTACTTACAATTTGTATGTTGTAGTTCTTGATTCCAAGCAAAGCTTGAACATTAATTGTTGTAGGAATATCGTTCCCAGCACTAGTAACACCATCAACATAATCGGCAACTTTTAATGAGTAAGTGTTTGAGGCAATATTAGTTTGGTTCATACCATCAGTCCAGCCAACAACTTCCCAACCAGCAACAGTATTTACTTGGAATGAAATCTCATCTGTATATTTAGCGGTTACTTCTGTTGAATCAACGATATATTCCTCGCCATTTACAAGTAATGATGAATATTTATCCGCATTGCTTACCGCTAATTTAATGCTGTATGTAGTATAATCCAGAATAGACACTAGAGTACAATCATGTAAAGCTGATGCTTTCATACTTTCAAAAGATGCAGTACCATCTGTTGGAGAAAACTCATAAACAGAATTAACAATTGAGTCCGCAGAATATGAATATTTCCACTTGCTAAACTCATATTTTTCCGCTTTTATAACATCAGTAGCAACAATTACGTCTTGCCCTTGTTCATAAAGCAATCCTGAACCGTCTGCAGGTGTCAACGCTGGTTGACGAGCATCGTTTGCAATACCTGCTTTTGCTTCAGTATCATCAACTTCAATTTCTTGCTCGTCTTGAACTTCAACTACTTTAAAGTTAAACTTTACTAATTGAGGAACATTTGTAAGTACTGGAATACCTCTATTTGTGTTACTTTCAACGCACCAAACAGTCGAACAGTCATTACTCCATTTACCAGAACTGAATGTTGTTAAATTGAATTGAGAAAACATCATCGCAGCACTAGCAGTTAAGTCAGTTAAAGTACAACCATAAGCCCAATTTGTATCGTTAGCATAAGATGTTTCATACATCAAATACAAGTTATAATCTAAGTATACGCTCGACGAAACACCTTCTGGTTTTTGCCCAATAATATAACCGATATTTTCAGAATTTGCAGTCGCTGCATATTTTGAAACTCTCACAGTTGACAAAGTATTGCGTATTACAGGACTGGTTGTACTAATAGGTACTATATAACTACCGACTATACCACCTACATTTGCAGTTTCAATACTTGAATAAACATCAGCTACTTGATTATATTGATTAGTTGCTGAAGTTGAATTATAGCAGTTAAATATTACTACACCATAAGCCGCCTTACCTACAATACCACCAACATTGTTACCACCTTCCACATATCCAGTATTATAACAATCTTGAATAACTAATGAAGCTTGTGCTGCAGAGTATTGTCTTGTAACATCAGTTGTTCCTACCGTTTCGATTTCATTTACATAAGACCTCTTACTTAAACTTATAGTAGGTATATTTTCTTCTCCATAATTAGCCGGCTCTGCACCCAACGCATAACCTACAAATGAACCAACGTAAGTACGCTTTGTTTGAATTACTGTATCCTTTAATCCAAGTCTTTGAATTACAGGACAACTTTCAGTTACATCGTCATTGTAATAAGATACACTTCCAAACAGTCCAGCATAACTTTTAATAGATGCTTGTGTCATATCATCAATAATTGTTAAACCATAGATAGAATGACCTGCACCATTCAAACTACCAGAGAAAGGATTTGCTGTGGTACCTATTGGCTCCCATTGTGTCCAAGCCGACAAATCAATGTGATTTGTCAACTGAAAGGAAGCTAATGTATAGGTAGATTGAAAACCTTGATTCTCAGCCAATGCTACTGCATCATCAGCATTTATAATTGTGAAATCGCTATTCACAAAATAAGCAAGAGTTCTAAGGTCATCAGCCGTGCTTATCGCATAAGGGTTTGAGTCCTTGTCATAAGCAGCCCCGCTTATTGTATTAAAATATTCGCTGGCATCCACCTTAGTAGGCGTGTACCCTTCAAGCGAATTTGTAACAGCAGGGGCTGTTCCGTCTGCTTTTACCAAACCTCTTTGTAATGGTCCCGCTGTCAGCACAAAGAACGCTGCGATAACGCCCAAAAATAGCATTGCAAGTATTTGCAAAACTATTTGTGAATTATGCTTATAGCGTTTATTAAAACTCATATTCCCCTCCAAGTAAAAAGTTGTTGCCTCTACTTTTTACCACTATTTTTATTTTCTAATAGGAAATTTAATCTCTAAATCAGAATTTTGAACATATCCTAGATATTCAGGCGCAAAGCGCTTCCCGTCGATTTTAAAGCCATCACCGTGAAAGTCCGAGCCACCTGTTTTAATTAAATGTTGTTCATCACAGAAGTTTGATAACCATTGACATTCAGCAAGGCTGAATTTTTTGTGAATGCACTCAAATCCGTCCAAAATGTCAAGAGCCGTCAAATCTTTAATCAATTTTTTAGCATTAGGCTCTCCATAAACTTTGAACGCGTGCGCAAAAATGGCATAACCACCAGCCTCGTGAATTCGTTCGCATACTTCCTGAATTGTAGGCGTATCCTTAATCAACTCATAGCAGTGGAAAATCGCCCCAGGCTTTGCCACGTGGTCGCGATAGAAGTTGTCGGTTTTTTCCACGCCATATTTAAGATACATCTTTTGATTTTCAGGATAATTTGCTAAATCGTGAAAGAATGTTTTGTGAGCAGTACGATAGATAGGGTCAAATTGCAAGCCTTCTGTAAATTTAAACCCTAATCGTCCACCAATTTCTTTCAACGTTTCCAAACGTCTTTCTTCAAGCATAAATTGATAGTCATAACTCAAAACTGGGAACTTGGATAAAGTGTCAAGGTCAAAGTCATAAGCCAGAACTTCATACTTGCGCCCATTATAAGTTACAGCGATTTCACAGCCATTAACTATTCTACCGCAAAACCCACCATTTCCTTTCATTTCGCGTACTTCAAAATTTGCTTCCAAATTGTCGTGGTCAGTAAATGCCATTACATCAAGACCACGATTTTCCGCAAAACGCAACAATTCGGGAACGGAATACATACCGTCAGAATATTGCGTGTGAATGTGCATATCAATCAATTGCCCATTTCTATAAAGTTTATTGAACATTGACTTTCTCCCCTATTTTATACTAAATTGTACCAGCACCGAATACACTGTCAGAACCAGTTAACAATCCTTTAATGTCGATATTTACGTCTGCAACTTCACCTTTTGGTACTGAAACTATGTTGTTTGTAATAACTGAACCATCTACAGAAGTTTCTGTTTGAACGAAGATAGCAACTGTTGTGTAAATTGTGTAATCTGCTACTTGACATTCAGTTGATACGCTACCAGCAAGTGGAACAATCAAAACTAATCTATCTGAAGAATCTGTATTATTTGTCAATACAACAAGCAATGCATTTGCACCAGCATCAGTATTTGATGTGTTACTAAATGATACATTTACTTTTTGAAGCAATCTGTATTTAAACACTACTGCAATGTTATCGTAGTTGTCTGTAAAGGTACGAACATACGAAGTTGCAGGAGCAAGAGGCTCACCAATTTGTGTATATGTCGAACCAGATACGCTAAACAATACAATTGATGTAAGAACTGCTCTTCTGTCGCCTGCAATTGTAATTGATGTTCTTGCAGCGTTTGCAAGGCTAATTGTTGCAGTGTTGCCATACTTGTATGTTACGCTTGACCCACTTGCCTTACCCGTGTTACTGTCCAAGTTATATGTGTTTGTTACAGCAGTACCATTATTCAAACTTGTCGCCTCGATACTTTCAATTCCGCCAATTGTTGTGTTCAAGTTATCATAAACCGTTACAGTGTAAGGACGTTGTGTGTAGTTGATTGTAACTGTTGCAGCCGCTGTCATTGTAAACTTCAATGTACCTGTGTTACCCCATGTTGCTGAATTGATTTGATTAGATGTCGCAGTAACACCAGAAACTGTAATACTATCAACTCTGTAACCAGCCTTAGATGCAGTAATTGTAATTGTGTCGTTAAGTACGTATTTATCATCAATTACGGTACCACTACCTGTCGTGATGGTTACTGCACCAAGGTTGTTGTTTGTTACCCCATCTACTACGTTATTAACTGTTAATGTTAAAGTGTTTGCAACAAAGTTTACTGTAATTGTGATTGCTTTTGTTGCATAGTCCACTGTTGCACCTGCAGCACTGAAAATACCTTGAATTGTCTTTGCATTTGAACCCGCAAATGTACCAGCAAAGATATTTTGTGTTGTGTTACCAGCTGTGCTTGCTGAACCTGTATTGTAGTTGATAAGTGTAACTGTTTTTCCGCCAACTGTAGCTGTCACAGTGTTCAAGAAATATTTTTGTGCTACTGTTGAAGAAGCAACTGTTACATTATATCCACTTGCAACACTTGCATCAAGGGTTAAGCCAGTTTTGTTGCTAGGTAATGTAAATGAACTAGCATCAGCTGTTACACCTGTAATTGCAAAGTTTATAGAGTAAACTGCTCTCTTTGTATAAATAACATTATAAGTCTTTGTGTTGGCATCTGTAAAGTTTGCAGTGATTGTACCTGACCATACACCAGTTGAAGTGTTTTCAGTTGCTCCTGCGGTGTTTGATTTCAAACCATAACCAGTTACATAACTTGGAACAATGTAAACATATACAGTTGCGCCATAGTTAACTTGAACAGTCAACGCGTCAGCAGTATAGGTAGACTTTGTAGACGATGAAACAATAGCAATACCATAATTTGTACCTGTTGTGCTTGTTGAATCCAAATATTCTGCCAAAGTAATTGTTTTTGTAACTAAAGCAAAGTTTGCTGTAAATGTAATGCTTGTAATATTATCAGCAGGAGTTGATGACAACACTGTTGACATTGCTAATGTTTGAGAGGCTGCTGTGCTTGTACCTGTGTATGTAACACTACCAGCAGTTGCAGTCCATTTTGTAAATGATAAAATATTTGTATATGTGCCACCAATTGAAGCAGCAATACTACTTGTGTTATACAAAATGTTTTGAGTTGTGCTTGGACTCTTTGCAACAACTGTGCTACCATTGTATGAATAACTTAATTGCGCTGTTGGAGATGCATCAGCGTGTGTTGTACCACCGATAACTACACTAGCCACATAAATTCTATCAAATACAGGTTGTACGTGATAAATATCACTTGAACTATAAACGCCTGTTGTATTATTCAAAGTAATGTTGTAAGTATAACCATCAGTCGCGTTACCAGAACCATTTACAAACTTAACATTTGCATCTGTACTACCTGAATTTACACCAAAACCAGTAATTGTACTTGAGAATGTACCAGTGCTATTAGTTCTGTACTTTAATGAAGAGTAAAGACGTTGTGCATCAGGCATAATTGTCATTGTAACAGTTGTGCCTTCTGGATACCATACACCACTACCTTGTGCAGTTGAGTTAAGGCTGTCGTCATAACCATTGTGGCTGTAATTAATGCTGTATCCACTACCACCTGTATCGGTAGTATTAAATCCATTTGACAAAGGCTTTGAAGCAAAACTGTATAAACGTTCAAATTTAGCAAGTAAGTAGTAGTAGTCATTTGCTGTAAGGTTGTGGCTAAATGTTACAGCACCATTGCTTGCAGCGTTTCCTGATGTTGGAACTGTGTAACCTGTATATGCGCGTTCAGTTCCCTCAATAATGTTTCCAGCACTATCCAAGTCAACGTGATACCAACCAACAAAACGATAGTGTGTTGTGCCAGTAAATACTGCATTTGCTTTCAAAGTTGTTGATGTGTTTACTGCAACATCAGTTACTGCACCACTTACTGTACAAGAATCCATATCGGTAAATACTTTTACAGTAACTTTTTTCATAAACACTTTAAGCATAGGCATACGGTCATTTAACACATTTGACATAAACCAAGTAGAGTCGTTGAATGTAAAGCCAGAGAATGTGCTTTGTGTTTGCATTGATGCGAGTGATGTTACACTAGTACCATATGTAGATGAAGAAGCATCGTTGTACTTGAAACAACTTGTAATTGTAGCAGAACTACTACCTGCGATACCACCACGTGTACCACTTGTTGTTGTAACCGCTACACTACCAGTGTTATAACAATAAGAAATTGTACTACCTGACGCAGCAGTTCCAACAATACCACCAGCAACGTTCACCGCAGAAACAGCATTTCTGTTGTAACAGTTTGTGATTGTACCACTAGCCAACTGACCTACTAAACCACCAACATTTGTGCCACCTGACACACCACTATCACTATAGCAAAGTGATATTGTAGATGATGTTGAAACACCTGCAATTGAACCACTATTGTCAGTTTGAGAGAACCAAGAAGAATCGGTTACACCCATTTTTGTTATTGTTGCGCCATTAATCGCACCAAACAATCCTACCAAACCAGAACCAGCTGTTGCCAAATTGCTTATTTTATAGCCTTGACCATCAAAATTACCTGCAAAAGCAAAGCTACCAGGACGGCCAATTGGGTTCCAAATTGTTACAGAACTCATATCAATGTCTGAACCAAGCTTAAAGTACTTTCCACTCATTGTTTGACCAGCCATAACAGCATCAGAAAGCAATACCATAGCCTCTGGTGTAGAGAAAACGTAAGGACTTGCAGAAGTACCAGCACCAGTTGCACCACCTCCACCATTTGCTACAGCAGTTGTAAATAATGTTGTGTAATCAGGAGTTACAGAAGCAGTCAAAACTGAATTTGAAGAAATGTTTGCATTTGCGCTTACAATACCGCCATTCATAACAGCAGTTTCAGGCAAAGCAAGGTTTATACAAGGGCGAACAGCATACTTTGTGCTTGAAGATGCTGCTTTTACAACACCATCTAGCATTACGGCACGGTTGCCATCAACATCAGAACGCAACCAAGCCCCATTTACACCAAGACGCATTGTATTTGAAGTATTCCAAAGACCTGTATTAATGCTAATTCCATTAGAATTTATAGTTCTAAAACTATTAACACGCGCTGTTGGAGAAGTTTCTGTGTTAGCAAATCCACCAACCTCATAAGCACTAGGAATCCAAATAAAATCGCCATTAATACCATCATTATTTGTAATTTTACCATCACCCAACGCGCTAATTTGAATTGATTGCGCACCTTGAGCTTGATAGTAAAGTTCACTAGAACCATAAGGAATAATGTACTCACTAAAACCAGAAAAACCTACATTTTGGATAAATTGAGGATAAAATTCATTTAATAAGTAACTTCTTACGGCACTTTCCTCATATTCATCTCCCCCAAAATCCATTGTGGCAACAGGAGAATTAGCGTACAGCGTAATGACACCATTTTGCTTGTACACAACTGTCCATTTTAAACCACCAAGTTCGATTACAGATGAAATAATATCGCTTGCACCATTTCCAAGCGCCACATTGTCGCCATAACTAGAAGTATTTTGAATTGTATTAGATATATTAGCGTTCAAACTGCTCACAAGGTCAGAATTCCAACCATTTGCAGTCATAAGTGCGCCTTCAATCTCTTGAACATTGTTACTATCTTCTGGCAATACCAAATATGTTTGCTTTTGTGAAAGCAAAACACTTAGAGTAACAGCAGTAGCACAAACCAAAACCAAAACAGCTAAAATAGACAATTTCAGCCATTTTTTAGAAAGGTTCAAGCCCCTGATAAATGTACTCATAAACATTCCTCCAAATTTTTATTTTTCATTATCATTTTTTTATATTTTGTCGCGAATATTTTAATGCTTAAAAATATTGTACCACATTAATAAAAAAACTTACAAACAAAAAACGACATATTTTGAAAATATTTCATTTTTTATTTTTATTTTCTCAAAAGTTTACAAATAAATACACAAAAAATACAAAAATGTCATCTAGGTTCGTCCAAATAGGTAGACATTAAGTCCGCCATATGAAACAAAACACAAACCGGATACTTGTAAAAGGCATCTGTTAAAGAATAAGAACCACCTTTCACACGAGCATCAAAGCCACCCATATGCCAGTTTATTGCCATAGCCTCTTCTCTTGTTAATCGAATAAAGCCATTTATTATATAAACTGATTTTTCGCCGTGCCCATATGGCAAAATATCATCTATTGTATAATAAGGTTGTTGCACCCAAGTGCCGTCTACCTTAACATTTTTATAATCAACTTTATAAGTATTTACCTTACAAACATCGTGTAAAAGCGCAATTAAAACGATGCTTTCATGAGAAATTGTTTCTTCCCACTTGTCGCCAAATTCTGTTTGTACAAGAGTTAAAAAACGCTTATAAACCAGCAAACTATGTTCACACAAACCACCAGCATAAGCTGAATGAAACTTTGTACTAGCAGGCGCAACAAAGAAATCAGTAGAGCCAAGCCATTCAAGCAACTTATCTGCACCGTCCCTTTTTACATATTTTTCAAATAAAGTAATAAATTCTTGTTTATTTTGTTCTAATTTTTCTTCCATATCACATTTTTCCTTTATCTCAATAGTATTATTTTATAAAATAACTCGAATTATGTCAATTAAAATCGATTAATCTAATTAAATTTATTAAAAATAAAAATGAACGCAAAATGCGTTCAATTTTATCTAGTCATTTCTTCTTCTTTCTTAATTGGTTTAACCTTTTTCATATCCTCACCATCATAAGGTGGAACATGAATGTGGTCTAAAGCTCCTAAAGTGCTCTCGTATTCTTTACCATCAATGACTTTTTTAACTCTAATGTTTTTAGAACCATAAATACTCATAGAATAATCCTCCTGTTCTATATATATTATATATATCATAAAAAAATAAAAATATCAAGTAGTAAAGTCTAAATTTCTTGCATTTTTTTGTCAAATATGATATACTCTCGTTTGAAAAATTTAATAATGGAGGCATAATGGACATTAAGCAACTTTTAAACAATCAACACGAATTGTTTTTGACTGGAAAGACGTTGAGTTATGCTTTTAGAAAGCAACAACTAGACCTACTAGAACAATCTATTCACGAACACACACACGAACTTTTGGAAGCATTCAAAGCAGACCTGAATAAGTGCGAATTTGATGTGGTAACGACCGAACTTAGTCTTGCTCTTCAAGAAATTAAATATTTTAAAAAACATTTACGTAAATTTATGCGTCCACGACACGTTCACACTACCCTTCTCAATTTTCCTGCAAGAGGGCGAATTATTTGCGAACCTTATGGAAATGTGCTGATTATGTCGCCTTGGAACTACCCTTTCCAGCTTACAATTAATCCACTTGTTGCATCTATAGCAGGAGGAAACACCACAATCGTCAAACCAAGCGCATACACACCAAATGTCGCACAAGTTATTAAAAATATACTTGATGTATTTGACCCAGCATACATTGCAACCGTTATGGGAGGACGCGCACAAAATCAAGAACTTCTTGACCAAAAATTTGACCTAATTTTCTTCACTGGAAGTAAAGATGTTGGTAAAATTGTTGAGGAAAAAGCATCTAGCAACCTCTGTCCTGTAGTTCTCGAACTTGGTGGAAAATCACCGTGTATAGTTGATTCAACCGCAAAGTTAAAAACTGCTGTACGTCGAATTGTTTGGGGTAAATTTTTAAATGCTGGTCAAACTTGCATTGCCCCCGATTATATTCTAGTGCATTCGTCAATTTATGAGCAATTTATTCAAATGGTGATAGAGCAAGTTAAAGCAAATTATTACACCAGCGATAAATTAAATGATAATTTTATGTACATCGTAAACGACAAGCACGTTGAGCGACTGAAAAACTTGATAAATCTCGAAAAACTTGTATTTGGTGGAAAATCGGAAGGACGCCTATTCGAACCAACGATACTTCGTGATGTTGAATTTGGCGATGCTGTAATGCAAGAAGAAATTTTTGGACCAATAATGCCAATTATAAAATATGACGAATTAGATGAAGTTATCAAATATATCACATCACACGATAAACCACTAGCACTTTATTTCTTCTCACGTGATAAGCAAGCCATCAATAAAATGACTTCTCTCACAAGTTCAGGTGGAGTCTGCATCAATGAAGTAATTATGCATTTTACCGAACACAATCTACCTTTTGGTGGTGTTGGAGCAAGTGGTATGGGGAATTATCACGGCAAACACTCATTCACGACATTCACACATTCAAAATGCGTGTTAAGCAAATCGCCCAATATTGAACTTATGGTAAAATATCCACCTTACACTGACCGAAAATCACGTTTTGCATACTTTTATTTAGGGCATAAACAGCAAAAAGACGATTAATAAGGCAAAACTATGCGCAAAAACCCCAGAAATGCCGATTTTTTGGTGATTTACTCCCCATTTGAAACAAAAATCTCGGCTCTCATCGCATTTAAAACAACGAAAAAGGACAAAGTTTTAATAACTTTGCCCTTTTTTTGCTAAAAACTAGCGAGTACGTGAATTTGTAGATTTGCTACGAGAAGCTGATGCCTTTGTCGAGTTATTTCTCACACTTGAACAAGAACGGCTTGCACGGCTAGTAGTGTTCATTTCAGAACCACTTTCCATAGCATTCTCTTTTACACGCTTCTTACCGCCACAGCCACAGTTGCAATCGCTTTTTGTAGCGCTTGACTTTGATTGACTACGGCTAGCAGAATTTGTGGAAGACTTTGTCGCCATTTTTCACCTCCGTCTTTTTGTAAGCTAGCTTGCAATTATATTGTGTGCCGATTTATAAAAATCATACTTTTTTATAGATGTAAAACTTTGTAAACAAAAAATGAACCTTTAAGGTCCATTTTTTTAATTTTATTCAATACTTATCAAGTAGTAATAAACTGGTTGTCCACCCGGAATTACAGAAACCTCACAATCAGGGAACATCTCTTGCAACTTCAAGCACAATACGTTCGCCTCGTCCTCATCCACTCCTTCACCATAGAAAAGTGTAATGTTTACTTTGTCTTCGTTCATCATTTTTTCAACCAACTTGATTGTTGCCTCGCTAACGAGTTTATCCTTTGACTGAATTTTGCCACCTTCGATACCGATAATGTCGCCTTCACAAAGGTCAAAGCCGTCAATATGAGTTTTTCTAACAGCATAAGTAACTGCACCGCTCATAACACTGCCACGAGCAGCATTCATAGCTTCAATATTTTCTTCAACTGTGCCATCCATATTAAATGCAAGGCAAGCTGAAATTCCTTCTGGTACTGAAACAGTAGGAATAACGTGAATAAATCTCTTTGTCAAGTTCTGCGCTTGCTCGGCTGCCAAAATTATATTCTTATTGTTAGGGAACACAAAAACGTGGTCGCTTGGAACCTGTTCAACAGCCTTGGCTATATCTTCTGCACTTGGGTTCATAGTTTGACCGCCCTCTACAATGTAGTCAGCGCCCAAATCTTTAAACACTTCACTTATGCCCTTACCAGTAGCCACTGCAACCATACCAAAAGGCTTGGTAAATTGAGCAGCTTTTGCACGTGCTGCTTTAAGTTCACGGTTTTGTTGAACCATATTTTCAATTTTGATGTTATGTATCTCACCCAGTTCGAGTGCATAACCCAGTGCTTTGTTAGGTTCGTTGGTATGAACGTGAATTTTAACAAGAGTCAAATCACCGATACAAATAACCGAGTCACCGATAGCCATCAATTTTTCACGCAACTTATCAATGTCTGACTCTGTCGTCTTTTTATTCAACTCAATAATCATAAACTCTGTACAATAAGCAAATTCAATATCAGCCAAGTTCTCATAGTTTACGATTGCCGCATTATCCTCGATTGGACGAGATTCCTCTGCCTCTTTAAGAGTAAATTCCTCGTCCTCGCTCAAAAGACCTTTGTACATACCAGTAAAGATAACAAGCAAAGCCTTACCACCAGCATCAACAACGCCAGCAGTTTTAAGCACAGGAAGGAATTCTGGTGTTTGTTCCAAAATCTCCTCACCAGTTTTAAGTACCTGGTCAAAGAAGCCTTCAAAATCAGCGTGTTTCTTTGCAGCAGCCTCCGCACTATCAGCCATTACACGAATAACTGTAAGGATTGTACCTTCTTTTGGAATAGACACAGCCTTGTATGCATACTCTGCTCCGCTTCTCATTGCCTTTGCAAAAGTTTTTGTATTAATCTCTGTATTTTTCATAATCTCGGTTGACATACCGCGCAAGATTTGCGAAAGGATAACACCCGAGTTGCCTCTTGCACCACGAAGGGCACCTTTACCCAAAGCCTCTCCTATGCTGTCAAGATTGTTCGTTGGACATTCTCCAACTGCTTGAGTAGCAGACATAAAGGTCTTGCTAGTATTGATACCTGTATCACCATCGGGCACAGGGAAAACATTTAGGCTATCGATATATTTCCTATTTGCTTCCAAATAAACATTTGCGGCGTTAATCATTCTACGAAAAGTTGCGCCGTTTATACTTTTTTCCATTTAATTTAACCTCTAATAATTCAACAATAATTTAAGTTCAAAAACGTACGATATTTAGTAACAGGAAAACGATGTAAGTTATACCCTTACACCTATAACATTTATATTCACGGTGTTAACTATCATACCAGAAAACTCTTCAACGCGATATTTGACCGCTTTCTTTAAAGAGTCGGCGACAGCACTAATTGATACACCATACTTTAACACTACAAACAAATCAATAAAAATGCGGTTCTCGTTCGTGATGACTTTGACCCCTTTGCCAAGTTGTTGCTTTTTAAAAAGGTCTGCGAAATTATCGCTCAAACGTTTGGACACCAAGTCCACAACGCCATAGCAATCAAGAGCCGCACTGGCGGCAATTGCAGCGATAGCATCGTCCGCTATATAAATTTTGCCATAGTAATTAGTTGTCGTAACTGACATACAACCTCGCTATAATTTCGTACATAGTACAACATTTATTTTACTACTAAAATCCCAATTTATCAAGTGTTTTGGGCAAAAAAGTTTAGAAAAATCGCAATTTCCTAAAAAATATACCCAAATAGGGTTGCAAAATTCAAAAAAAAATGGTACAATAGCATATCATTTTTTGATATTGCCTTTTTTGGCATATCAACTATTAGATAATGATTGATTCCACGAGGGGGTGTTTGATATGAGCAAAGTATGTGAAAACTGTGGAAAGACCCAAATGGTCGCTAACCAAGTTCACCGTCAAAGTCAATGGGTACAACGTCGTACATCTAGTCCTAAACAGGTAAACTTGCAAAACGTTCGAGTAACAGATGAAAACGGCAACACTTGCAAGAAGAAACTTTGCACCCGTTGCATTAAAAAAATGAAATTTGATGCGTAAACAAAAAAGAAAAGGCTATTTAAAATAGTCTTTTTTATTTTGCTAGTTGCCTATTAAAAATCAATTTGAACAACCCTCTTAAAAATTTGGGCGCCTTTATAACAATTATGCGCATTCTACCCTCCATACTTATAATAATAAATATGAATGAAAGTTAGAGTTTGTGATTATCTATTAATTTTCTTTAAACTATCAATTAATTCGGAACGATTTTGAGAGTTATACATTGCGCTCCCCACAACTAAAACATCAGCCCCAAGCGAAACAACAGGTGGCGCTGTTTGAAGATTTATTCCACCGTCAACCTCAATCAAATAATTATAACTGTTTTGTTCACGCAAACCTGCTAATTCTGCAATCTTTGACAAACTGCTTTGCATAAATTGCTGACCACTTTTTCCAGGTTCAACGCTCATAACTAAAACCAAATCAACGAAAGGCAAGAAATTCTCAATGGCTCTAACTGGCGTATTTGGTTTAATTGAAATGCCTGCCTTGCATCCCAACGAATGGATTTCATTTATGGCATTGATAACAGAGATAGTTCCATTCAAAGCTTCATAATGTACAGTAATGTTTGTAGCACCTGCACGAGCATAAGTTTGCAATTTTTCAATTGGATTAGCTATCATCAAATGTACATCCATGACGCCATTAACTCTCTTATCCAAAAGGCTGAGAACAATTTCGTCAAAAGTCTTTTTCTCAACAAAATTTCCGTCCATTATATCACAATGAATCCAATCAGCTCCAACACGAAGCAACTCGCGAGAATATTCGACCAAATCCCCAATGGGACAAGGGTCAGTGCTAGGCGCAACTAAAATATGCTTATCCATATTGTTTTTTCTCCTTTTCGCTTGCTATTTCATATAGTTTTACATAGCGCTCATAGCGCAATTTGTTCATTTCACCACTTTCAACGGCTCTTTTTACTGCACAAGAATCGGTTTTTTCCTTGATATGATTGCAGTTGTTAAATTTACACTTATTGCTAAATTGCTTAAACTCTGGATAATTATCAATTATATCTTCTGGCGAAAATTCATCTAACTCAAATGCATTAAATCCCGGAGTATCGGCAATTAATGCGCCATTTTCCAACATAAAAATCTCACTATGCCTTGTGGTGTTTCTCCCTCTTCCAATTCGACTTAACCCACCAGTTTCTAGCGTAACATCTGGCAACAAGCAATTCAAAATGCTTGATTTCCCAACGGCTGATTGACCTGTAAGGATAGAAAACTTGCCCGTTAGCACAGGATTAAGTGTGGTGGCAGTCGTCTGATAATCTAGCGCAGAAATCATATAAATTTCGCACACCTTGCCATATTGTTCCACTAATTCATTTATAAGTCCAGATGCGCAAATATCTATCTTATTCATTACGATAACTGGTTTGATGTTAAGTGAAAAGAATTTAACTAAAAGTTTGTCAATCAAAAAATAGTCAGGCTTGGGAATAGGAGCAACAACCATTATTGCCTGTTCAACATTCGCAAGTGGCGGACGAACAAGGAAATTCTGTCTTTCTATTAAACTTTCTATAACACCTTGTTTTTCATCTATCTCAACAAAATCTCCAACAAAAAGTTTATCCCCTTTTAACTTTTTTCTTCCTTTTAATACTAAAACTTGTGTATCAACTTTGACCGTAAAATCCCCCCCTACGGCCTTTATTATTTGTGCTTTAATAATATTCACCTCTTATTTTTATTAATAATATGCATAAATATTATGACATATTGCTTGGATTAATTTCAACGAAAACAAGCGACTTTGGGTGCTTATCTTCGGTAACTGTTTTATATATAAAGTTGGTTATTTCGGGTTCTGTATCTAGTAAAAATCTACAAAGAATTTGAAAGCGATATTTTTTCTCAATGCGTGATACGGGTGAAGCCATTGCCTCGCAATAAAGAAATTGTTCCCTATTTTGCTTAAAATAGTCTTGAATTTTGCTATATATTCTTGATGTTGTTGCGCGAGCTTCGTCCTTATTCTCGGCGGTTATAAGTACCCTTACAATCTTTGAAAAAGGCGGAAAATTCGCAACTTCGCGCAGATTTATCTCTTTTCCATAAAATCCTAGATAATCATAATTCGAGGCAAAACGATATGCATAGTGCTTTGGTGTATAAGTTTGCAAAATTACCTTCCCCTCTTTTTCTGCGCGACCAGCCCTTCCTGCAACCTGTGTTATAAGTTGATAAGTACGTTCGGTGGAACGAAAATCACTAAAATGCAGGCTCATATCAGCATTCATTATTCCTACAAGTGTTACAGAAGGAAAATCGTGTCCTTTTGCAATCATTTGCGTCCCAACAAGAATGCAGGGTTTTGTATTTCCAAAGGTTTCCAATAACTCATTTAATGAATTTTTATTCTTTGTTGTATCAAAATCCATTCGCAAAATTTTTACATTTGGAAAACGCTCTTGTAGTTCTTCCACAACCTTTTGAGTACCCATTGCGCCCATACGGATATAACTACTTCCGCAACTTGGGCAATTTGTCAGTGCCTTGTACCTACGATTGCAATAATGACATTTTAATTGGTTGTCCTCCTTGTGATATACAAGAGAAACATCGCAATCTTCGCATTTTGCCACATATCCGCATTCGCGACAAATCATATAACTGCTAAAACCACGACGATTAATGAAAAGCATCGCTTGATTTTTTTCGCGAACAACATTTTCGAGTTCATCTAACAAACGACCGCTAAAAATCCCAGAATTGCCCATTCTCACTTCGTCACACATATTCACTATTTCAATATTAGGCATAGGCTTTGCGTTAGCGCGATTTGGCAATAAATGCAATTCCGTTTTGCCTTGTTTTGCTCTATGAAAAGACTCCAAACTAGGCGTTGCACTACCGAAAATAACAGGACATTTGTTAAACTTTCCACGCAACCTTGCGACATCGTGCGTTATAAAACGCGGATTTGATTCCGCCTTATAACTTGGGTCATGCTCCTCATCAAGAATAATAGCACCCAAATTAGTCAATGGAGCAAATATTGCACTCCTAGCACCAATTGCTATTTTTGCCTGCCCAGTGCGCAGGCGTTGCCATTCATCAAAACGCTCACCATCACTAAGCCCACTATGTAAAATTGCTACATTATCACCAAAACGTGCTGTAAAAGTGGATAAAACCTGCGGAGTAAGAGAAATTTCAGGAACTAATAAAATTGCCGTTTTACCCTCTCCTAGCACTTTTGAAATTATGTGCATATAAACTTCGGTTTTGCCTGACCCTGTAACACCAAACAGCAAATGCTCACCCTCACGTTTAGCCAAAATAGCATTTACAACCTTTTCTTGCTCCGCTGTTAAAGTTACTTTCTTATCCTGCTTTGCATTCACTTTTGGGGCGCGAAGTTTAGTCGTTGTAACTTGTCTAATCACGCCCAAATCAAGCAATTTGTTTACATTAGCAGAACCAAAACGCTTGTTTAAATCTGTCCGCGCATACAAATTATCTGGTCTCAATGTTTTGATTAAGTCAATTTGCTTGGTTGCATTTTTTCGAGTATTTTCGAGCAATTCTCGGTCGTCAAATTTTTCGGTCAATTCAATAAAATTCACATAAAGTGGTTTTGCCTTACCGCTACGAAGTTGTGTTGGTATAAACAAGCGCATACAATCAACATTACGTAAATGAAATAATTCTCTCATTTCTTCATTTAAAGCCAAAAACTCGGGCAACAGCACAGGATAATCATCCTTTGGCTGCCCGAGTGGCTTAAGTAGATTGTCTGGTAATTGACTTTTTTCTTTATGACGAAGCACATATCCTTCAATAAATCTCTTTCCAAATGGAACAGTTACGCGCTCGCCTACAATGGTATCAGGTCTAGCGATGTAGTCAAAAACCTTGTCTACTTGGTCATTCGTAATGTCAACAATAACCTCGGCAATCATCTACCGCTCCTTATAATGTTGTGCCTGCCTTTACCTTTCCATCATAAACCTCTTCAGCTGCAATAGCAATAACTTTTGGGTCCCTGTCTTGTGGTTCACCAAGTAAATATTCACTATTTAACTGTTTTGCTCTTTTTCCAACAAGGCAAGTTAGCAAAAACTTGTTGCCCACTTTTTGAGTCATTTCGTCAATCGGTGGGTCCATCATTATATATTTTTTATCATCTATTTTCATAAAAATTACCTCCTACTTTATTAATTCTTTAACAATATCCGCTACCATTTTAGGGTTAGCCTTCCCTTGTGTTGCTCTCATAGCCTGTCCAACAAAGAACGCCATTGTTTTTTCATTTCCCTCTTGCAATTCCTTGACTGCTTTTGGATTATCTGCAACAATCTTTTGCAAGATTTCCTTCAAAGCGCCCGTATCATTCATTTGTTTTAACCCCAATTCTTCAACAAGTTGAACTGGATTTCCGCCCTTTTCCCAAAGAATATCGAAAATTTTCCTTGCACCTGCTTGGTTAATCTCGCCATCTTTATAAAGTTTGAGCATTGAAGCAAGTTCACTTGGATTAACTGGAATTTTCTTTTCTTCGTCTTCAATCGCATTTAATTTCTTAAAGACCTCGGCAGTAATCCAGTTACAAACGAATTTAGGCTCGTTAAATTCTTTAAGCACGGCTTCAAAAAAGTCCGCATATTCGCGTTCATCAGTCAAAAGTTTTGCATCTTGCTCTGTCAATCCCCAAGATTTATACTCCTCGATACGTTGCGGTGCAAGTTTTGGCAAACGCGCGCGAATTGTATCAATATACTCTGGTTTTACATCTAACGGAATAAGGTCTGGGTCTGGAAAATAGCGATAGTCTTGACTATCTTCTTTTGAACGCATTGAGTAAGTGCGCCCTTTCTCATCGTCCCAACGACGAGTTTCTTGAACAATCGCTCTACCAGCCTCTAACTCCTCAATTTGTCTATTTGCTTCATATTTAATAGCTTTCAAAACAGCTCTGAATGAGTTAAGGTTTTTAAGTTCTGTACGAGTTCCCAAAGGCTCGCCATCCTTGTTGACGCTAATGTTCACATCAAAACGAATACTGCCTTCTTGCATCTTACAGTCACTAACCCCAACATAAAGTAAGGTACTGCGCAATTTTTGAAGATATGCAACAGCCTCCTCAGCACTCGACATATCAGGCTCTGACACAATTTCAATCAAAGGTACGCCACCACGATTATAGTCAACCAAAGTCCCTGCATTTGAATGGATAAGTTTGCCCGCATCTTCTTCAAGGTGAATTCGATTTAGGCGAATAAACTTCTTCTTTCCGTCGACTTCTATTTCAATACCACCGCCCACACAAAGTGGATATTCAAGTTGAGAAATTTGATAAGCCTTTGATAAGTCTGGATAAAAGTAGTTTTTGCGTTCAAAAACTGAATAGTTATTAATTCTACATCCAACAGCAAGCCCCATCAAGATTGCGCGCTCAACAGCATCGCGGTTAAGAACAGGAAGCGCACCTGGCATCGCAGTACAAACAGGACAAGTATGCGTGTTAGGATTACTTCCAAACTCGTTCTTACAGCCACAGAAACATTTTGTCTTTGTGTTTAATTCGCTGTGAACTTCCAGACCGATTACTGTATTATATTCACTCATTATTGTCCCTCCTTGTGTGCTAATTCATAGGCATTAGCCACTTGATAAAGTGTCGCCTCGTCAAAATGTTTTCCAATAATTTGCATACCAATTGGCAACCCCTCGCTTGAAGTACCACAAGGCACACTCAGACTTGGCACACCAGCAATGTTTACTGGCACAGTAAAAATATCAGACAAATACATTGCTACGTGGTCATTTGATTTCTCACCCAACTTGAATGCAGGTGTTGCAGTAGTTGGGCTAATAAGAACATCACACTTTTCAAATGCTGAAACAAATTCATTTCTAATAACTTTCTGCACGCGTTTTGCCTTGCGATAGAAAGCATCATAGTAACCACTACTTAACACATAGTTACCAAGCATAATTCTACGTTTAACTTCCTTACCAAAGCCCTGTGTACGTGATTTGAAGTAAAGGTCAACAACGTCGCTATATTCCTCTGCTCTACGCCCATATTTTACACCATCAAAACGCGCGAGATTGCTCGCAGCCTCAGCAGAAGAAAGAATGTAGTAAACAGCAAGCGCAGTATCCAGACTTGGCAAATCAATTTCTACTAGCTCTGCACCTTCTGATTTATACCACTCCAAAACCTTATTAAGGGAATTCTTAACATCGTCGCAAAGTTCATCACTATAAAATTGCTTGGCAACACCAATCTTTAAGCCCTTAACTCCTTTATTTAAATTAGCAGTATAATCTGGAACTTCAATATCGGCAGAAGTCATATCCATTTCATCTCTACCAGCCAAAACATTCAACATTAAAGCATTGTCTTCGACCGTACGAGTAATCGCACCAACTTGGTCAAGCGAACTTGCAAAAGCAACAACACCATAACGAGAAACTCGCCCATATGTTGGTTTGATACCAACAACACCACAGAAACTACTTGGCTCACGAATTGAACCACCAGTATCAGTACCTAAACTAGCAAAACATTGCTTTGCAGCAACTGTACAAGCGCTACCTCCACTACTTCCCCCAGGAACACGTGTTGGGTCAACTGGATTCTTTACAGCGCCAAAGGCAGAATTTTCGTTACTACTACCCATAGCAAATTCGTCCATATTAGCCTTACCAATCACAACAGCCCCAGCATCATGAAGTTTTTGAGCACAGGTTGCTGTATATGGGGAAACAAAATTCTCCAAAAACTTACTTGCACAAGTAGTCTTTGTGCCAACATAATTTATGTTATCTTTTAACACGATTGGCACACCGGCAAGAATCCCTAATTTATCACCCTGCTTACGAGCAGAGTCAATCTCTCTTGCGCGCTTGATTGCTTCATCATAATAAGTTGAGTTCAGCGCGTTGAGGTCTTTGGTTTCCTCTATACGTTCAAAGCACTCATTAACCAACTGTTCACTTGTAACCTTTCCTTGATTCAAAAGCGCAAGCACTTCTGTCAAACTATAATCTAAATAACTCATCTTACTCCTCCGCCACCGTAATA
This sequence comes from Clostridia bacterium, assembly GCA_017468205.1. Classification (GTDB taxonomy): domain Bacteria; phylum Bacillota; class Clostridia; order Christensenellales; family UBA1242; genus UBA7867. The sequence continues at coordinate 28,906 of JAFUJK010000039.1, forward strand.
GGAACCAAGAAAGCACCGTCCTGACTATCAGGAGCATTTGCCACAATCTCTTCGGCTGTAAGGCTAGGCTTAATCTCGTCCTTTCTTAATTGAGTGTCTGCATCAACAGTGCTTTCAAGCAAGTCAACATTAGACACATCAACTTTATTTATCGCATCAACTTGTTCGAGTGTTGCGGTCAATTCTTTCACAAATTCAGCGGTTTCTTCCTCACTAAATTCAAGACGTGAAAGTTTTGCTAATTTTTTTACGTCATCAATTGTAATACTCATTATTACCTTCCTTAATCTTAATAGAAAAATAATACCACGAAACTGCATTTCTGTCAATCATTTAAGCATAGACAAAAACTCTTCTTCGCTAATTATTTTGATATTTAAGGCAAGAGCTTTCTCATATTTGCTACCAGCGCTCTCACCCGCAAGCACGAAAGAAGTCAATTTACTCACACTGCTAGAAACATTTCCGCCATTTTCTTCAATCAATTTTGTCGCTTCCGCACGCGAAAGTGTTGGCAATGTACCAGTTAAAACAAAAGTTTTATCTTTAAAAACCCCATTAATAGAAGCCAAAGGATACTTAATTTTTAAGCCATAATCAAATAAATTTTTAATTGTTTCCATATTCTTTTCATAAGCAAAGAAATCAATGATTGACTGTGCAACAATGTCGCCAATATCACGAATTTTGCTCAATTCTTCTAGTTTTGCCTTTGATAAATCTTCAAAAGTTTCAAAGTTTTTTGCCAAATCTTTTGCAGTTTTAATTCCCACATTACCAATGCCAAGCGCATAGATAAAATTTGCAAAATCTATTGATTTGCTTTTCTCAATACTATTTATTAAATTATTAATTTTCTTATCTTTAAAACTTTCAAGTCCAACCAAATTTTCAGGTTTCAATGTATATAAATCTGCGATTGTACGAATATTAAGCACGTTATAAAAAAGGTCTATGGTTTTGTCGCGAATGCCCTCAATATTCATTGCATCGCGCGAACAAAAGTGAATTATTTTCTCTTTCAACTGGTCAGGACAAGAATCCTTGTTAGGGCAGAATAGATTTACACCATTATGCACAAGTTTTGTGCCACAAGAAGGGCAATTTTCTATCTTTTTAATCTCTATCGAGTCTTCATATTCTTGCGCAATTCCTAATATTTCTGGAATGACTTCATTACTGCGACGAATGAATACAAGGCTATTTATTTTCACTTTTTTGCGCTGAATATCGTCCCAGTTATTTAAAGTTGCGCGAGAAATGGTAGCACCCGCGATATCAACAGGGTCGAGAAGTGCAAGCGGTGTGATTTTACCAGTTCTCCCCACTTGCCAAATTACATCGCGTATTTTTGTCGTAACTTCTAGTGCTTCAAACTTATAAGCAAGCGCCCATTTTGGGAAACGAATCGTATATCCCAATTTAGCACGAGTTGCAATATCATTTACCTTTATAACCATTCCATCAATCAAAACATCAATGACATCGCGCTTTTTGTCAATCTCATCAATTAATTTGACCATATCTGAAACATTCTTTCTAACCTCAAAAAACTCTCCTACCAAGAACCTGTTATCAATCAAAAATTGTCTCAATTCTTCTTGAGTTTTAAATGGAGCATCTTCAATTACAGGTATGCCATAAGCAAAAAAATCTAGATTTCTACTAGCAGTAATTTTCGGGTCAAGGTTTCTAATCGCACCCGCAACTGCATTACGCGCATTTTTAAGTGGTTCGTTAGATTTATTATTATATTTATCCAACTCACTAAGGAGCATAATCCCCTCGCCCTCAACAACAATGTGCCCTTTATAAGAAATGGAAAGCGGAACACTGCGGATAGTTTTAACTTGTGCAGTTACATCTTCACCAATCAAGCCATTACCACGCGTTGCTGCTGTTTTTAAAAAACCATTTTCATAAGTTAGAGCGAGGCGAAGCCCGTCAAACTTGTATTCCATTGTAAATTCAGTATTTGGAAACTTATCCAACACTTTCAAAACCCAATCTGACAACTCGTTCGTTGTCTGTGCTTTGTCAAGGCTAAAAAGTTGTGCTTCGTGCTTATATTTAACAAACTTTTCACTCGTTACATCGCCTACGCGTTGCGTTGGGCTGTCAGGCAAAACATAGCCCGTTTCTTTTTCAAGGTCAACGAGTTCATAGTATAACTTATCATAATCCTTGTCAGAAATGATAGGCGCATCAAGAACATGATAATGATAGTTATATTTATTCAGGTCAGCGACCATTTTCTCAATCTTTTCTTTTAGACTCTGCTCCATTTCTATTTCCTTTTAACAATTTGCAAGGGTGCGTAATCAAGACTTAATGTTTTACGTCCCATACTTCCAAAATCAATTGTTACCATTCTGTTTTTTGTCAAACTACTATCATCAGTTATAACACCTGCACCGAATTTTGGGTGTAAAACCTGCGTACCTGTCGTATATCCCGATAGGTCTTTCTTTTGGGCTGTTACCCTACTATTTAGTAATGTTTGAATATTTGCAGTAGTTTTTGGTTTTGAGCGAATACTAGGCATTTCCGCATAATCTTCCCATTCGAAGCGTCTTGACTCCCGTTCGCTTTCAAATCCCATTTCTTTTAAGAAACGGCTTGGTGCTTGATTTTTTACTTCCTTATACATAAATCTACGTTTGCTTCGAGTTAAATACAAATTTTCGCACGCACGCGTAACAGCAACATACGCAAGTCTGCGTTCTTCCTCAATATCGCTTGGTCTTTCGCCTCCACGATTTATCGGAAAAAGACCTTCCTCCATGGCTGAAACAAAAACCGTTCTAAATTCAAGCCCTTTCACGGCGTGTACAGTACTAATTAAAACGTAGTCATTTTCCTCTCCAACTGAATCAATATCACTAACCAAAGTGATAGATTCCAAATATTCAGCAAGCGTACTTCCTGCATTATTTTGCTCAAACTCTTTAACAGAATTCACAAATTCCGCGATGTTTTGAAGTTTGTTCAATTCTTCCTCATTTTGAGGGTCAAAGGCAGAATTAAACCCAGCATGTTCAACCAAATATTCCGCAAAATCGCTTATATTCATTTCGTCCGATTTCGTCTTCAAATCAAGATATAATTGTCTAAATGAATCAATTTTTTTAGCAGAAGCATTTGAGAAAGGATATTCATTGTAATGTAAAATTACCTTTAATATGCTCCCCCCATCTGCAAACTGCTTTAACTGTTCAATAGTGCTATCGCCAATACCTCGTTTAGGATAGTTAATAATCCGCAAAATACTATCATTATCGCGAGGGTTTGTGATGGCGCGAATATAGCCAACAATACCTTTAATTTCAAGTCGCTCAAAGAATCTAAATCCGCCCAACATCTTATAAGGCAAGTTATAGTTAAGCATATATTCTTCAAACAAGCGTGACGGAGCAGCAAGACGAATCAATATGGCAAAGTCGCCATAATTATAACCAGAAGCCACTAAATCACGAATGGTTCGCGCTACATAATCTGCCTCATCTCTATCACTATTCGCTACATAGTAATTTACAGATTTTCCTTGCTCGTTTTCTGTCCAAAGTGTTTTTTTCAAACGCTGTATATTTTTGTCAATAACCTTGTTTGCAACATCGAGAATATTTTTTGTAGAACGATAGTTTTGTTCAAGTTTAAAAACTTTTGCGTGCTTAAAATCTTTCTTAAAGTTAATAATATTACCAATATTTGCTCCGCGCCAACCATAAATACATTGGTCTTCATCACCAACAACTAAAATATTGCCCCACTTGCCCGCCAAAATACGCACAATTTCATATTGAATAGTATTCGTATCTTGAAACTCGTCGACATGAATATATTTAAATTTTTCCTGATAGTATTCACGCACTTCTGCATTATCCCGTAGCAAGCGATATGTAAATACAAGCAAATCATCAAAGTCAAGTGCATTACTATCTTTCAAAATCTTTTGATAAGCGTTATATGCCTTTTCTATCATAGAAGGAAAATGCCCCTTTCCCAAAGTCAAAACATATTCTTCGATAGTTGAATTAGCATTTTTCACATTACCGATATGATAATCAATACTTTTTTTGTCATCATCTTCATCAATATCAAGTTGCTTGTAAACTTCCTTTAACACACGACTACGTTCTGCATCCGCATAAATTGTAAAGTTTGTATTGAAGCCTTTAAAAAAGTCTATATGTCTACGCAAAATCAATACGCAAAGACGGTGAAAAGTTGAAACCCAAACTTTATCCCCACAATCAACCATACGTTGAATACGTTCTTTCATTTCATTTGCTGCTTTATTTGTAAATGTAATAGCTAAAATGTGATATGGCTCAATTCCCTTTTCTTTAATCAAATAGGCAATACGGTGAGTGAGCAAACGAGTCTTACCACTTCCAGCACCAGCAGTTACCAACACAGCGCCATCGCTTTGCAAAACAGGAAGGCGTTGTTCTTCATTCAAATTATCTACAATACTCATATTTTGTCCCCTAGTTAATTTACATACTATTCTAACAAAAAAAGCCCTTTTTGGCAACCAAAAAAGGCTTTATTTTTTATATGCCACTATATAGTTTTGTTTGTTTTTCTCTTTCAAAACGTTCACGCATCTCATTATATTTATCTGTAAGTTTGATTATGTAGTTTTGCCTAGCTTCAATATCTAATTTATCATACTCCGCGTGGTCGATGAGTTGCCCAATGGGATTGAGTGTGAAAGAATTATTTTGAAGCAGTTTACAAACCTTATTATAAAATTCATTGTCTTGTGCACTCTCTTCATCGCAATAAAATTCACGCATCAAACGTTTTGCGTACAACTCTTTAATCTTTTGCTCATTTTCGTCAGCATTATTGCGAATATACTGGTCGCGTTCTTCTCTTATTTTGTCCCAATATCCACTTGTCATTCTACGCTTTGCCCTCTTTGCAAATGCCTTGATACTTACAGAATTTTGATTAGTCATTATATGCTACCTCCGAAATAATACGAGAACATTTTAGTACTTTATCATCAAAATTTCAAATAAAAAATAGCGAAAAATATCATTTCGACAAACCTTATTTTTTTACGCTAAAATCCCGCACTATTTATACAAAATACACCCTTATAATACATAAAAAAACACGTAAAAAATGTTAAAAAATCGCCCAATATACATAAAAGTAAAAAGACTTTTGTTTTTCGACAAAAATCTTTTTTGTAGTTTTTTATTAAAAGTTGTATTAAATTTTAATTTTATGCTTTAACAATAAAGTTAACAATTTTGTTAGGCACATAAATTTCCTTAACAATTTCCCCCAACTTTACAGCTTCCTTAGCCTTTGCAAGCACACTTTCCTTATCTTCATCAATAGCAATAACAATTTTTGCTCTTAACTTGCCGTTTACCTGCACAGGAATTTCAATTTCGTCATCATTTGCCAATTCTGGGTCAAAACTTGGCCATTTTGCATAATCAATCAAGTTTTCACTATCAAATACGCGTTCCCAAATTTCTTCGGTTATAAATGGCGCAACTGGATTCAAAAGTTTTATAAAGCCCTCGGCGTATTCGCGTGGGAATACTTCTTCTTTTTGAACCGCGTTAATAAAAATCATCATTTGACTAATTGCAGTATTAAAGTTAAAGTTTTCAAAATCTTCTGTAACTTTCTTTACTGTTTTGTGGTACAATTTTTCCAAGTTCTTATTTTCGCCACCAATTTTGTTTTCATTAATGTAAATTGACCAAATTTTTGCAATAAAGCGTTTAGAACCTTCGATATTTTTTGTATTCCAAGGTTTTGGTTCTGTAACTGGCCCCATAAACATCTCGTAAGTACGCAAAACGTCCGCACCGTAGTCATTGATGACATCATCAGGATTTACAACATTTCCCTTACTCTTACTCATTTTTTCACAGTTTTCACCAAGCATCATACCTGGGTGAACAAGACGTTTAAAAGGTTCTGAAACAGGGCTAATACCTTTTTCAAACAAATATTTATTCCAATAACGGGCATACAACAAGTGTCCAACAGTATGCTCTGCTCCACCAACATACAAGTCAACAGGCATCCAATATTTTAACAATTCAGGGTCAGCAATTGCCTTGTCATTGTGTGGGTCAATAAAGCGGAGATAATACCAACTTGTAGCAGCAGCACCTGGCATTGTACAAGTTTCTCGAGTTCCCTTAACTCCATTAATTTCGACATTCTTCCATTCAGTAGCATTGTCAAGAGGAGGCTGTCCATTCTTTGCCTTATAGTCTTGCATCTCAGGCAATGTCAATGGCAAGTTCTCTTCGAGTACAACCTCATCATTTTCAAGATAAACCACAGGTATCGGTTCACCCCAATAACGTTGACGTGAGAAAGTCCAGTCGCGAAGTTTATAGTTAATTTGATGTCCGCCCAAGTCTTTTTCTTCTAGCCAAGCAATTATTTTTGCCTTGGCCTCCTCATTATTCAAGCCGTCAAGCATTCCTGAATTAATATGTTTTCCATCGCCTGTATATGCCTCAACATCCAAATCACCACCTTCAACCACACGTTTCATCGGTAGATTGTATGTTTTTGCAAAAGCATAATCACGAGTGTCGTGAGCAGGCACAGCCATTACCGCGCCAGTACCATAAGTCAACACATAATCACCAACCCAAATTGGCAATTTCTCACCATTAACTGGATTAATACAATATGCGCCTGTAAATACACCCGTTTTTGTTGCACTTAAATCAGTTCTTTCAAGGTCTGATTTAGATGCACACGCTTTGACATATGCCTGAACCACTTCTCTTTGTTCGTCGGTTGTAATTTCGTCAATCAACGCGTGTTCTGGACACAAAACACAATAGGTAGCACCAAACAAAGTGTCGGCACGAGTTGTGAAAACATGGAAATCCTTATCACTATTTTCAATCTTGAAAGCGACATCGGCACCTTGCGACTTGCCTATCCAATTACGTTGCCCTTCGATAGTTGAGCTTGGCCAATCGGTAAGTTCATCCAATCCTTCAAGCAACTTTTCAGCATAGGCTGGAATATCCATAGTCCATTGCTTCATCATACGTTTTTCAACAGGGAATCCCCCTCTTTCACTTTTGCCGTCCACAATTTCATCATTTGCAAGAACTGTACCCAACCCCTCGCACCAATTTACGTAAGTAGGTTTTAGGCTAGCGTGTCCGTCCTTGTACATTTGTTCAAAAATCCATTGTGTCCAATGATAGTACTCTGGGCGGTGCGTAGCGATTTCCTTAGTCCAGTCATAACTGAATCCAATTGCTTTAAGTTGACGCGTAAATATTATAATGTTTTCATCAGTAAACTTACCCGGGTGATTACCTGTTTTAACTGCGTATTGTTCAGCAGGAAGCCCAAAGCTATCAAATCCCGCTGGGTGCAATACGTTAAAACCCTGCATACGTTTCATACGCGATATAATATCGGTAGAGATATATCCCACAGGGTGTCCAACGTGCAAGCCTTGCCCTGATGGATAAGGAATCATATCCAATGCATAATATTTAGGTTTTGAAAAGTCATATAAATCGGTAACAAAAACGCGGTCTTTTTCCCAACGTTCGCGCCATTTTGCTTCGATGCTTTTATAGTCGAAAGGTATCATTATTTTCTCCTTAAATTTTCTATATAAATTATACTAAATTTTGCCAATTTTGTCAATTAAAACAACAAAAAAGAAGCCCATAGGCTCCCCTTTCATATAATTAGATGTCCTCTTTAATCTTAGCACGTTTACCACTAAGACCACGAACGTAGTAGAGTTTCGCTCTGCGAACTTTACCTCTGCGTACAACCTCTACGCGGTCGATACGAGGTGAGTGAACTGGGAAAGTTCTCTCAACACCGATACCGAAACTGATACGACGAACAGTAAATGTTTCGCGAATACTACCATTCTTACGTGCGATTACGACACCTTCGTAAGCCTGAATACGCTCTTTGTCGCCCTCAACAACTTTAACGTATACTCTAACGGTATCACCGATGTTGAAGTCGCTAACATTTTCTTTGAGTCCTTCTTTTTCAAGTGTTGCAATAATGTTCATAATGACTTAATACCTCCTTACAAGATTAATCGAATGTTCTTATGAAATAGTCCCCATTCACAGCGGACCACTCGAAGCCATAGTTGCATTATATCATAATTTTTTATGTTTGGCAATAGAAAAAAGCGAATTTTTTTAGAATTTTTTTTAGAAAGCGCCCTCAATTAGATTTATTTCATTATCAAGCACTTCAACCACATCAAATCTTAAAGGAATATTATACAATCTTTTAAATCGCTGATAATATAATGCAAGTCTTCTTAACTTTTCTTGTTTTTGCTCGTCAACAGCCTCACAGGGACGTCCAAAAAGGCAACTCGAACGAGTTTTTACTTCGACAAACACTAAAGTTTCGCCTTGTCTTGCGATTACGTCAACCTCTCCCAATGCGCAACGATAGTTTTTCTCCAAAATCTTATATTTATGCTTTTTTAAATACTTAACCGCTTTCTTTTCGCCCGCTATTCCTAGCGCAATATGATTCATAATTCACCTAAACAATTTTATCTAACGTTATTTTTCCAAGTCTACCCTTTCTAAAATCGTCCAAAATTGCACGAGCGCCTCGCTCCCAATCAAGGTCGCCTCCCTTGATTATAAACTTACGTTTTTCACAAACCTTAGCCAAATAGTCAACTGGTTGCGCATCGGTCAATAATTCAATATCATATCGTTCAAGAAATTGACTAGGATATTCTTTGAGCATTTTCGCGATAAAGTCAAGCACCAATTCTGCAGGGTCAAGCACTTCATCCTTAATTGCATTAATATATGCAAGATTATGTGCTATCTCATTATCTTCAAAAGATGGCCATAGAGTACCCGGAGTATCTAAAACTTCGATGTTCCCTGCAACTTTTACCCATTGAGTTGAGCGAGTTACGCTTGGACGGTCCCCCGTGATTGCTTTATACTTGCCACAAAGGTTATTTATCAAAGTACTTTTTCCGCAGTTTGGCACACCTATAACCATAGCCCGCAGGGGCATAGTAATACCCTTTTCGCGATTGCGTTCCAACTTTTGCGCAAGCAACTTTTCCATTCCCGCAACAATAGCCTTACTTGCATTCGTCATAGTCGAAACAAGAGGAATGGCAAGTCTATTTTCACCTGTCAAGCGCTTCTGCCACTCTTGCGTTTGCCTATCGTCTGAAAGGTCAGTTTTATTCAATACATAAATAATAGGTTTTGAACCAATTATCTGCGTAAATTGAGGGTTTTGACAACTAAAAGGCGCACGAGAATCAAGGACATAAATTACCAAATCAACCTTTTTTACATTTTGCTCCATTTCTCGCAAAGCCTTTGTCATATGCCCTGGAAACCACTGAATAATCATATTAATCCTCCTTAATTAAATCAGGTCTGCGTTTGCGTGTTATTTCTTCGCTCTGCTCTTTTCGCCATTTCGCAATGAGCGCGTGATTACCACTCAACAAAACATCAGGAACCTTATGTCCTCGAAACTCGGATGGACGTGTATATTGAGGATATTCAAGCAATCCATTCTCAAAACTTTCTTCAAGAGCGGAATGTTCATTTCCAAGTACATCAGGCAACAAACGAGCAACCGCATCAACAACAACCATAGCAGGAAGTTCACCGCCTGTTAAAACAAAATCGCCAATGCTAATCTCCTCATCGACATATATATCAATAATACGCTGGTCAATTCCTTCATAATGTCCACAAATTAAAACCAAATGCTCAATTTTTGCCATATTTTTCGCCATACTTTGGCTAAAAGTCTTACCCTTGGGGGACATATAGTACACGCAAGATTTATCCGTAACCACGCTATCAAGGCAATCAGCAAGAGGCTGAGGCATCATAAGCATACCGTCCCCACCGCCAAAAATCTCGTCATCGCATTTTTTGTGCTTATCTGTCGAAAAATCGCGAATATTGATAACATTAATATCCAATTTTCCACTATTAACTGCGCGACCAATAATACTTTCCTTTAATGGCGCAAAACTATCTGGGAAAAGGGTTAGTATATCAATCTTCATAGTCCGTTACCTCTAAATATTTTTTACGATTAGCAATGATTTTCTTCGTTTTTGTATCAATGCTAGTAAACACATCTTCAACAAAAGGGCAAAGCGTGTTACTAAACCCGTGGTGTATTTCAAAAATATCTTTTGAGCCATAGTTCTCTATGTTGATAATCTCACCAACGCGCTCACCATCTTCAAAAAAAACTTCACACCCTATCAAATCTTCATAAAAAAATTGCCCATCTTCCAAATCAGGCAAGGCTTCGCGCTCAACCGATAAAATTGCATCGCGATATTCCTCGGCATCATTTCGGTCGCGAATAATATCCAATTTTAAATAAACTCCATCTTCTCGAATACTCGCACTCTCTATTTTCGCCTGTGTTCCATTAATACTTACATACTCAATTTCTTTAAAAAAATCAGGATTAGACAATGGCAAAACCTTGATTTCGCCTTTTATTCCCTGAGGTTTCAATACTTTTCCTATTTGCATAATTTCCTCCCAACAAAAAACGAGAGAACTCTCCCCCGTTTAACTTTTTTGGAAAAAGCCTAGCAATATTTTACACTAAAAAACAATTTTTAGCAATCATATTTGGCTTTAAAATTCAAATTACTCTGCTACTGGTGCATCAGTTGTTTCAGTTGCAGCTGCTTCTTCAGCTGGTTTTGGTGCTGGTGGCATTTGTTTTGGACGTGGAGCAACATAAGGTTTTGCTTGCATAATGCCGTCCTTTACAAGAAGCTCACGAGCGGTTTCTGTTGGTGTAGCGCCTACGCTCAACCAGTAAGCAATACGTTCCTTATCAAGTTTAAGTTCAAAAGGTTTTCTCAATGGGTCGTATGTACCCAAAATTTCGATAAACTTACCGTTTCTTGCACAACGAGAGTCTGCTGCAACCATACGGTAGAATGGTGATTTCTTGTCGCCGTAGCGAGCGAGTCTGATTTTAACTGCCATAGTTTTTTCTCCTTAATAATTTTGATTTATAATTTTCGTTTTATTAGAACGGAAATTTACCTTTTCTTTTCTTGCCACCATACTGGCGCATCAATTCCTTGCTTTGGCTAAACTGCTTTAACAAAGTGTTAACCTCTTGAATTGTTGTACCACTACCATTGGCAATACGTTTTTTCTGCCCCGCTTTAATAATATCAGGGTCAAATCGTTCCGCTGGTGTCATTGATTGGATAATTGCCTTGTTTTTTGCAATTTCACGTTCATCAATCGTAACACCACCCATTTTTCCACGCAACCCCGGAATCATATCCATAAGTGCGTTAATGTCGCCCATTTTATTTAGGCTTTCGATTTGTTGCAAATAGTCCTGCAAAGTAAAACTATTTTCTCTAAACGACTTTTGCAATCTCTGCATTTCTTGCTCATCGACTGCATTTTGCGCCTTCTCGATTAAAGTTAGCACATCGCCCATTCCCAAAATCCTGCTAGCCATACGGTCTGGATGGAATGGCTCCAAGTCGCCTTGTTTTTCACCGATACCACAGAACTTAATTGGTTTACCTGTAACAGCCTTAACTGAAAGCGCAACACCACCACGTGTATCACCGTCAAGTTTTGTTACAACAATACCAGTTACGTCGAGTTGGTCATTAAATTCCTTTGCAACGTTTACAGAATCTTGACCAGTCATTGCATCAATTGTGAACAAGATTTCATTTGGAGTTATAGCGCTCTTCATTCGCTTCAACTCCTCCATCATACCCTCATCGATATGCAATCTACCCGCAGTATCCACAATAACAACATCGAGATTTTGCTGTTTTGCGTGTTCGATACCTTGCATTGCAGTCCTAACCGGGTCCTGCGTGCCACGTTCAAACACTTCAACATTAGCATTTTTGCCGACAATTTTAAGTTGGTCTATCGCCGCATTACGATATATATCACAAGCAACCAACAAAACTTTCTTCCCTTGGCTTTTAAGCAAACTAGCCAACTTTCCACAAAGAGTAGTTTTACCAGCACCTTGCAAACCACACATCATAATGACCGCAGGCGGAGTGCCATTTAATTCAAGTTTTGATTGTGTACTACCCATAAGGTTTACTAATTCGTCTCTCACAATCTTAATAACTTGTTGCCCCGGCGTGAGGCTTTGCATAACCTCCTCACCTTTTGCCTTTTCAGTTACATCGGCAATAAACTTTTTGGCAACAGCATAGTTGACATCAGCCTCCAAAAGAGCAACACGAATTTCGCGCATAGCCTGATTTATTTCAAGTTCGGTCAACTTTCCACGTTGTGTAATCTTGCTAAAAATATGGTTTAGCCTTTGTGATAAGCCATCAAACATTGCCATAAACTAGTCCTCCAAACTTTTAAATAATTGCGTAAATTCCTCAGTAATTTTGCCCATTAATGCCTCGTCTTTTGTAATTGCCTTAGCCTTTTGTGGAATGTTCTCTAAAATTTTCTCATATTTGGCATAAAGCCCGAGCTTTTTCTCCATATCTTCGAGTTTATTTAGAGTTCTTCTCAAAATTTCGCTCACAGCCTGCCTAGTCGTTCCCGACTCGTCGGCAATTTCAGAAAGACTTGCGTTATAGTTAAGATAACTACGCGCAATAAAGAGTTGCTTTTCTGTTAGCAAACCTCCATAAAAATCTAGCAAGCCACATGCCCTTATTACTTGATTGATTTTCACGAACGCACCTCGATATGCTGTAAAGTATTTCTACTTTACACCTATTATAACCCCACTAACTCATTTTGTCAATAGTTTAATTACAATTTGTATGATTTTTTTGAAATTGTTATATAATAAATAATATGAATAAAGTCATTACATTCTTGTCTATATATATTATAGGGATTATTTTTGTTTGCGCGCTAATCATAGCCGTTTTTTTACATTTCTATCCATTAAAATATCGCGACTTAATAGAAAAATATTCAACGACATATACCCTTGAACCCGAACTTGTGGCTAGTGTAATAAATGCCGAAAGCGGTTTTGATAAAAATTCCGTTTCAAACGCAGGCGCTATTGGCCTTATGCAACTTTTGCCTAGTACTGCCGAATATATCGCAAATATTAACAGCATTACGTATAGCCAGGAAAAACTTTTTGACCCCGAGTATAACATTTGTCTTGGTTGCGCTTATCTAAATTATTTAATAAAAAAATTTGACGACATCAACACCGCGTTATGCGCCTACAATGCAGGCCCTGGAAATGTTGCCCATTGGCTTGAAAACCCGAAATTTACACAAAACGGCTTAACACTAACATCAACGCCATTCCCCGCAACAAACTTCTACCTAGCCAAAATTAGACAAAACCAACAAATTTACACAAAATTTTTCTAATTGCGTTATTTCGTTGACTAAATCATTTTTTTAATGCTATAATCTATCTTGTTTGGAGGCAAATATGGTTAAATTTTATGTAGATGCTTATGCTGATATGTTCGGACAAGAACTTGCGGATTGCGGTCTTGAACTCGCTCCTAGTAAAATTAAAAAAGGACGCTCAACCTCTATTTTTTCAGGATACGACTCAAAAACCAGCCAGCAAGATTTTGACCGCGACATTAAGGCTCAAAAATATCAAATCGTTCCACTTACATATCAAGAGTGGTACGACTTCTTTGAAAAGGAAATTCTCGACGGCAATGACGTCGTCTACTTCTCAATTTCAACCAAGTTGTTTATGGATAAAGGTGTTGCTATTAAAAAAGTTTTTAAAGACTTGAACAAAAAACACCCAAAATGCACCGCCGTGCTAGTTGACACCCACACCGTATCACGTGGTACAAGCGAGATTGCAACACTCACAAAAGTCGTTTTTGATAAGGAAGGCAATCTTGATGAGGCGTTAGACTTTGCGGACGCGCTTATCGGAAAATTTGTTAGCGTAATTGCTGTTGATAGCGCTGATAGTTTGAAAAATAGTCCCGTACTAAACGTTGCTATGCAAAACTTTACTGGCGCTTCAATTAACGTCAAACCAATCATTAGTATTGATACCGATGGAAATTTCAAAGTTCTCGATAAAACAAAGACATTTAAATCCGCCGTTTCAAAACTTTATAGTAACGTAAAGGAAAATGGACTTAATATCGCAGACTACACTTTTAGTATCGTAAGTTTCAATGCTGATGCCGAAGCGCAAAGTTTGTATAATAAGTTCCGTGAAGTAGTGAACGAAAACGAAATTCGACTTGTTCCCCTATCACTAAATAACGCGATTTTGGTCGGTGGAAAATGTGTTGCTCTCACTTTTCATAGTAAATATTAAAAAATCATAGCAAAATGCTATGTTTTTTGTTTTTTTTAGGCCTATATATACTATATGAAAAGTCGTAAAATAAAAAATTTTAAATTTTTTTAATTTTTTTTGAAAATTTTGTTGACAATAACAAAAAATAGTGGTAAGATAAAAAAGTCATAAGTTTTAAGACACCTTTTATGGGGGTGTAGCTCAGTTGGCTAGAGCACCTGCCTTGCAAGCAGTGGGTCAAGGGTTCGAGTCCCTTCATCTCCACCAAATTGTGGGATTATAGTTTTGCTATAATCCCATATTACTAAAAGCAGATTCTCTCTGCTTTGTTTATGGGAAGTTAGCTCAGTTGGTTAGAGCACACGCCTGATAAGCGTGAGGTCGGTGGTTCGAGTCCACTACTTCCCACCAAGTTTGGTCGGTACAGTCCACTACTTCCCACCAAAAAGGGTGTCCGTAAGGGCATCCTTTTTTTGTGAGTTTGTGGACACCGACCCAAGCAACACGAGCCAACTGAATTATGATAGTACAACCACCGCAATAAAAAATAAACTAAATCAAAGCACCAATCTCAATGGCGAGTATCCCTTTTTGGTCGGTATAGTCCACTACTTCCCACCAAAAGACCCGCAAGGGTCTTTTTTTGTCTGTTGACAACTTCACCTTTAAGTCGGAAGTTTTGAAAAGATTTATCCTTATTAGCATTCTCCTCGAGGAGAAGGGGGACCGCGGTAGCGGTGGTTGAGGTGTAGGCACGCAGTGCC
>JAFUJK010000040.1 GCA_017468205.1 Clostridia bacterium
AAAAAACCGTGCCATTTTTGCTATATAATTGGCTTTTGGCTCATAGATATCCCGTTCCCAATAGGAAATTGAGCTGACGTCCACCCCTATTGCGTTTGCGATTTCCTTTTGAGAAACCCCTTTTGCTATTCTTAGTTCCTTCAATCTTTCACCATACGTTATAATTTTATTATATGAGAAAACTCAATATAAATCTTGACATTTGAGTTTTCTCAATATACAATTTATTTGAGTTTACTCAAATTATATTCTTTCAAGGTACGTTATGACAAAGAAAACAATAATTAAATACGTTGCTCTTGCTATTATCCTAATCGGTGCGCTTGTAGGCGTTAAATTTTTGATAGACCATTTAACCAAGCCTGAAACTCCTGATTACTACGGAGAATATATTGGAAATAATGGTTATTCTATTAAGATTGATGAAGACGGCTTACATTTTACTTTAGACAGTGAAACCGAAACTTATCAAGATTACACGGTTGACGGCAATACTATCTCTTTTGCAGACCAAAAAGTTTATTTTTATGAAAACAATAAAGTACTATCTGCCGGCATTAAGGGAAGTGAGTTATTCAATATGTCGTGTGATACTCCTACGCGTAATAGTAACTTTGCCGGTGAATGGATATCTTACGATAGTTCATTTGGTGTAACCCTTACTTACGTATTCAATTCCAATGGTACGTTTACGCGCTATCAAGCATTAGTAAATAATTATGAATCCGGTACGTATACCATTAAGGATGGTGTATTGATTTTGAGCTATATAAATGCTTTTACAAA
Source organism: Clostridia bacterium (assembly GCA_017468205.1). GTDB lineage: Bacteria > Bacillota > Clostridia > Christensenellales > UBA1242 > UBA7867. The sequence goes on from JAFUJK010000040.1 coordinate 787, forward strand.
CGCTACATACTATACTGAAGTTTGTTACGTTGATGAAACACACACCTTACACACATCGGTGTTCGTAAAAAATATCAGTGACTTTATACCGTCCAAACAAACTCCAAATCCCGATATTAATCAGCCAAGCGATAATAATACCCCTAGCACTCCCGACGACAGTACTCCATCTGTACCGACATATAATATAACCTACGATTTAGATGGTGGCACTCCCGCGCCTAATGCACAAAGTTCTTTCACCCAATCTGACCTACCACTATGGTTAACGGTTCCAACAAAACAAGGTTACACCTTTAAAGGCTGGTTCATCAATGCTGATTTTAGTGGAAATTCACTAACTGAAATCCCTGAAAATGCACCTCTTGAAGACTACAAATTATATGCAAAGTGGGAACCCATAACTTATACCATTACTTTTAACTACAATGATGGAACATCCCCAAGCACACAAAGTGTTTATGCCGGAGACACATACACATTGATAACGCCAACACGCAATGGATACACCTTTAAGGATTGGTATGATTATGACAACTATCAGGTTGTTACAAGCGGTACTTATAATTATAATAAGGATATTAGTATTACTGCAAGATGGGATATTATAAATTATAACATTAACTATAATCTTAACGGTGGATTTCTACCGAACGGCACGTCCACAACATATACAATAAACACCCTACCACTGACGCTACCTACTCCCACAAAGGAGAACTGCTCCTTTATGGGTTGGTATGATAACGCCGATTTCAACAACGAGCCTATCATTTCGCTACCCAAAAACGTTTTTAAAGAATATACCTTATATGCTAAATTTACCGATAACCCTGCTGAATATCTTACCTTTGCAGATATTGGTGGAGCTTATGCCGTTATAGGATACGTTGGCGAGCCACACTATATTAATATACCTTCTACCTACCAAGGGCTACCAGTCACTAACATAGCTGATGACGCTTTCAGTCGCTGCCCGGTAAAAGTAATATTAATCCCTGATTCCGTAACGAGCATAGGTAGTGATGCATTCTATGATTGCGATAGTCTAACGAGTGTAACAATCCCAGACTCCGTAACAAGCATCGGTAGTGATGCATTCTATGATTGCGATAATCTAACGAGCGTAGTAATCGGCGACTCCGTAACGAGCATCGGTAGTTATGCATTCTATAGTTGCTCTAACCTAACGAGCGTAACTATCCCTAACTCCGTAACGAGCATCGGTAGTTATGCATTCTATAATTGCGATAGTCTAACGAGCGTAAATTATACAGGAACAATAGACCAATGGGTAGCTATAGATTTTGAAAATGCAAATGCAAACCCAACAAACAATGCAAGTAACTTGTATATAAATGGAGAGTTAGTAACTGACCTTGTCATACCTGATAGCGTAACGGCTATAAACGATTATGCTTTCTATAATTGCGATAGTATAACAAGCGTAACTATCCCAGACTCGGTAACCAATATCCCAAATAATGTATTTAATGGCTGTGATGGTTTAACAAAAACCACAAAGAACAACGTAGTATATTTAGAGGCAAACGATAATCTTTATTATATTGCGTTATACCAAGTTGTAAAAAACGTTACAACCCTAACAATCGTGGATGATTGCAAAATTATTACATCAAACGCATTCTATGATTGCGATAGCCTAACAAGCGTAACACTCGGCGACTCAGTAACGAGCATAGGAAGTGAAGCATTCTATAGTTGCTCTAACCTAACGAGCGTAACTATCCCTAACTCCGTAACGAGCATAGGAGATGGTGCATTTTTATATTGTTATAGTCTAACGAGGGTTTACTATATGGGAAAGGCTGAGCAGTGGACTGAAATCGCTATAAGTTCAAATAACAGCTATTTGACGAATGCAACAAAATATTATTATAGTGAAACAACGCCTACGGACGATGGAAACTATTGGCACTACGTAGATGGCGTAGTTACCATTTGGGAATAAGATATTTAATAAGAATAAAGGAGAAAAATATGAAAAAGATACTTTGTGCTTGCAATGATATTTTCTTTGTTACTGAGCCCAGTCAAGTAAGGCATAACGCCCCTAATCTCACGTGTGTAAAGTATATCAATGAGACACTCTTAAAATATCGTGATTATGGTTTAGATTTCCATTACGAACTTCAAAAAGATAATAACGAACAGTGTATCAGGCTTGATTGTCACGCATATCCTTATTGGAGATTTATGTCTGCTGAAAATTATAGCATAGCGTTACAAACGTATTATAATGTAGACGTTGTAAAATGGATTTTAGAAGTTAGAAAAAGCCTTATGTTACAGTTTGCACCTACACTAAAAACGAATGACATACATATTAATAAAAGAGTGTTAGAAAACTATACGTTTTTAGTTAAAAAAGACCTTTCTAATGTTAGCGATACTGAGGCAGAAATACAAAGCTTTATAGAAGAAACCTATCCTAAACTTATTGATTTTCTTAAAGCACACATCATACCCTAAACCAACAAAATGTAAACGACATTATACTATAGAAAAACATAACATAGGAGAAAAAAAATAATGGCATATCAAATCAAAAGATATTGTGATAAATGTGGCAAAGAAGTTGGTCTTGAAGCATTGTTTTGCCCATTTTGTGGCACAAAAATAGAAGATGAAGCGCCAACTGCTGAA
>JAFUJK010000041.1 GCA_017468205.1 Clostridia bacterium
CAACAAATATAACCTTTGTCATTCTGAGCGCAGTCGAAGAATCCCCTAAGTAACGGCAAACACCATAGTTCATGGAGATGTTTCGATTTCGCTATCGCTACACTCAACATGACACGTTTGTTTTGTAATTCTTAGCATAGCCGAAGAAGCCCCTAATTCAACAAATATAACCTTTGTCATTCTGAGCGCAGTCGAAGAATCCCCTAATGTAACAAGCAAAAGCCCATAGTTCATGGGGATGTTTCGATTTCGCTATCGCTACACTCAACATGACACGTTTGTTTTGTAATTCTGAGCATAGCTGAAGAATCCTAACAAATTTCAGTAGAAAAGTCTTGCCAATTTGGGTTTAAACGTTCTACTAGTAAATTCTTTTTTTCTCGTTTCCAACCCTTTAATTGTTTTTCACGTGCCAATGCATCGTTTACGTCATTATATTCTTCATAATAAACCAGTTTACAAAGATTATATCTTTTAGTAAATCCGTCTACGAAACCGTTTTTATGCTCATAAACTCGGCGCACAATATCATTTGTAACGCCTATATATAAAACCGTATTATGGTTATTAGTTATTATATATACAAAATATTGCATGTTTTTTAAACTAATTTAAAGCTACACCTTTATTATGCTACTTATTTATTCGTGTCATGCTTAAGCGATGCGCAAGCGTAGTGATAGCATCCCCTTATTATATGGCGCTTGCCGTTACTCATGGGGATTCTATCGCGTTTTTTAAACGCTCCAGAATGACAGGTGGAATTAAATTTTACTTAAAAGTATATTTATTAAAATATACTTTTACACATATATTATAATGAGCGAGCCACGAAACTTGCTTGCAAGGGTTTATTGGCGAGTTCATTACAATTTTGTGTTGCGGAAATTTCACATTTTCGCAATAAGTAAAATTTATTTATTAAATTTTACTTAAAAGTATATTTATTAAAATATACTTTTACACATATATTATAACACATTTCCACAAACAATGTCTATTTATCTAGCATAAAAAACAAAAAAAGGCGGAAATATTGCAAAAAAATGGCATTTTACACAATTTACACACAAAAAAAGCCTTTAAAAAGGTGTTTTTTAGTTGTTTTGTGAAAGGCATTTTCACAAAGAAAAATCGCCTTCAAACCCCGCGTTTAAGCCACAATTTACCGCAAGCAAAGCAACACGCAAAACCACATAAAAAGCCCGATAATCGCCTTATAGGGGCATTTGTTATACGTGTTATGCTTAAGCGAAGTTCCCATCCACTTAATGAAATTATGAGTCCAAGGCAAATTTGCCACCGCTGGTGGCAAATTTGCTATATCGCCATAACATAATATTCCACGTTTTTCAATATCTTATAATAGTTTAACTAAAATAATTTTGCACTTTGCATTTATACTAGGGGATTCTATCGCGTTTTTTAAACGCTCCAGAATGACAAGGAAATATTTTGCGTTTACTTTATCTGTCATGCTGGAACGAAGCGCAAGCGTAGTGATAGCATCCCCTTGAACTCTGGGTTATACTTGTTAAAATATGGGATTCTTCGACTGCGCTCAGAATGACAAAAAAGAACAATTTTGCACTTTGAATTTTGCATTTCGCATTTTGCATTTAAACGGTGTCATGTTGAGCGATGCAAAGCGAAGTCGAAACATCCCATTGAGCTATTGACTTTTGCCGTTATTTAAGGGGA
>JAFUJK010000042.1 GCA_017468205.1 Clostridia bacterium
CTAGGCAAATTGTAGAAGATTGAGGTTTATTCAGGGAGAACGCTGTTTAAAGTTTCGGTCTTTTGAAAAATTTTCTCATGGTTTTTAATGGGCTCCCTTGTGGTTTATAGTTTTGACACGGTTTATTGCGTGTTAGTTTTTGTGAATGTGTGTGATTGTCGAAGTTTTACACAATCTAGTGGATATGTGGAAAAGTGTATATCGTAAGTAGCAAATATCGGCTTTACTGCATAGGATAAAATTGAGGCGCAAGGAGAAATAGGTTTAGTTGTCATAATAGTCCTGATTTGTAATAGTATAATATTGGGACTTGTGTTATACTTTACTTTTTTGGCTCTCAAAATGAAAATCGAGGAATGAAACAATTTTAGAGTTTTATGAATAATGCTCTAGTTTTTGTCTTGTATTAATTTCGTTCTATGGAAGTTTATAGCACTCCTTTTTTAAATTGTTTGTTTAATTTTTTAGATTTAAAAATTTGGTGTTTGTAACGATTTTTAATTTATAGCGTAATTAAATTTTTTTCGTTATTTTTGTAACTTAATGTCATATTTTTGTGGGTATACCTTGGGAAATTAAAGGTATAATTACATTTTTAATATAGTTAAGTTAAAATTTAATATTTTAAAAACATGTTTTGGTGTTTTATTAGGTAATCCATTGTGGATTATTTGATATTACATTATTGTATGCTTTTTGCTTCGAGTTAGGCTTGCATCGTTTCGCCTGCTCGATTTTTTGTTCAAAAAGTTTTGAGTTAGAAAGTTATCCACTGTGGATAAAATATTCAAGTCAGTTAACTTGTAAAAATTAGGAGGGTGCTGTGGCGATACGTGGGCTTGTGTTTGATGTAGATGGCTTGATTTTTGATACAGAACGAGTTTGGCAACGTGCCTTTGTTGATGCTAATGCGCGTTTCAGTACTGAATTTGACGAAACTATGAGAGTAACTTGGATGGGGCGTAAAGATAGTGAAATTCGTGATGAATTGAACAGAAATTTCCCCGAACTTGATTCAGAAGGTTATCGTGCACATATGTGTAGCTTTGTAAATAACTGCTTGAATAGTGGCGATTTTTCTGTTAAGACGGGTTTTGAAAATATTGTTGCATATGCTCGTGAAAAAGGCTTGAAATTAGGAATTGCTACAGGTAATGAGTTAAGTGTAGTTAAGATGCTTTTTGAAAAATCTGGGCTTGATTTGGATAATTTTGTCGTTACTTGCTCGTGTGAAGTCGATAAAGGAAAACCAGACCCTGCGGTATATTTGTTGAGTGCGCAAAAATTAGGACTATCACCAGAGGAAATCGTTGTGCTTGAAGATGCGCCAAGCGGTATTGTTAGTGCTAGTAAAGCTGGGTGCAAGCCTATTATGGTTGTTGACCTTGCCGAGCCAACCGAAGAATTGCAAAAAATTTGCTTGGCAGTATGCTATGATTTGAACGAAGCTTGTTCTGTGCTGGAAAAAATATTTGCAGGAGAGGGAAATGCGTAAGGTAACTTTAATTTGCATTGGAACATTAAAAGAACGCTTTTTTGTTGATGCTGTCGAGGAGTATCGAAAACGTATCGGCAAATTTTTCGATTTTCAAATTATTGAGTTAACTGAAACGCGCTTAAATAAAGGCAATACTGGCGATATCGAACGAGTTATTAAAGATGAGGGCGATAAAATTTTAGAAAAAATAAAAGGGAAAAAAGTTTGCGCTCTAGCTGTCGAGGGCGAGAGTTTTAGTAGCGAAAAATTTGCAAAGTTCGTCGAAAAGGAAACCGATTTTTGCGAGTTGTGTTTTGTTATCGGCGGTAGTTATGGGCTGGATAGCCGTGTAAAAGCGCTTGGGAAAAGCGTAAGTTTTGGCGCGCTAACTTATCCGCATCAGTTAATGCGGGTGCTGTTTGTAGAACAATTGTATCGTGCTGGCACGATTATTAATAACGTAGAATATCACAAATAATTGTGTGGATTTTTCCGTGCAATTTTTTCTATTTATTGTGATTTTTTGATGTTTATTTTATAACAAAATTTTATCCACATTAAAAATATTTTTACTTGAATTTTTGTTGTATTTTTAATAGTTAATTTTTGATTATTTATAATAACAATAAATATGATTTTTTATATCAAAAAAATTTTAATACAATTTTGCATTTTGTAAGTAATTTAATTTTTATTGTGATATAATAAGATTTGTAAAGATTGTCATTCGCAAGAATTAGTTGCAATTATCGGGCAATTTATCTTAAAAAATGATGTAAAATAGGAGAACAAGTTTTATGAAAAATGAGAAGTTATCCACCGCCCAAACCCGTGGGGGGGGGGGGGCGCTAAATAGCCAAAAAATTGCTGAAAAAGCCGATAAAATCGGCACTTTCAGCGATTTGAACAACTCTAAAAACAAGGAAGAAAATACTTTAAATATTTAGTTTTCTCCACGCGACAAAACTGAATTTTGTCTTGGTCGAAATGACAGTCCGTGCAAAAACGAACAAAGTCTGTCATTTCGACCGAGTATAACGAGGGGAGAACTCTCCGCAAATAAAGAAAATACAAAATCGTCTTTAAAAATCTATGCCTTAATTCTCTCCATAATATTTCTTTTTACAGCCCTAGTTGGTGGTAGTGTATTTTTGATTGTAAAGCATATAACGAAAACAACCGCAACAACAGAAAGTGCAACATTAACAACAAACCTTTTTAATACAAATGGTACGATAAATCCAGTAGGTGCATATGTTTTGCTTGATACGGTGGGCTACTGGGACAATCCGACAGACACTGGCACATACAAGTCAAGCCAAATAGCAGATGATGGAAAAACGGTTATATTTCCGATGGGCTATTATGTTGATGCAAGTGGTACAATGGACACAAGTAAGACTCTGTATTGGCAGGCAACATATAAGCGAGGCGGTTATCTCACAATTTGGTTAACCCAGCCATATACCTGCGCATATTATAACAACAATGGCACAACCTCAAACTCATTTGACCCGGGGACAGACCATTCTGGGAGTAGTAGTTCAAGTTATTATTCAAACTACTCAATGTCTCAGTTACGTGATACAACAAAAAACATATACAATTTGCTTAAAGCAAAACATACAGGGCTGGATAACATCATAGTTGCGCCAAGCACGAGTGCAATAAGTGCTTGGCAAAGTGCACAAGATGATGTATACACAGCATATTCTAGTTCAAATTATGCACACCACAACGGACTTGGAACATATAGCGGAGATTATAGTTGGGGTAGTAGCACAGGTACGGCTTGGTCATCTTGTTTAGCGGACAAGATGTGGATACCAAGTGCTTATGAGATTTTTAACACAACACAAGGAAAAGACAACGGCTCCGATACTAATGGTTTATGGGGCTTAACAGCCACTGATAACGCGTATACAAATACGCGTATTGATACTGGCGCGTCCAGTTCAAGTAGTAGTACGGGATATTCGCAATATTGCTGGCTGCGCTCCGGCTACTCTAACGGTAGCACGCATGTGATGCGAGTGAACTCCTCGGGCTCCGCTGGCGGCAGCATTTTGAACATTAGCAACGGCGTCCGTCCTGCCGCTCACATCTCACTCTCAACACTAGCGGATTTGGCTGGTTATAATGTTTTAGCAAGTGTTGGAAATAGTTGTAGTGTAGATAAAACAAGTCAATTGTATAATTTGTATTATAAAATCCCACTTACTTTTACTTACACAGCTAACACAAA
>JAFUJK010000043.1 GCA_017468205.1 Clostridia bacterium
GGGGGGGGGGGCGCTAAATAGCGAAAAAATTGCTGAAAAAGCCGATAAAAACGACACTTTCAGCGATTTAAAAATCGAAAAAAAGACCCTAGAAAAAGAAACAAAAAGCACTCTCCGTGACGGCGATTTCATCGCCGAGATTGCCACGGCTTTTTCAAAGCCTCGCAATGACACGGAGAGGGAAAAAGCTGGTGGACTGTCATTTCGACCAAGTCCGCAAGGACGCGTGGAGAAATCTCAACAAAATCAAGATTTTTGTCATTGCGAGGAAACACATAGTGTTGACGCGGCAATCTCGCCTTTAAAAAAAGATCAAAAAAAGGCGAAAGTAGTTGTCCTAATTCTCTCTATAATATTCCTTTTCACCGCCCTAGTTGGTGGAAGTGTATTTTTGATTGTAAAGCATATAACGAAAACAACTGCAACAACGGAAAGTCCAACATTAACAACAAACCTTTTTAATACAAATGGAACAATAAATTCAAGTGCGGCAAATGAGTTGTTGACTACGGTGGGATATTGGGATAATATGAGTAGCACAGCCAAGTATACTGCCCACAACATAGCAGGGCGCACAAGTAACAATAGCGGAAGTACAATCATTTTCCCAATGGGTTATGTAAATGGCACCAGTGGCGACCCGCTATATTGGCAGGCGACATATTTAAGTGGTAATTATTTGAGCATATGGTTGTCCAAATGCTACACGACCAGCGATTGGAACGCAAGTCCCGTGTCTCCGTCGTATGATACATATGCTACGTCAACCATACAAGCATACATAGACGATACATTTTATCCACTTGTAACTCAATCAAGCAGTACACTAAAATCAATCTTTGCTACACCTGCTGTTGTAGGGTATCAAACATTGAAAAGTGGAACAAGCAACGATACGAGTTACTACTATTCAAGTAGTTATACCTCAAAATTCGACAATATGTCTACAATAGTAGGTAATGGTAGTTATATGTGGTTACCATCACATGGTGAGGTATCGTGTAATACAACTAGTTCATATACAAATAATACAACAAGTTATACAGGACAATGGGGCTTAAATTCAACAGACAGGGCATTCACAACGTCTTTATATGCAGATACAAGCACGACCAATTTCTATTGCTGGCTGCGCTCCGGCCACTCTTACTACAGCAGATATGCGTTGCTAGTGTACACCTCTGGCTCCGCTGGCGAAATGGGTGTGGACGGTAGCCGCGGCGTCCGTCCTGCCGCTCACATCTCATTAAATGCTTTGGCAAATCAAGTTACAGCGAGCGCTGGTAGTAATTGTAGTGTAGACAAAACAAGTCAAATTTATAATTCTTCTAATAATACGCCTCTTACTTTTACCTACACAGCAAACACAAACTACTACATTAAATCTTTAACCATAGATGGCACAATAGCAACAATTACTAACTCAACTACTGCTCCAAGCAGTTATACAACATTAACCAATACTCAATACAAAGCCTATCGACCGACGGTTAGTACAGTTGCGGTGATTTTATATGCTGTTACTGCGGATATTTCTATTTCAGCCACAGCAGCGGGATATATAACATTAACAAATTCAAACACTTCAAAAATTACAAATGCAAGTTTTACACGAACGACCTACGACACAACAACAGCGACAATAACCGCAACATATGCCTCTGGCTATTATCCACAATTTAAATATAATTCTAACAATTATATAAAAATTTCAACGGCAGGTGGTAGTGGCGTAATAGGGACAGTTGCCTATGACTACACTTTTACAAGCAACTTTTTAACCCTAAATTTCTCGAACTTGCCAACTGGTGTTTCTAACATTCCAACAATCACCCTAAACACGCACACGCTGGCGGACAATGTTATAACAGTAAATGCGCCAAACGCGACTTATAACATAACTTACGAAAGCAATCAAGCAAGCGTTTTGATTGAGCCAAACAGTGGATATTATGTAACGCAGGCGTATGTGGATAGCAATGGGGCGGAAGACATCAATCAATATATGGGGGCGCTGGTGAACGCGGGCAATGCGCTTGCGGTTGTATATTATGCTAGCGCGAATAGCAATAAAGTTGAATTTGTATTCCGTGTGCTTTCGGGAAATCTTACACTAAATATCGTTATGGGCAACACGCAACCAAAACTTCAAGCAAGCGGTGGCACAAGCGTTGATGTCGTAGCGGTTTATGCGACCAATGGCGGGGAAGTGCGTCTTACTGGTTCGGATTTAAGTGATGACAGCGACACGGTTGTGTGTATGGCTGTTGCGTATGCGGGATATGAATTTGTGAATTGGACAGATAGCGACGGGAGCAATCTCGGCACTGCTTTAAGCATTCGCCTCACAAAGGAACAAGTGCAAGGCAAGGTGATAACAGCGAACTTTGCAAAAATTGATGCAAATGTGAATACAGAAACAAATAATACGGAGAATTTGACATAAGACACAAATAAAATATTAAAAAAATAGCGAAAAATTCGCTATTTTTTATGTTTTGTAGGCGAGATTGCCACGGCTTTTTCAAAACCGCGCAATGACAATCCCCCGTGTCATTATGAGGAGTGAAGCGACGCGATAATCTCGGCGACAAAGTCGCCGCCACGGGGGATAATGAGAGGCGAGATTGCCACGGCAGTGCAAAACTCTGCTTCGCAATGATAAGTTCCTTTAAGTGTTGAGATTTCTCGACTACGCTCGAAATGACAAAAGAGCCAACAGGCTCTTTTTTACTTTATTTTATAGGAATATTTGTGTAATTATAATTTAGTTTATCCTTATATATATTATGCTTTGAAATTAAATTGCTTTGCTCAAAATCGACTGCAATTTCAAGACGCTGATAGTGATATAGGACATTATAAATATCCTTTTTTTCATAAACCTTAATCTTCATTTCAAGATTTTTCTTATCCGCCTCAAGATGTGCAATCGTATTTTCAAGTTTTGTGTTTTCAATTTGCAAGCCAGCAATTTCTCCTGCAAGCATCAGAATTTTAGGGTTATTAGAAGAAATGTGAGGTATTTCTCCCACTCGTTTATTTTTGGGATATTTAGGTTTAATATTTAGAAAAAAATTATCTTCTTTATTAAGAACAATCTCTTTTTCAAATAGTTTTTGATTTTTAAAATAATGATTAAAAATTTGTAAGCAAAAATTATAGTGTGCGCACCATTGTTCCAATTCTTCGCGATATAGTTTAAGTTCGATGTTTCTTCGTTTTAATTGTGCGGATTTTTGTTCCAAAATCTTGATATATTCGCCATCTTTCATTATGTGTACCTCGTGAGTATAATAGCATATGCAATAAAAAATGTCAATGTTAAAAAAAAGTTTTATCTACATTGTTAGCGCATTAAAAAAGAGCCGTTCGGCTCTTATCAATAATCCCCTTCAAGGTCTAAATTCTTAAAACTATCGCAGTTAAAAAATTCAAAAATAGATATATTTAGTGCTTGACAAATGTCCAATATTGTGCGAGTGCCAACATTTTTACTTTTACCATAAAAAATGCTTTTAAGAGACCCCGCTGGCATTCCTGCGAGAGTTGCTAGTTTGTTTGGTGTTATATTTCGCTCATCACAATAAAAATAAATCCTTTCAATAATTGCTTCTGTTAGTTTCATATTATACCTACAATTTTTTTATATTTTATCAAACTAATATAGTTAAAAATAGAAGACATATCTTCTATTTTGTGGTAAAATATAAGAAAATATAAGCGAGGTAAATAATAATGTTTTGTAGATTTAGAATTGATTTGGTTTATAAATATTTAGAAGAAAATAAAATGACAAAAAATGAATTTTGTGATTCAATAAAAATATCTAAAAAATCATTAAATAAATTTTTGAATAATAATCTAGATTTTGAAGTTGAGAGTTTAATAAAAATTGCAAATTTATTGAAAATTAGTGCTTATGATTTATTGACATTAATAGAATAAGAAAAGAGCCGAACGGCTCTTTTAGGTGGTTTATTTATTAGTTAGTTTGTAGGCTACCTGCATATTTGTTGTTAATGAGATAGCAAATTGGGCTACTATTAACTGTTGGGTTTGAGTAGAGGATTGCACCTACTTTGTTTCCTGTAACTGAACCATAGTTCTCACAGCAGTAAATTGCGCTTGAAAGGGCAGTAGAACCAACGGCGGCACCTACAATACCTCCAACGTTTGGTGTGTTTGTGCTGAGGTCTCCCTTAACTTCTGCGCGGTTGATACAACGTGAGAGCAAGCCACCAGTTTCAACTGTTCCAGCGAATGCGCCGATGTTAGCTGCGGTGTTTCCGTTAATTACACCAGAGAAGATGGTCAAGTTTTTGATTACACCTGTAAGACGGCAAACAATTCCGCCGTAGTAATCTCCCGAAGTTCTAGTTGCGTTAAGACCTTGAATCTTGTGTCCGTTTCCATCAATTACGCCAGCGAATGCGGTTGTTGAGCCGCTTCCGATTGGTGTGTGGTTACTGGTAAGAGTGATGTCTTGGGTGAGAATGTACAATTTGCCTGCATTTCCGTCAGAAGCCAAAGAGATTGAAGAAAGACTTGTAATATATGTTGTGTTGCTTTCTGAAATGAACACTGGCACATAAGTTCCTGCGGAATATGAAGAACTATAAATTCTAATTGTGCGGTCTCCCGAGATTTTCACACCGCTCTTTGTCCAGTAAGCGAAGTTGTATCCTGCACTTGGAGATGCTGTAAGTTCGTAGAATGTTGTTGAAGCTTCAGTTTTTTGCTCGTATGTGTAAGACCCATTTGTTACAGTTTGAGTTGAAGCAGCCACACTTGGCTCTACATAAGTTTGAGCATTATCAATAAAATCGTCCCCGCTATTATTTAATGAAGTATTTGGTTTGAATGAAACAGGTTGTAGGCACACGACACAGACAATCGCCACAACAAGGCAGAATGATATCACGATACCCATAATCACCCCAAAGCGAGCAGTAGCATACTTTCCTAACATAATTATCCCCCAATTTTTAGTTATTTTTTGCAAAGATTATTTTAATATGCGTTAAAAAAACTAGATTACTTTAATTTTATAAATTAATTAACAAAAAGTCAAATAAAATTAAGTAGTTATTGAAAAAAGCATAAATTTATTTCAATTTATCCAAAATTGCATTAATTAAGAGTAATAATACAGTGTTTTTTTAAAAATTCTACGATTTTTTCATTATTATTTTCATAATATTCAATTAAAAGTGTGCGGAATTCTTCCACCTTGACACTTGGAATTACAATTAATCCAGTGCCGTTTGCTATAAGAAAATGATTTGCAAAAATTACAGCTGTGCGCTTGTTTCCGTCTAGAAAAACCTGCTTTTTCATAACATAGAGCAAAAGATAGATGCCTTTTTCAAGTGTAGCAATTGGTAGTGATAGAATTTCGTCAATTTCTTCGCGCACAACGCTTTCAATAGGGAGTTCAGGCATCCAATTAGTGCCCCCGATGTGGACTGGCGTGCTACGCACTTTTCCTGCATTATAATAAAATCCTTCTTCAACTATTTTATTGATTTCACAAAGAAGTCCCAAGTTTGTTGGGCTGGTGATTACGGCTTTGTTGAGAATAAATTCCCACGCGTGTTTAAGGTTAATAATTTTTGATACATCGCAGGATTTCATATTGTTAACCTTGCCACCTTCAATTATTGTTTCTGTATCAAGATACGTTGTTGCGACACCTTCAAGAACTGCTTGGTCATAAATATTTTCAACCATATATCGCTTCGCCAGGTCTATATTTAATTCAATATTTTTGTCGAGTTCTTCCTCAAAAACACCAGCCTCGCGCAGTTGTTTTTCGATATTTTTTAATGATTTTTTCAACATTTTTGCTTCGGCAGTATTTTTTAGAATTAGATTGTGTAGTTCTGCAGAATAAGCCCCTACATATTTTGTATAAGCCACACCATTTTCGCGGTAGTGTACATAAATATATGATTTTTCGTCTTTTTCGCGAATTTCAATAGTGCCATAAATTAGTGAATTAAGTCGCTGATTTATTAAATTTTTTTCATTTATTAGTCCCATAATTTGTAAATTTGTCATATACTCCTCCTTTATATGTGAAACTTTTTTTATAAAAACGTACAGTTTTGTTTCACATATTATACCACAAAATTTAAAAATGTGAACACTTTTTGCTAAAATTTTTAGATTTTGTTTCATATTTTTTAAAAAATTGAAAATTTTCAAGAATTTTAAAGGAAAAATGAGGATTGATTGCGTATTTAATTAATAAGTACACTTAACTAAATCACTATTTATTCGCAGGCGTGTGCGTGCGGGTGCTTTTATTTTACTTTAAGGAGGGGAAGATGGCTAAACTTTTACCACCAGAATGGCTTGATGAACTTAAAAGCCGAAGCGATATTGTAGATGTCATTTCTCGTTATGTCCCGCTCAAACGGAACGGACGTGAATTTGTTGGTTGTTGTCCTTTTCACCACGAGAAAACACCGTCATTTTTTGTCTATCCTGATAGCCAAAGTTATCACTGTTTTGGATGCAAAGAAAGTGGCGACACAATCAAATTTTTAAGTAAATATGAAAATCTTGGCTTTATTGAAACGGTCGAGAGGTTGGCAAATTCTGCAAATATGCCAATGCCCGAAATGGGCGACACAAATGCACAAGAAATTGCCCGCAAGAAACAAGAGCGGACTTTGATTTTATCAGCATTGAAAGATGCAGCGCGCTATTATTTTTCAAATCTCAACAGCACGCATCCACAAGCATTGAAGGCACGGCAATACATAGAAAAACGAAAACTAACTCGTGAGTCCGTGGTGCGCTTTGGGATTGGTTGTAGTCTTGATTTTGATAGTTTGCTAGTTTATCTAAAAGGCAAGGGATATACGCTTGATATTCTCAAAAAAGCGGGACTTGTCGGTGAGAATGGCGGACGAATATTTGACGCATATGGCAAAAGGCTAACATTCCCACTAATTTCAAAAGATGGCGATGTCGTTGGGTTCTCGGCGCGTTTGCTGGAGGATAAAGAATTAGCGAAATATAAAAATACAATTAATACACCCGTGTTTAATAAAAGCGAAATGGTTTTTGCTATAAATCTTCTAAAAAAACTACGCGACAATCAGCGCGCTTCTGGTGCTGAATATGACGGATTAAACAATTTGATAATCGTTGAGGGGCAAATAGATGTTATAACAATGCACGAGTTCGGTTTTACAAACACGGTCGCGTGTTTAGGAACGGCTCTAACCCCGATGCACGCTCGAAAGTTGAAACAATTTAGTGAAAATATCGTTTTGTTACTTGATGGTGATGGTGCAGGACGAAAGGCGGCGCTTCGCAGTATTGACGTTTTGCGAAATTCGGCGTTGAATGTTCGAGTTGCAACACTTCCTGACGGCTATGACCCCGATGAATATTTGCGAAAGTTTGGTGCGGAAGAAATGCGAAAACTTATTGATAATGCAACAGAGGGGATTGAGTATAAAATTGACGTTTTAGCCAAGACTTACGATTTAAACGAACCAAGCACTCGCGCAAAATTTGTGCACGAAAGTCTTGTGGTTTTAAAGAGATTGGACAACCAGAGTGAACAAGACGTTTATTTGCCTATTGTGCATAAATATAGCGAAACACCGATTGATATTTTACGAATGGATTTAGCAAATATTGACGAACAAGAAAAATCATATTTTGAGCGCGAGGACGACGAGGATACAACTCAAAATATCGAGCCCGAGAAAGAAGTGAAGAAAGACAATTACACCCTTGCAGATTTATTTATTTTGGCGAGCATTCTTTATAATAAGGAATACGCGCGCGACGTGGACACTGCGGGGCTAGTGTTTACAGATATGGGGCTAAACCAAAGTTATGAGTACATAATGAAAACGCGGGATAATGGCGGAACGCCGAGCCTTGGCGGATTGTATAGTTATATGGAGGTAGACTCCTCAACCCCGTTGTTGCGGGAGTTGGTGAAATATGAATTTTTGCCTGATGATTTCCCAGACCTTACGCTTCGAAGTTATGTGCTAAAAAATCGAGAGCGTTCTCTAAAAATGAAACGAGATAATGCTCAAACTGCTTGCAAAAATGCGACAGATAGTGAAACGCGAAATCAATATCTACGCGAGGCTTTCGAGATAAATAAAGAACTTGAATTGCTGAAAAAAGATATGGAAAAACTTAATACTGAATGCGCAGCGCGAAAAGTGCTGACCAGTAAGCAAAAACAGAAAAGGACACAGGAGGAATAAATGGATAAATTTAAAAATGAAATAATAAAAATTAGAGATTTAGCCGCTAAAAAAGGCATTTCAGAAGAAGATGTTGCAATGATTTTGATGGATGCCGAGGCTACACCAGAACAGATTGAGGAAGTCTTGAAGATGTTCCAAGAAGAGGGCTTGGAAATAAAACGCGCAGGCGAAATGTCTACTGAAGACGAGATTATGCTTGAAAACTTAATGAACCAAGCAAACATCAACGACCCAATCAAAATGTACTTTAAAGATATTGGTAAGGTCGAACTCCTTACTCAACAACAAGAGTTGGAACTTGGAAAACGTATGATGGAAGGCGATGAGGAAGCAAAGAAAAAGTTGATAGAATCTAACTTGCGTCTTGTTGTCGCTTTTGCAAAAAGATATTTAGGAAAAACAAGTATGAGTTTTTCAGACTTAATCCAAGAGGGGAACTTGGGGCTTATCCGCGCAGTAGAGCGCTTTGACTATCATCGTGGTTTAAAGTTTAGTACGTATGGAACTTGGTGGATTCGTCAGGCAATTAGTCGTGCAATCGCTGACCAAGCGCGAACAATCAGAATTCCCGTACATATGGTTGAAACAATCAACAAACTTGCCCGCGTAACTCGTCAGTTGTGGCAAAAACTTGGGCGCGAACCAACTGAAAGCGAAATCGCTCAGGCTATGGGAATGAGCGAAGAAAAGATTGGAGAAATTCGCAAAATTGCATTGGAGCCAACAAGCCTTGAAACCCCAACAGGTGAGGAGGGCGATAGCGAATTCTATGACTTTGTTGTAGACGAAAATGCTAAATCCCCAGCCGAAAATGTTGTGCAAACAATGCTCAAAGAGCAGTTGCTTGCTGTTATAGAAACACTCACACCACGTGAGCAAAAAGTTATCCGCCTCCGCTACGGACTTGATGATGCGCACCCACGCACGCTTGAAGAGGTAGGAAAAGAGTTTAATGTTACCCGCGAACGTATTCGTCAGATTGAGGCGAAAGCCCTCAAAAAGCTCCGCAACCCGAGCCGTAGCAAGAAATTAAAGGACTTTATTGATGACTAAACTTACCCCTAGACTCAATGCGATTGCAAATATGATAGACCCTTGCAACGTGCTAGCCGATGTGGGTTGCGACCACGGCTACATTAGTCTATTTGTTTTGCAAAACTGGAAAGCAAATCGAGTACTTTGCATTGATATTAGTCTAAAATCACTTGAAAAAACTATTAAATTACTAAAACGCAACAAAGTAGATGACCAAGCCATTTTTTATAACTGTGACGGACTTAAAGGCGTCAAGCAAAAGCCTGACCAAATCTTGATTGCAGGTATGGGTGGCACTGAAATTATTAATATTTTATACGAATATTCACAAAGAACTTCACTAGATAGTATTGAAACACTTATTATTCAACCAATGCGCGATGAATATGCCGTGAGAAAATGGCTTAACGATAATGGTTTCGTGATTGTTTCTGATAGAGTGGTGAAGGACAAGAAGTTATATCACCTAATCAAGGCGCACCGCGGACAACAGCAACTAAATGAACATCAGTTGATGTTTGGTGCTATCGAAGTCGATTATTATAATAAGGACTATCTATTATGGCTCCGTGAATATGAAGAAAAATGCGTCCGTATTTTGAGTAATGCACACGGTCAAATTGCCGTAACTCAAAGTGTTCGCGGTACGCTTAATAAGATTAGAAATCAAATAAAATTAGTCGAGGAAAAACTATGTTAAAGGAATTATTAAAATATCAAAAAATGGACTCAAAACTCGTCCAAATTGAGCACGAACTTGAAAACAGCGACAGCAAACGCGTAGTTAATCAAATGGTCGAGCAAGTCAAGACAGCGCAAAACAAGTTAGTTTCGCTCGAACGTTATGCTTCCGAGTTAATCGCTGAATATGAAAGATTAAAACAACAGTTTGCGGACGAACGCGAACGCATCAACGATGCAAAATCAACTGATTACAAGCGTATGGGCGAAGCGGATTTGCGCGACAATGCGACATCAATTACAAAGCAAATTGGCGATATGTTAATGCTTAATAAGGAAATAACCGCTTTAAGCAAGAAAATTTTGAAAGCGCTCAACGATTTTGAACACACAAAACAAGTTGGCGTGAATGCAAAGAAAAAATATTCAGAAAGTATCGACCGCTATAATCAATTTGCAGGAGATAAAACACAATATATCGAGGGCGTTAAGAGTGAACTCAAAACTCTTGAACGCGATATTGACCCTGAAATATTGAAAAAATATAAGAAAATGCGCGAAGACCACAAGTTCCCAGTGCTTGTGCCACTTGTCAACAATAGTTGTGGCGTGTGTGCAATGGAAGTGCCGAAAGCGCGCCTGGACATTCTTGCAAAAGATAGAATCTTGGAGTGTGAGAATTGTCATCGTATGATTTATCTTAAAGAAGACGATATATAGTACTCTTCATTTAAAATTCCTATTTACCGTGGCGGTGACTACGTTTGCCTTACAATGACACGGATAATAAAAGCAAAAAAACAAAAAACTCAACACAAAGGAAACGACTTTATGGAAATTTCAAACGTTTTAGCAGGTAAATTTAATCTTCGTCCTGCATATGCCGAAAACTTAATTAAACTTATTGACGAGGGGTGCACAATTCCGTTTATCGCTCGTTATCGTAAAGAAATGCACGGTAGTTGTGATGACCAAACTATTCGTGAGTTCGCCGATTCATTGACATATTTGCGCAATTTATCCGAACGCAAGGAAGAGGTTATTAAATTACTTACAGAACAAGGCAACTTGACACCAGAATTAAACAAACAAATTGACGATGCTGTAACTTTAACAGAAATTGAAGATATTTATCGTCCTTTCCGTCCAAAACGCAAGACGCGCGCAAGTGTTGCAATTGCAGCAGGGCTTCAACCGCTTGCCGATGCTATTTTAAAGCAGGATAATAACGATTTAACCGCTCTTGCAACTCCGTTTGTAAATGCAGAAAAAGGTATTGCCGATGTGCAATCCGCCTTGGCAGGTGCCAGCGACATTATTGCCGAAATCGTTGCCGATGACCCAAATGCTCGAAAGGCGCTTCGTGTGCTTTATTGGCCACGTGCTAGCATTGATACTGAATGGAAAGAGGATAAAGACGAGCGTAAAGTTTATGAAAACTACAAGGCTTTCCATCAAATCATCAAGTTTATTCCAGCGCACCGTGTTTTGGCGTTTAATCGTGGAGAGAAAGAAGGTGCTTTGAAGGTGAACTTAAATCTTGACCGCAACGGATTTACAAAAGTGCTTGAAGCCTTGTTCTCACAATTTGTCAAGGGCGAGCATAAAGCATTTTTACCTGAATTTGACGACCAAAGTAAGCCAAAATTGCCAAAATCATATGACTATGCAACTTTGACCGCGCCTGCTTTTGTAGCGCAAGCAACAATTGATGGCTATGTGCGTTTGCTTGCTCCAAGTTTGGAACGCGAATTTCGTGCTGAACTTACAGATAAGGCTAATGAACAATCTATAAAAATGTTTGAACTCAATTTGCAACCTTTGTTGATGCAGCCGCCTCTAAAAGGCAAGACTATTATGGCTGTTGACCCTGCATATCGTACAGGGTGTAAGATTGCTGTAATCAACCCTAGTGGCGATGTTTTAGATACGGGCGTTGTTTATCCAACTCCACCACAAAATAAAGTTGACGAGGCAATCCAAACTCTTTCTGCAATGATTATCAAAAACGATGTGGATACAATCGCGATTGGTAACGGAACGGCAAGCAAAGAATCAGAAATTTTTGTAACAAAATTAATCAAGGCTATGAGCCCTCGCAAATTGCAATATGCAATGGTAAATGAGTCTGGTGCCAGCGTGTATAGTGCTAGCAAATTAGGAGCAAAAGAGTTCCCTCAATACGATGTCAGCATTCGTAGCGCGGTTTCAATTGCTCGTCGTTTGCAGGACCCTCTGGCTGAGTTGATTAAAATCGACCCTAAATCATTGGGAGTAGGTCAGTATCAACACGATATGCCTCAAAAGCGCCTCAGCGAAGTGCTTGATGGTGTTGTTGAAAATTCGGTAAATACTGTTGGTGTAGATTTGAATACTGCGTCAGTTCCTCTACTTACTCACGTCAGTGGCTTGAATGCGGGAATTGCAACAGAAATTGAGAAATATAGAAATAAAAACAAGGGGTTCAAATCGCGTGCCGAATTGCTCGAAGTGTCTAAACTTGGTGCAAAGGCATATGAGCAGTGCGCTGGCTTTTTACGTATCCCAAATGGTACAAATATTTTGGATAATACGGCAGTACACCCAGAAAGTTATCCCGCTGTTGAAAAGTTGCTTGCGCACTTTGGGCTTACAAAGGACGATATTACAAGTGGCGGATTGACTACTCTTGCGCAACGTATTGAGGCCGAAGGTATTTCCAAGGTTGCGCAGGTTTGTGGGGTCGGTGAGCCAACTCTTGAAGATATTGTTACCGAACTCCAAAAGCCGGGGCGCGATGTTCGCGATAGTTTGCCACAACCTGTTTTGCGTAGCGAACTGCTTGGGCTTGAAAATTTGAGTATCGGAATGGATTTGGACGGCACTGTGCGCAACGTTATTGATTTTGGTGCTTTTGTCGATGTTGGTGTGCATACCGATGGTATGGTTCACGTCAGCGAAATTAGTGATGACTTTATCAAACACCCAAGCGAAGTTCTAACAGTTGGCGACCACGTCCGCGTGCGCGTAATCGGTGTAGACCTTGCTAAAAATCGTCTTTCATTAAGTATTAAAAAAGCCGATAAAGAATAGAAAATTTAATATAAAATTTAAAAAATCACAAATTTTTGTGATTTTTTATTATTTTTTCAATAATTTATTAATTAATTTTTTTCTTGACTTTTTTAAATAAAAATGATAAAATAAAATATAAGCGGATATGGCGGAATTGGCAGACGCGCTAGGTTCAGGTCTTAGTGGGAAACCGTGGAAGTTCGAGTCTTCTTATCCGCACCAAGTTTGTGCGTAGCATCTGTTTAAGTTTAGGTTAGTTGGAAATTCATTCCACTAACCTTTACTTTTTTAGGTTCACTGCGGATTTAAAAAAACACAACTCTCACTTGTAAGTTGTGTTTTTAATCATTTTTAATATTATTTTGCATTTTTTGCACGGAAACGCGCTTGCGCACGTTTGTCGTGGTCGAGGATGGTTTTACGAAGGCGAACAGATTGTGGTGTAACTTCAAGAAGTTCGTCATCGTTCAAGAATTCAATCGCTTTTTCAAGGCTCATTTTCTTTGGTGGAATGAGGCGGAGCGCATCATCTGATGAACAACTACGCATATTGCTCAATTGCTTGCGCTTACATACGTTAACCACAAGGTCATCACCTTTTGGATTTTCACCAACAATCATACCACCATACACCTTATCGCCAGGGCTAACAAAGAGTGAACCGCGTTCTTGTGCGTTTGCAAGACCATATCCAATACACTCGCCAGTTTCGTGAGCGACAAGCGCACCAACCGAACGGCGCTCAATATCACCCTTGTAATAATCATATCCGTGATGCACGCTACTCATAATACCTTCACCACGTGTGTCAGTCAAAAATTCAGACTTATATCCGAATAAACCACGGCTAGGCACCAAAAATTCAAGTCTAGTTCTGCTACCTTGTGGTTTCATTTCGAGCAAATCACCTTTGCGTACACCCATTTTGGACATAACCGTTCCAACACTTTCTTCTGGTACGTCAACAACAAGTTTGTCAATAGGCTCCATTTTCTTGCCGTTCTCATCTTCCTTAAAAAGAACTTTTGGCATTGATACTTGGAATTCATAGCCTTCACGGCGCATATTTTCAATAAGGATTGATAAGTGCATTTCACCACGTCCGCGCACCTTGAAAGCATCTGTTGAGTCAGTATCCTCAACGCGCAACGACAAGTCCCTGATTGTTTCTTTTTTCAATCTTTCGCGCAAGTGGCGACTTGTTACAAATTTTCCTTCCTTTCCTGCGAATGGGCTGTCATTTACAATAAATGTCATTTCAACACTTGGCTCTGAAATTTTTACAAATTCAAGTGCGCTTACATTTTCAACATCGCAAATGGTGTCGCCAATCATAATGTCGCCAAGCCCAGCAACACACACAATATCGCCTGCAACCGCTTCTTCTGTTTCGGTTTTCTTCATACCGTCAAATACGAAAAGTTGTTGCACGCGAAGTTTAGTTACCTTTTCAGGCTCAAAGTAGTTAGTGATTGCAACCATTTGTCCAACTTTGATTGAACCATTTTCAATCTTACCAACTGCAAGTTTACCCAGAAATTCATTGTGTTCGGTGTTACTTACGAGAAGTTGCAAGTTCGCACTTTCATCAACTTGTGGGGCAGGTATGTGATTGATAATCGCCTCGAAAAGCGGAAGCATATCAGTCCCAGCCTTGTCCATATCTGTGCTAGCAATTCCTTGACGCGCAGATGCATAGATTACAGGGCTGTTAAGTTGCTCCTCTGTTGCGTTAAGGTCAAACAAAAGTTCCAAAACTTCGTCTTGCACCTCTGGAATGCGTGCGTCAGGGCGGTCAATTTTGTTGATTACAACAATAACCTTTAAGTTAAGCGATAATGCTTTTTCAAGAACAAAACGTGTTTGTGGCATTGTACCCTCAAATGAGTCAACAACAAGCAAAACGCCGTCAACCATTTTTAGCGCGCGCTCAACTTCGCCACCAAAATCACTGTGGCCTGGGGTATCAATAACGTTGATTTTGTAATCTTTGTAATAAATTGCTGCATTTTTTGCAAGAATGGTAATTCCGCGCTCGCGTTCAAGGTCGTTTGAGTCCATTACACGGTCGCCAACCTCTTGGTTGCTACGGAAAACTCCACCTTGTTTCAACAATTCGTTCACAAGGCTCGTCTTACCGTGGTCAACGTGCGCAATAATCGCGATATTTCTGATTTTTTCTTTGTTCATTTTTTTCTCCTATAAAAACAACAAAGAGCGCCTAAATTCGCTCTGTTGCCATAAAAAGTCTAAATTTTATTCTATCATACAATGTATGATTAATCAATATTTTTTCAAAAAATTTTTTCTAAATTTTAGAGTTTTTTGCAAGTTTTTCGCATTTCAAGCCCCAAATATTGTCTTAATTGAATGTTTAGCGCATATTTAACCCCAATATTTATAGCAAATTTACATATGTTCGTTTTGTCGAATAATGTCAAAAAATGTAGTTTAAACATTTTTGCAACAAACAAAACTATTTATAGTGTATGTAGTTTTTGTTTATAATTTTAAAAAAATTTAAGGATTAGAATATGGATGTTAAACAACGTATCAAGACACTTTTAAAACAACACGATATGACTATCTACAAACTCGCAAATGAAGCAAATCTGTCTTCTGCTTGTATCAATAATTGGTATGGCAAACGCGATTATGAACCAAGTTTGAACGCTCTTCTTAAAATTAGTGACGCGCTTGATATCCCAATCGCTCAACTGCTTTATGACGGCGAAGATATGCTTCCAGCCGATGAATTGCTGATGGATTTCTATGATTCGTGGATTGTTTTAAATTGGGAGCAACGTCAAGCACTTGCCGATATTGCAAAAGCAATGGTTGTGGATAAAGATGTGAAATAATTTGGCTTATCGCTTATTAGGCGTAGGCTTTTTTGTTTTATAATGCTCAAATTTTGAGAGAATGCTATTTGCGGTGAAAAAATATACAAAAAAGTAATTTTGAATAATGCGCAAAATCGTTAGTATTTTATAAAAAAATGTGGTAAAATAAGAATAATTAAGAAATTGTAAAAAAATGGAGGAAAGCACAATGAAAAAATGTGATTTATCCACCGCCCAACCCCGTGGGGGGGGGGGGGGGCTTAAATAGCGAAAAAATTGCTGAAAAAGCCGATAAA
>JAFUJK010000044.1 GCA_017468205.1 Clostridia bacterium
ATATAGTGAATAAAATTAAAAATGCAAGCAACTATTTTAAAAAGATATTACAAACGAAATGGGTAAAGTGGGTACACCACGGGACAAAACCTGCCGAAAGCAATGCTGAAAAGGCTTTAAACGTTATAAAAGGTGCAAATTCAAGGCATTGTGCAATATGTTTAAATTTAAACGGATGTTGTTTTACGAAAGAAAAGTGTCCAACGAAACCGTTACACCCAAATTGCCATTGTGATACGATGAATATTCCAACTATAATAGCGGTGGCAAAGTGTTCTCTTGAAAAGTTTACAAAATATGTTTTTGTTGCGTCTGAAATTAACGACAAAAAACAGTTGTTTGAACTTTGGGGATATGATATAATGGATGCGGAATATTTGCAAAAGGAATTTGAAAGGCAGGCAAAACTCGCCTATTCAATTGGTGATTATGAGTTAGGTAAATTAGATGGATATGGTCAAAGAATAAACATAATTATAAAACTTAAAAACAAAAACAACAATGAAACCGTTATGTTTATATCTGGTTGGATGGTATATCCAAATGGAAAAATTATCTTAAACACGCCATATGGGGGTAAATAATATGAAAGAGTATGATAGAGTAGAACTTATTAAAGACCGTCAAGAATATTTAGACGCAGGAATAAAAAAAGGTGATAAAGGCACTATTTTAGGAGAAAAGCGTTTAGGCTATTGGCTTGTATATTTTGATGGAGAAATTTTTAAAGATGAGGATGGAATTTGGAAAACAACTGAAATTGATGTTGGAATAAAGGAAGAAGATTTAAAAGTAATTGAAGAAAGTGATTAAATAAAAATTCGGATAAGGCTTAAAATCCTCCTCCAACTAAGAAAGCACACCCAAAGCGGTGTGCTTTCTTAGTTGGAGGATGTGAGAGATTTTAACAAAATTTGTATCAAGACAAGCGCACGCATTAGTGCCAAAATTAAAATTAAAGTGAATAATATGTCATTTTCAACAAGATTTTGCTTGCTATTATTCGAGATTTAGAATATAATATATGTATCATATTTGAGGTGATATTTATGCTTAGTTATATGTCAGCAAAAGAAGCAGCGGAAAAATGGAATATTTCTCAAAGACGAGTTGCAATTTTATGCGCAGAAGAACGAATTAACGGCGCAATGATGGTCGGCAATATGTGGATCATTCCAAGCACAGCGGAAAAGCCTATTGATAAACGAACTATTAGATACGAAAAACAAAAAGTTATTGAGTTAAAGCCTTTTGTTAAATGGGTTGGCGGTAAAGGTCAACTTATTGAGCAGTTGGAAAAATATATTCCTGCAGACGGTGAAAAGGTTTTAACTAAATATGCAGAGCCTTTTGTTGGTGGTGGCGCATTGCTTTTTAATATTCTTTCCAAATACAACTTTGAAAGCCTTTACATTAGTGATATAAATGCAGAACTTATCAATGCCTATAACGTTGTAAAAAATAACGTTGATGAACTTGTAAAGAAACTAACCGAAATGCAACTTGCTTTCGTTCCTATGGACGAAAA
>JAFUJK010000007.1 GCA_017468205.1 Clostridia bacterium
AATATTGTTAAGTGAGTCGATAAATTTTAGGATAACCTAATTTTTGTCGGCTCACTTTTTATTTTGTGGTTAGGAGGTATAAGACTTGGGAACTTTAAAAAACGCAATACAAAGTTTGCTTGGTTGGGATAGAAAAACACCAATATACAATAGCAAGTTGATTTCTGCTAACAGCGTTGTATTTTCAACATACGGCAACGATATTCGTGTTAGTGATATGGTAAAAACAGCAATTCACAGGGTGGCGGAGGCTGTATCTAAATGGGAATTGAAATCGGTTATCGAAAAAGAAAATCCAAAACAAACGCTTGTAAGCGACGACGATATAAACGCTGTTTTGACATCTCGTGTTAATCCATTTTGTGCATTGAAAGACTTTTTGTATAAGGTTACTTACCTAACCTTGGTACATAAAAATTGTTTTATCTATTGGCAATATGACGAAGTGCCAATCGAAGGTACAAAGTATGTGCGAAGGGTAACAAAAGGATTTTATCCAATCGAGGCAGCAAATATAAAAATTTATACACTTAACGGCGAAGTGCGTGTTGAATTATCTAATGCAACAAATGATATAGTGTTGGATTTACCATATAGCGATGTTATACATATCCGTCATAGTTACGGTGCAAATGCCTTTTTAGGTGGCGGTGCAGACGGACGCCCTGACAATCGCGGTTTGCTTGATAATTTGCAAACAATGCACATTATCAAAGAGGCAATACCGAAGTCGTTAGAGGCAAGTTTGTCACTTAAAGGTATTTTATCAATGAAAACGGTTGCTGACATTGATAAAAAAGCAATTACCCGTGAGGAATTTGAAAATCACTTATTTGATAGTAAGTACGGAATTGTTGCAACCGACTATGAAAGCGACTTTACACCAATAAACATCAATGCAACCGATATACCTTCAAACATCTTAACATTTTTGCGTGACGACATCTTATCCCCTTTTGGTGTTAGTTTACCAATCTACCTTGGTAAATACACGGACGACGACTATACCGCGTTTTACCAAACAGCGATTGAAGGTATTTTGCTCGAAATTAAACAAGCAATGAAAATTGTATTGTTTACACCAAGACAATTAAGTTACGGTCATACAATTAAATTTTACGATAAACTTGTGCAATCGTTGTCATACGATAGACGACAACAAATAGCAGAAATGACAAAAGAGGACGCATTGTTGTCGCGTGACGAACGCCGAGAACTATTAGGATACGAGCCTGACGGTCAACCAACAAGAGTATCGTTAAACTTTATTGATACATCTATTGCAAATCAATATCAATTAGCGGATATAAGCAATAAATCAAATCAAATAAACAAGGAGGAAAACAATGCCACAAACCAATCAACTAATAATTCGTAGAAGTGCGCCAAATGTTACACAACCTGTAAACATTAAGCCGTTGGAAGGTATTATTGACGGATACCCAATCGTATTTGACGCAATGACACCTATTGGCAATTACTTTTATGAAATTATAGACCGACACGCACTTGACGAGGCGGATTTAAGCGATATTAAGTTTTTAGTCAACCACCTCGACCAAATGTTGCCACTTGCCCGTCATAGACGAGGCAAACGCTCGACAATGGATATAGAAATTGACGACCACGGTATGGCAATTAGTGCAAAGTTGGATATTGAAAACAACCACACATCAAAAGCGGTCTGCTCTGCCGTAGAAAGAGGCGACATTGAAGATATGTCGTTTGCGTTCGGTATTACCGTTACGGGCGAGGAGTGGAGCGATTTAGACAAAGAAATGCCATTAAGGCGAATTACCAAAATTGGGAAGGTCTTTGAGGTTAGTGCTGTTAATGACGGTGCTTATCCTCAAACTTCAATATCTGCTCGCTCGGCGTCGTTGGATAACGAAAAAAGTGCGTTGGATAACGCACGCGCCACAGCGTTGGAAAACGAAAAAAGAGCGGAAAACGAAAAGCGACAAGCGGCTTTATTGCTTGAAAAACAAAAATTCAAATTTATTATGGAGGAAAAAAGAAAATGTCAAAATTAGACGAACTTTACAACAAGAAAAAAGAACTTATGGCGCAAGTTGACGCCGCAGACGCAGAATTATTTGCAGAATTAAAAACACAAATTGAAAAGGTAGATTTACAAATCGCCGAAGAAGAAAAAAACGAGGAAAACGAAAGAAAAAAAGCAAGCGTTGACGCTGAAACTCGTGCTGCTCGTGTGCCTAATGGTACAAATGACAATGTTACATTGTTTGATACTTCAAAAACAACAAGAAGTGAAACAACAATGAGCAAAGAACAAGAATTAAGATTTGCCAAAATTGGCTTTGCAAAACAAGTAAGAAGTCAATTAACAGGCAAAACATACGAATTGACACCAAATGAAAAAAGAGCGCTTGGTGTTGCAGTTGCAACTACAAGCACAACCTTTACTGCACCAAGTGAAAGTGCAGACGGTGTAAATAATGGTGGTATTTTTATTCCACAAACTGTACTTTACGATTTACTAGAAATGGACGAAGTAGATAGTCCGTTCCTACGCGACGCAAAGCCTACACACATTAAAGGCGCAACAATATTCCCTTATGTTGCAGAGTCAAGCAATGGCTCAACAAAAGGCAAAAAGGAAACAGTTGCAGCAGACGAACGCTCAATCAAATGGGATAAACTTACACTTGCACAAGGTAACTATCCATTAACAATCGCTGTAACAATGGAACTACTTGCAATGACCGACGAAGAATTTGCAAATTATTTACTTGCTGACCTTGGTAACGAAATCAATATGTTACTTGCTGACGAGTCACTTTATGGTACAGGTAAAGACGATAACATCGAAGGTGTTACTGTTGGCGCTATTGCAGGCACAGCA
>JAFUJK010000045.1 GCA_017468205.1 Clostridia bacterium
CTCCATCGCCATATGAATTGCTTGACTCCGTAAATCATCGTTGTAGATATAAGGAAGGATAACAAGTACTATGGAAAGACGTTTCTTCATTATCTCTCGATTCCCTTGAGAAATCGTCTCTTCGTCAATGAAGCTTTTCCCAACATACATCAAAAAATCTTCCTCCTCACATTCCTCATACCCCTCTAGAAGCCCTTTATCGCCCCATTTAGGCATCGTCCTCGCAACGCAATCGATAACGAAGATTCTCTCCTTATCTTCCTTAATAACCCTTTTAAACGAGTCCTCGTGGCGATATAACACTCTACTCTTCATCAATGACCACCCCCCAATCAACAACCCCATGTCGAATCCAATATTCTCTCGAAGCATCTAGTAGTTTCAATGTCATTGGCTTTGTCAAAAATTTTCGTTGTACGCATTCACGAACCATTAAATCTCCATTCTTTCGTTTGCATACAAAATCGCTCGTGTATTCTCCCATCGAAAAACTATCGAGAAGCACATTACAACGAATCTCTACAATATCGTCATTCTCCTCAAGCTTCAAAGCATACTTATCACCAATCTCACTAAAGGTTCGACATACATCTTTGCACTTACTCAACTTTCTCTTTAGACACTTTCCTTTGTAATTTCCTTTTTGCATCATAAACCTCCTTCTTAAGCCTTTTCCCAAAAAATCTCCCAAAAATATCTTGCGATATTGTTTTTGGGGTAATTTTTCCCAAAAAGGTACTCAAATTCCCCAAAAAGCTTTGATTATCACCTCCATTTCAAGCCTTTTCCCAAAAAATCTCCCAAAAAGCTCTCTTTTCCCCAAAAACACCTTCTTGGCTATCCCAAAAATCTTCTCATGTACTCCTCCTCTCTCAAGAAACCTAGTGTTTTCAAGACTTTCAAGCCTTTTAATCTTTTCCCAAATTTAACTTTTAAAATTTTATCTATGTCACGCCACACTCAAATTTATCCTCTAGGGGCAAATTTTTTTATTCACGCTATCATTCTTTCGCTTGCGCTCAAAAGTTGAAAAATTGAAAAAGTTAAAAATCCAAAAAGGCTTGAAAGCCCCTTCAAATTTTAAATTTTAACCTTTATTCTTTTTCCCAAATCCTCCTTTAAATTTCAAAATTTTTCCTTTTAACCTTCGAAACTCGTGCGTTCCATTCGCTCAAAAGCCTTGTAACACACGACTTTCTCACGCTTTTTTCCTTTATTTTCTCGCTTTCTTCGATTTTTCGAATGGAAAAAGAAAAAAGGACAACCTCACGCCCAAAAGCGTAAAGGCTATCCTTTTTTCCATTCGAAAAATCTCTTTAAGTTTTAAATTTTTCCATTTAATCTTTCGCTCAAGCGTCCCTTCCCTCGCTAATCCATTTTGCCCCTTGAGAGTAAATTGGAGTGGAGGGGGACATAGTATGATAGCCTATATAAAGTATAGCGCGTCCCCCCCACTTTGGCAAGGCCCTTTATTTTCAAGCTTTTTATCCCATTTTATTCCCCATTGAAAGCAAGTAAGTAGGACGCTTCCATCGCCCTATTCGGAGAGCCTCAAATCTTAAAAATTAAAAGGGCAAACCCCAAAAGCCTTTAAGTGTCCCATAAAGAGACCCCAAAAGCC
>JAFUJK010000046.1 GCA_017468205.1 Clostridia bacterium
CCTTTGACGGCTGGTACATATATGGCGAAAGTACAGCATTAAGCACGGAATGGAGTGTTGACCTTGAAAAATCAACAATAAATAACAAATTAATAGTTGCAAAATTCAGCGAAACAAACGCACAAGTGAATACCGAAACAAATAATACGGGGAATTTGTCATAAAACAAAAAAGAGCCATTTGGCTCTTTTTTTACAATAAATAAAATTATTATCCAAAAATTGGGTCATCTTCGTCATCAAGGACGGGAGGTGCTTCTGGTTCTGGTGGAATATCCATCGGCACATCTGGCATAGGCTCGTCGATTGGTGGAGCATAGTCAATAGGTGGCTCGTCAAAAATATTATCATCAAAATTATCAACGGCTTCAAGTTCTTTGGATACTTTTTCAAATGCAGCCTTATTTTCTGGTAAAATTGGCGGAGGAGCGGTTGCTTCAAGACTAGCGATATTTGCATCTTTTTCGGTGCTACGGAAAGTTGTAGTTGCTCCGTCCCAAATAAGCGGAATTTCACCCAGTGGACCATTACGATGTTTTGCTAAAATCAAAAATGCTTGGGTAGGGTCGAGGCTCGCGTCTTTGTTGGTATCGGCATATCGGCTTGGTCTGTGAATGAACATAACAATGTCCGCGTCCTGCTCAATCGCACCAGTTTCACGCAAGTCGCTAAGTTGAGGTTTATGGTCGCCCACAGTACGCTGTTCAACTGCACGCGACAACTGTGAAAGTGCCAAAACTGGAACACCCAATTCTTTTGCCATAATTTTAAGATTACGTGAAATATCACTAACTTCCTGCTGACGGCTGTCTGAACGCGTGCGCTCTGAACTCATCAACTGCAAATAGTCAATCATTACAAAATCAAGCCCGCAAGACGGGTCATTTTTAAGGCGCATACACTTTGATTTAATCTCGGCTGGGGTGTTGTTACTGTTGTCGTCAATAAAAATAGGCGCTTCTGCAAGTAAATTTACTGCTTTTCTAAAACTGCGTTGCTCTGTTTCGTTCAGGTCGCCACGAAGCACTTTTTCCATACTAACGGTTTTGCAATATTCCTTGGCAATACTACAAGCCATTCTTCGAGCCAACTGCGCGCGTGGCATTTCAAGTGAGAAAATAGCGCAAGTCTTTTTATATTTTACCGCAGCATTCTGCACAAAGTTTACCGCAAGCGAAGATTTACCGAATGAAGGACGCGCAGCCAAAATTATGAGGTCGCCCTTTTGAAACCCATTTGTATAATGGTCAAGTCCCGGGAATCCTGTCGGCATACCGCGCTTGGCATCGGGGTTTTGGAAACATAGTTCAAAATCTTCGACAACATCTTCAAGACTCATTCTAATATGCTCAAGTGCAGATTGTTCGGTTGTTTGAGAAATACTATAAATTTTGCTTTCGGCAAATCCAAGAGCAGCCTCGCGGTCATCATTTGAATATGCGTTTTCAATAATCTCGCCACCAGCAGAAATGAGTTTTCGCAAAATTGAGTCGCGCTTGACAATCTCAACATAATAATTATAGTTTGTCGCACTTGGTAGCACATTTGCCAATGTTATCAAATATCCAACACCGCCAATAGTGTCAAGCAGTCCCTTGATTTCAAGTTCACTAGTCAAGATAATGTAGTCAAAATATGTATGATTTTTCTTGATGAACAACTCTTGCATTGTATCAAAAATAATTTGATGCTCTTTTGTAAAGAAATCAGATTTTTTCAGTTCTGTGAGTATTGTCGTAGGCGCTTCTTGACTGATTAAGACCGCTCCTAAAACTGCTTGTTCCGCTTCAAAATTGAAAGGAAGTCTGCGTGCGGTCTTGTCTGTTGTGCTTTTGGTTGCCTTTGCCATAGTTTAATATTCCTTTCTATCTTTTTTGTTCGCTAAAAATTCCTCACGTTTTCTAGCGATGTTCTTTTTCCTTTTATCTACGATAATGTAGCCAATGAATGCCGCAAGTACCAAAATAATAAAATCAATTACAACTAGCACAAATAATGAAACATAAGCATTAATTAAAATATCAAGTACAATAACAATAGGCAATGCGCACAGCATTGAAAGTAGATAGGTTTTCATAATTCCCATATATTCATTACGCGTCATAGTTTACCTCCCATTTTTCGAACGAATTTCTTATACAAGAAAATCGTACATATTCAATTAATCGTAACATATTTTAAATTTTTTTACAAGGTCTTTCTTACAAAAAATTTAACGAAATTTTATATTATTATAAATAACTATTTTTTTGCGCTTTAAATCTTGACTTTATTATATAATTGATGTAAAATTAATGAAAAGTGCCGTTTTTAGGCAAATTTTATTTTTAGGAGTGTATTTTATGTTTTGGGTAGACGAAATCGCCGAACAGGTAATAGCCACATATCCTGATGCGCAGGAATTCACTTGCGCCAGCGGTATTAGCCCTAGTGGCGAGGTTCATATGGGAAATTTGCGTGAGGTTCTAACTACTTGGTTCGTGGTTAAAGCGTTACGTGAACGCGGGAAAAATGTGCGTTTTATTTTCAGTTGGGATAACTACGACAGACTTCGCAAAGTTCCAGCAGATATCGACCAAAGTTTTTCAAAATATGTTGGTATGCCTCTTGACCGCATTCCAGACCCTTTTGGTTGCCACGAAAGTTGGGCAAAGCACTTCCAACAGCCATTTGTTGATGCATTAAGTAAATTGAACATAGATGTTGAACACCTTTATCAGGCTGACCGCTATACTGGCGGAATGTACAAAGAAAAAATGATTGAAGCAGTGCAGAAGCGCAAGCAAATTTACGATGTTTTGATGTCTTTTAAGACGCAAGATGCGACCGAAGAGGAGCGCGAGGCATTCTATCCTGTGCAAGTGTATTGTACAGAATGTGGCAGAGATTCTACCAAAATTTTGGGCGATAGTGAGAATGGAGCAGTCCTTGAATATGAATGCAAATGCGGACACAAACACACTATTGATTTGCGCACGCAACACCACGCAAAGTTAGTATGGAAAGTTGACTGGCCAATGCGTTGGACTATGGAAGGCGTGAAGTTTGAGCCAGGCGGAAAGGACCACAGCACCGAGGGCGGAAGCGCGCAGGTTGCAACAAAAATGGTTGCCGAAATTTATGGAGGACGCGCCCCAGTTTATCGCGGTTATGAATTTGTGGGTATCAAAGGAAAAAGTGGAAAGATGAGCAGTAGTAAGGGCGATGTTATGACGCCAGAGAAAATGCTTAAAGTATATACCCCAGAAATGATTTTGTGGCTTTACACTCGCTTCCTTCCTGAAAAATATTTCGAGATTTCTCTCGATGACGAAGTTTTGCGCGTTTATCACGAGTTTGATAGAATGTATGCAAGTTATGCTAGTGGGGAATGTGATGATGTTGTTAAACGCATAATGGAAATGGCATTGACAGCTCGCCCAGACTATAAGCCTTGTCCAGTTAGTGCGCAAACTATCGCTGCATTCGCTCCAATTGTGAATTTTGACCTTGATTTGTTGGTTGATTTACTTAATAAAATCGGGGACAAATGCACACGAGATGATATTGAAGAGCGCTTTGAAAAAATCAGTTATTGGCTCAAAAATTATAGTCCTGATTCAATATCAACTCTTCTAGAAGGTAAAAATCTTGAGTTCTTTAATACTTTAAATGACGAAGAAAAAGACTGGATTAAAGTTTTGGTTGATAATATTAAAAATAAGGACCTTTCAACTGATGAAATGCAAGCGTTGCTTTACGAAATCCCAAAACTTAATGGTGAGCAAGACAAGTCAAGACAAAAGAGATTTTTTGAAGTTGTTTATAACTTGTTGTTAGGCAAGGATAAAGGTCCAAGATTGTATCTCTTCCTTGCTGCTGTTGATAAAAATAAAATAATCGAATTGTTGGACTTTTAATTTAAAAAGATTACACCTGATTGTGTAATCTTTTATTTTATATTACTGCTTCTTAACTCAACAACTTTGCCAATAATGCGTAATGGAAGTTGCTTTATTTGTTTTTTTGAAAAGTATAATGTTTCGCTGTTTAAATTGTTCGGAATTAGCATAATCCCATCTTCAACTTTTTTAATCTTTCGGATAATTTCGTCATTTCCAATTTTCAACAAACAAATATCACCGTTTTGTGCATTTGTTTGTTTAGAAATTAATACAATATCGTTTCTAAATATTCGAGGGGACATACTTTCGTCGTTAACAATATATCCAAAAATGTCGCTACCATAAGTTTGAGTTGTTTCAATGTATTCAAGCGCGCTTGATACTTTGTCGAGGCTATCAAATACTGGGATTTTGTTTACTTTACGCAGGTTTGTTTCTTGTCCCATAAGTTCTTCCGGGCTGATTTCAAAAATACGGCTCATTGTGATTATTTGCTCAAAACTAGGTTCGGAAGCATTTGTTTCCCACATTGAAATTGTTGAACGTGCGACTTTGATTTTTTCCGCAAATTGCGACTGACTCCATCCACGTTGTTTTCTAAAAAACGAGATATTGTTCATTTCTTTTTCTCCTATAACTAATTATGCCAAATTACTTGACATAAAACAAGAAATAGAGAAAATTGTCCGCCAAATTACTTGACACTTTTTGTTTTTAAATGATAAAATATGTCAAGGACGTTGACAAAATGTAGAAAAATATAATATTTATTGTTTAATCGGGTGAAATAATGCGGAAATTTAAAAAATTTTAATACAATTTTGTATTTGTTAAGACAAAGGTGTTTATTTTGTGTATGATATGTATATGCTCAATATTTGAGCGGAATATATAACTAAAAATACGGAACAATAAAAAGGCGAGAAGTTCCTTAATTAATCGCATCTAAAAAATTAAAAATAGGAGTAAGTAATGTCTATATCAAAAAAATGGGTAGGTATTATAATAGGTATAGTTCTAATGGTTTTTGCGGGTACTGGCGCAGGAATATATTTCCTTATCACAAATAATGCCCCAAATGC
Organism: Clostridia bacterium; assembly: GCA_017468205.1. Taxonomy (GTDB): domain Bacteria; phylum Bacillota; class Clostridia; order Christensenellales; family UBA1242; genus UBA7867. The sequence goes on from JAFUJK010000046.1 coordinate 4,966, forward strand.
CACAACAGAGACAACTAGTTCTATAGAGAATCTGTATACAACAAGTGGGGCTATAAATCAATCATCAGTATATGCTTTACTAGAAGCAATTGGATATTTTAATAATACAACAGATACGGGTACATATACAGCGCATAACATTGCGACTCGTGGTACAGATAATAGTGGAAGTACTATAGTTTTTCCTATGGGATATTTTGTTAGTAGTAATGGTGTAATGAATATAACTCAACCGATTTTATGGCAGGCAACTTATTTACGCAATGGATATTTAACTATTTGGATGAATTCAAATTATGTGTTGGAGTACTATAATGACACAGATGGTCTCTCAAATTCGGGATTTGCTCCTGGGATTACTTATTCACGTTACAGTAATTACTCAAAGTCAACAATACGTGATGCAACAAGCAATATATTTACAAAATTGAGTGAAAAATTCTCAAAATTTAGTACTATTATAAAATCACCGAGTGCGGCAAATGCAACGTGGCAAAAAACTCAAACTGAAGATATAAGGGTTTATAGTAAAGATTCCTATACTTACTATGCGCATCATAATGGTTTGTATAGTTATAGTGGTAGTTATACAGATTGGGCACAATCCGAATGGGATAGTGATAATCCTCCATATAATGATAGTTTTTGGCTTCCATCTTATTGTGAGGTTTATAATAGCAAGACATATTATTTGTCAAGTGGCTCAATAGCTTCACAAGATGGTGGTTTGTGGGGGCTTACTGTTGATGACCGCGTACTGAATGGTACTACAATAGAGGGAACTAGCTCCTCGTATTATTGTTGGTTGAGAACAGGGTATTCTAGCTTTAATTATATGGCAACTAGATTAAGTTGTACTTCAAGTTTAGACACAGTAGAAGGACATAACGTTACGAAACTTTATGGTTTACGTCCAGCAGCTATTTTATCCTTGTCAGAATTAGCTAAATTAGTTTCTGCTACTGTAAAATTAGATTTACAAAGTGGAAGTGGAGCTTCAAGTGTAACTGCTTTATTAGGGCAACCAATGCCTGCAATTACAATTCCAACGCGTACGGGCTATACTTTTGGTGGATATTACACCAGCACAAATGGTAGTGGCACGCAATATTATACTGCAACAGGTACAAGTGCAACGAATTATCCATCAAGCGGAGGGCCAACAACCCTATATGCAAAGTGGACAGCGAACACTTATTACGTAAAATACAACGCGAATGGTGGAAGTGGCACAATGTCTAACTCAACGCATACATATGGCACGGCATCAAATCTAACAGCTAATGCTTTCACTCGAACGGGTCATACTTTTGCTGGTTGGGCAACAAGTGCGAGTGGGGCGGTTGCATACTCCAACGGCGCGAGCGTTTCAACACTTACAACCACAAGTGGTGAAACATACAACTTATATGCCGTGTGGACTCCAAATCCATATACAATTACACTAAAAACAAATGATAATAATTTAGGAAGCGTAACAGGTGGAGGCGTTCACGACTATGGGACAGAACAGGATTTAATTGCAATAACTGCAAGTGGTTGTGGTTTTATGTATTGGATAGATGGAAATGGAAACACTTACACAGCAAATCCTTTAACTATTACGATTACTGAGGATATGACACTTACAGCAATTTTTACTAATGGAATACTCAACGGTGTTGCTTGCGTTGCTGAGGTTGGGGGAGAAGCGCGCATAAATGGCTACACAGATAGCGATACAACCATACATTTTAGTGCGGTTGCATACGCGGGGTACACATTCGATGGTTGGTATATCTACGATGAAACCACGCCATTAAGCACGGATTGGAGTGTGGACCTCGAAAAATCAGCAATAAATAACAAATTAATAGTTGCAAAATTCAGTGAAACGAATGCACAAGTGAATACGGAAACAAATAACACGGATAAGTTGACTTGATATATAGAAAAAATAGCGATTAATTCGCTATTTTTTATATTCTATAAAACTATTCTAGCATCAACGCACAAAAGTTTGCCTTTTTCATCTATCATAAGCGGGTTGGCGTCAATTTCGTTGATTTCAGGGAAGTCTTCAACCAACTTGCTGATACGCAACAGAGTTTCGCGCATAATTTGCGGGTCAGTTGCCATTCCTCCACGAATAAAGCCCATAATATTTTTTGCTTTTGTTCCATTTACAAGGGCATCAGCATCTTGTATGGTTAGTGGACAAGGGCGGAACGTAACCTCTTTAAGTGCTTCAACAAAAATTCCGCCAAGACCAAACATAAATTGGTGTACATCTCCTTTTTTCACCACTCCTGCAACAAGTTCGCGATTTGAACCACTAATCTGTTGCATAACCACGATGCCGTCTAGCGACTCAACCAAATTTGCCTTGTTGAGTCTGTCCACGAGTCTATTCCACCAGAACACTAGTTCATCTTCGCTCTTAATATTTGTGATAACTCCGCCAATGTCAGATTTGTGTGTAACCGTTTTACTCGAAAGTTTAAGCACAACAGGATAACTAATTTTTTGCGCAATTTCTTTTGCGTCTTTGAGAGTTTGCGCTATTCCAAAGCGGGGCATAGGTAAGCCGTATGCTTCAAAAATTTGCAAACTTTGCATTGTGGTTAGTTGGTTAATGCCAAGTAGTTGCGATTCAGTCAGGATTTTTTTGACACGCTCTTTATCAACTTTAAATTCAGGTAATGCCTCATTTTCTTGTTCTAAATAATGTTTTCGCTCAATTAAACGCGCTAGTCCGTGCATAGCATCTATAACAAAGCGAAATGTTGGAATATCACAGTTAGGAACGACTTCTTTGACATCATCGTCATATTCAGGTGTTGTCATAAATACAGAAACAATAGGTTTGTGAGGATATTTTTCCTTTAATCGTTGCAAACTTTCGGTTATGCGTAGGTCGTTTTTGCCTGCAATGTATAGGTAAATTACGAGGAGCATATCAACTTCACGAGCGCCCAGCATAATGTTTGCCGCCTCTTCATATTGCTCCGCAGTTGCACTTGCGATTACGTCTACAGGGTTTGCTACACTTGCTTGCGGCGGTAAAATTGCGCGCAGTTTTTCGGTTGTGTTTTTGTATAAATCAGCTAGTTCAATCCCTAAATCGTTCGCCGTGTCGGTAGCCATAATTCCAGGACCGCCAGCATTAGTCAAAATACCCAATTTTTCGCCACGAGGAATAGGGCATTTTTCAAGTACTTGCGCTGTATTAAACATATCACGTAAATAAATTTCACGTATTACTCCACAACTGGCAAATAATCCTGTCGCCGTTGTGTCGTCTCCTGCAAGACTACCAGTATGCGAAACACTCGCTTGCGCCCCACGCGCACTACGTCCAGATTTAATGATTAAAATCGGTTTTTTCTTTGAAATGCGAGTCGCAACCTCTCTAAATAATTTTTGATTAGGAATAGATTCAAGATACATCAAAATTTGTTTGACTTTGTCGTCATTTTCCCACATCTCCATCACATCAAGTGCATTTATTTGACATTGATTGCCAAGCGATACCATTTGCGCAATCCCAGTTTTAAGAGTTGGAAGCAGGTTGATAATTCCGCTTGCAAGAGCCCCCGATTGCGTTGCAAAACCAATCGAGCCAGCCACTGGTTGAATTGGGGCAAAACATCCGTTTAGACAAACATCGTCTGCGGTGTTAATAATGCCAAGGCAGTTAGGACCTATTATGTTCATTTCGTTTGCTTGTGCAAACTCGGCAATATTTGTTTCAAGTACAGCGCCTTTTTCTCCCGTTTCTTTAAAACCGCTTGAAATTATAACTGCATTTTTAATGTTCGCTTGCACACAATCTTCCAAAACACCAAGCACAGCCACGGCAGGCACTGCAATTATCGCAAGGTCGATGCTTTCAGGTACTTGCGCTACACTAGCATAGCAAGGCAAACCTTCAATATCCATACATTTTGGGTTAATTGCAAAAATTTTGCCCTTGAATCCCGCTGTTGTCGCGCGTAAAACTAATTCATTTCCAACAGAGCCAAGTTTTGCACTTGCTCCTACAATTGCTATTGATTTTGGGTGCATCATTTTAGTTAAATCTCTCATTTTTGTAAAACACTCCTCAATTATTTATTTAATAATTATACCCAAAAAAATTGCCAAAGTCAAAAAATTTTGATAAAATTATTTGGGAGGATTTTGATTATGCAGGTATTAAAAATTGACGGCGATTATCTAGCGAATACTTATATTATTGAGGATAATGGGCAATATTTAATTGTGGACACTAGTCATTCGATTAATGCAATAAATGAAGTGTTACGCAATAAAAAATTGCAAATACTAACACAAGATACTTTGCGTAGCACAATGCATAGTTCCACAAGTTTTAGTGTTTTTATTACTCACGCACACTTTGACCATATTTATTATATTGAAGAGTGGGCGCGTGCTGGTGTAAAAATTTTTATGTCTAAAAAAGCTTTTTATAATATGCAAAATGCAAAATTAAACGCTTCATTTTTGCATTCTTCAAGAGAGTTCAAGATTGATATGGACAGCGCGGTGTTTGTTGAGGATGGGGAAAATATAAAAGTTGGCAATGTTGAGTTTCAAGTTTTGAAAACAGCAGGGCATACTGATTGTAGTTTGTCGCTTTTAGGGAATGGAATGCTTTTTTGTGGTGATTTAATGTTTGCAGAGGGATACGTCGGACGAACTGATTTGCCTACGGGGGATAGTGCGGAATTGAAACGCAGTTTGTTTAAAATTGATAGATTAAGCAAGCCTCTTAAAGTTTATGCGGGGCATGGTGAACCATTCGAAATTAAATTAAAGATAATTTAGTCAAAAATAACGCAAAAAATCACGGAAACACTCAATTTTTAGTCGCATACAATATATATGATAAAGAAATTTAAAAAAATCTTAAAAAATTTCGTAAAATTTGTTGACAAAATATAAATTTTAATGTATCATTTAATCGTTATATCGTCTTACGGGGTGTAGCGCAGTTGGTAGCGCACGTGGTTTGGGACCATGGGGTCGGGGGTTCGAGCCCCTCCACCCCGACCAGTAAGGTATAACTTACCTTGGCTCAGTAGCTCAGTTGGTTAGAGCGCCGCCCTGTCACGGCGGAGGTCGAGGGTTCGAGCCCCTTCTGAGTCGCCATTCTCAAAGTTTTCTTTGAGGCGATTATTTAAGGACTGACCTTATTTTATAAGGGACTTTAGCTCAGTTGGTTAGAGCGTCCGGCTCATAACCGGATGGTCCAAGGTTCGAGTCCTTGAAGTCCCACCATTAAGGTCAATCCTGAAACTGGGCATAACAAACAATTTGCTTGTTTTTACAAGCCCTGGTAGCTCAGTTGGTAGAGCAAAGGACTTAAAATCCTTGTGTCGGGGGTTCGAGTCCCCCCTGGGGCACCATTGGTATAGACATACCTAAAACATCGGGGACTCGAACCTCCCGGATTGCAATTTGGCACATAATGTGTGGTTGTTAATCCGCCTGCAATGACGGGGGTTCAAAAGGCGGGGACTGCTTGATTAAAGCGAACGTGAGTCCCCCCTGGGGCACCATTGGTATGTAAATACCGAAATTGGGTAAGTCCCACTAATTCAATAATCCGTAAGGATATTATGCTGGCGTGGCTCAATTGGCAGAGCAGCTGACTTGTAATCAGCAGGTTGAAGGTTCGATTCCTTTCGCCAGCTCCATCAGAGGCGACAAGCCTCTTTCTTATGGGAGCTTTCCAGAGTGGCCAAATGGAGCAGACTGTAAATCTGTTGTCGGAAGACTTCCGGGGTTCGAATCCCTGAGCTCCCACCAATCAAAAAACGGCTTAGGTAAGCCAAAAACTCAAAGTTTTGTGAGAAATCACGCGACTTTGAGTTTTTTGTTTTTTCTGCACATTATTGCTCAAAAAGTGGTGTCAAAGTGGTGTCAAATATGGATATCTAATTATTTTATTTCAGTATTGACAAAATAAAGAATACGTGTTATAATGTCATAAAAGTACTAAAAGGGAGTTTATTATGCAAAATTTAAATAACGAAATCAAATTTGCTTTAAAGCAGATAAAGGAAAATGTCGTTGAAGTTGAGTTTGAATTTGATGGACGTTGTTATGAAGAGTATGAAAGTTTTCCAGAAGTGGTGGATGAAATCAATAAAGATAGAGACGAAATAGAAAAGGCGCAGGAAACTATTGATGAAATAGCATATGATTATGGTGCTGGATATGCTGCAGATTTTTTATCAGATATCGAAAGTTTGATTAGCAATGAGGGTAGAGATAAGATAGAAAAAGCACAGGAAACCACTATTAAAATATTGGGTTGTTATGCTGATGAGGGTATTGATTTTGAAGCTGAAGATGCTTTGTCTGATGTTGGAAGCGTTATGAGCAAAACAAAATTGGATTATGATTATCTTTCTTATGCAAGTGATGCTTTTGCTGAAGCTGTTGCTCCATATATTCAAACTTCAAGTAGAGTGGTTGCCGAAAACTTGGTTAAAAGTTTAAATAAAAACTCTAGCGACAAGTGGACTTTGGGAGATTATTGTAATGGGGACTATATAAATATTTATAACAAAGATAATGCGGAAAAAAGTTTTGCTATCGTTAACGGCAGTACTTGGTTTTGTGGCGACAAGATGGAAAAGGGCAGAAAAATTCTTACTTTGCCTTTGACTGAATTTTCTGTTGAATCATATGAGTACGCTCATTTGCAAGCCGTGCTTCGTGCCAAAGGAAAATCAGAAATCACTAAAATTAGAGAAGAGGCTTCAAGAATAAACCCACTCTATGAACTTATTCCTGAACTTGAAACTTCAGTTTGTGAGGCTGTGTTTGGAAATAATTCAAAAGAATTGACCAACGAAACAAGTTGTGAAAGAACATTATAAAAACATTAAAAAGTGCAGTTTGCACTTTTTTGCTTTATCTTGACAAGTTTTGATATATATGCTATAATTGTAAAAACAAAAGGGCGGTAGTATTATGAAAATTGCCGAATTTGATTATAAAATTATTGATGATGATGCCCAAATAATGTCAAAAATTTCTGAACCGCTGGATTTAAAGAATGACGTTTTTGAAATTGCGGAAAAAGATATTAAGAAATGCGGACAAGCACTGAAAAATTTGGGGAATTATCCTAGTGTGGAACGTGTTCGTAGTGTTATTGAAAGACACGAGTTTACTGACCCAATGGAAATAAGGGATATGTTGCTTGAACGCTACCTCAACCACTCCGACAACAATTGCGCCTTTGGAACAAGACTTTGCTCGCTTTTTTGCGTAGCGTATAATTATATTGGCGAGGATTTATCAGACAGGGAGCAAATGCCTCTAATCTGGGACGCGGTCGAGCGTGCCAATCGTTCTTTTGAATTCGAATTTGGTGGCAAACTTTCCCAATTTGACCTCGATAAGTTTATTGATTTAGCTGCCGAGAAAAATGAAGCCTATGTTCTTTCAAAATTGATGGGGATTGACTACGAGCGCGCGAAGGCGATTGTCGAAGAGGATGATAGATTGAGTTCCTCATATCAAAGCCTCAAACATAGTGTTAATTCTTATGTCCAAGAGCAGGTTGAAATTTGGATTGATGATTTGGTCGACCATTATGAACATCGCCTAATTCAAGAAGTAAATAAGTTGCGTAAAGAACTCGGACTTGACCTTGTAAAAGGTTGCGAGAGCGAAATTCAAGACGAAAGCGAAGATAATTTGCTTGAATTGTTTAATAAGAATTTGCAAAAAAGAATAGAAGACAATCAAGAAATGCAACATTAATTTATGTAAAATAAAAGTTTATAATAAAAAAGAGCCAAACGGCTCTTTTTTATTCTTCTGTATCTTCTTCATCGGCTTCGTAATAGTTGATAAAATCACGTTCAATTGTTTTGGCACGACGGACTGCATAATATCCATATTTATCACGAATTTTATCCAAACTTTCATTTAATTTTCTCAATTTTTCAGACTTTTCAAATTCAAAGAGGTTGATTTGTTGTGCCTTATCGGCGCGTACGAGATTACTCATTGATACACGCACGGAACGTATGGAATAGTTATCTTGACCGCCCCAATGTTTATCAAAAATCTGCATACACATTTTAGAAAAATCGCTCGCATTATCAATAGGATTTTGAGTGGTGAGGGAGTGAGAATTGTGGCTAAGGTCGCTGTTTCTAATGCTTAACGAAGCCGTTTTCCCCATAAGTCCAGCTTGGCGCATACGAAAAGTAACTTTTTCTGCAAGAGTAAGCACCATAATCTCCACTTCTTCGCGATTTTTAAGGTCGCGAATAGCTGTCATTCCATTGCCAACTGATTTTGTTTCGTCTAGCGAATTTTGGTGTAAAATTTCAGTCATATCCTCACCGCTAGCCACTTTTTTATATTGTGGACCCAAAATTCCAAAGTGTTGCGACAAAATTCGCTCATCAGCACGTGCTAGTTCACCAATGGTAAAAATATTTAGTTTATTGAGTTTTAAATATGTTCGTTTGCCAATAAATATAAGTGTATCGGCGGGTAAGTGCCAGATTTTTTCGCGAAAATTCTCGCGAGAGATGACTGTTGTTGCATCAGGCTTTTTGAGGTCGCTGCCTAGTTTTGCAAAATACTTATTGAAAGATACTCCAACGGAAATAGAAAGCCCTGTTTCTTGCTTAACGAGCGCGCGCAACTTGTTTGCAATTTGTTCGCCTGTGCCAAAAAGATTTTGCGAGTGTGTAACATCAAGCCAACATTCATCGGGGCCAAAACTTTCGACTTGGTCGGTAAAACGCTGATAAATTTCTCGCACTTTACGGCTATATTCTTGATAAATCTCAAATTGTGGTGGCAAGCAAATCAAGTTAGGGCAGAGTTTTTTCGCCTCCCAAATCGTTTGCGCGGTCTTAATACCATACTTTTTAGCCACCTCGTTTTTCGCTAAAATTATGCCGTGGCGTGTGCGTGGGTTGCCTGTAACCGCTACGGGTTTTGTCCAAAGCACGGGGTTTTGAACGCATTCAACCGATGCGTAGAAGTTGTTTAGGTCGCAATGTAAAATGACTCTTTCCACGATAATCTCCTTTACAGGAACTATAACACAAAAACTTATGTTTGTCAAAACCTTTATTCTAGGGAATTTGAGTAAATTTTTAAAAAATTGACCAAAAGTGTTGACAACAAAATATTCAAGTAGTATAATAAGGTCAAAGAAAGTCAAACTTATAAAAGGAGATTGTCGTGTCAAATATTTCTGATATAATTGAAGCATTTATAATTGATACGCTGGGGGAGGCTGAACATTTGGATATAAGTAGAAATGAACTTGCAAACTACTTTAATGTTGCACCTAGTCAAATTAATTACGTGCTTTCAACTCGATTCAATTATGAGCGCGGTTTTATAACAGAGTCCAAGCGAGGCGGGGGCGGGCATATTACAATTATGCGTGCTGATGACCACAATTCTGTTTGGCTGTCTGCTATTTTTGATAGATTGGGGCAAGATATTGATTATCGAACTGCGTGCTATATACTTGACGAACTTGCAAATCGTGGCGCGCTTGATGATGCACAGGTCGAGGTGCTAAAAACGGCGACAAGCCCAAATGCTTTGTCAAATCCGTTTAAACTAGAAAATCACCTTCGTGCGCAAATTTTAAAGCGAATATTATTAAAAGATATAAAAAATTTTGAGGAATAAAAGGAGAAAACTATGTATTATTGCGATAAATGTGGGAAGCCTGCAACGCACCTTTCTTGGTTAAATATTAATGGACAACGAACTGAACAACATTTGTGTGCGGAATGCGCAAAGAAAGAACGTGGATTTGATGAGTTTATTGAACCGATAATTGGCGAATTTTTCGATTTTCCAGTTGCTTTTGCAAGACGTAAGCCTTCGCGCCGCGTGATTTCTTGTCCAGTGTGCGGTTTTACAAGCAAGGATTTTTTGGAAACTGGCAGATTAAATTGCCCAGAGTGTTATAAATATTTAAATGAAGTTGTTGAGCCAGCGATTAAAAATTTTTACAATGATAGGCCAGCACCAATTGAGAAGGTGAAATTGCGAGCGAGTGCGTTGCCAAAAGCGAGCGAGGTGGACAACTTAAAGGAACGTTTGCGTTGTGCCGTGGCAGAAGAAAGGTATGAAGAAGCCGCTGCACTAAAACGTCAAATTGATAATATTGAAGGAAAAAAGGAGGAATAAATTATGTTTTCACAAAATAATAACGGATTTACTCAATTAGTCGAGGTGGCTTTGCAAAATGCAGGTGAACTAGCAAATCGTAGCGGGCATCTCGAACTTGGAACGGAGCATTTGCTTTTTGGTATTATTTCAGTAGAAGAATGCTTATCTAGCAAAATCTTGAAAAAATATGGCGTTACAAGTGCAAGCTACTTGCAACTTTTTGACGAAAATGTGCAAAAAAGTCCAAGTATAAATCGTTCCGAAATTGATTTGACCCCACTCGTAAAAGAAATTTTGCGCGCAAGTCAAGAAATTTCTGCTAGATTAAGACACACTTTTGTGGGAACGGAGCACATTATGCTTGCAATGCTCGCGACAAATAGAAGTGCTGCATTAACTATGCTTGAACGCGGTTTTAACCTTAACATTGAAACCTTGAAATATGATGTTCTTAATGCGTTGAGAAATGAATCGTATGGTGAAACTGATAAGACGGAAAAAGTTGACGCAAAGAATGATGGTAGCACGTTGCCAAAAAGTTTGCTTGATCTTGGCACAGACCTCACTTTAAAGGCAAGACAAAATAAAATAGACCCAGTAATCGGACGCGAAGAAGAAATTGAGCGTGTGATTGAAATTCTTTGCCGTAAGACAAAAAACAACCCTGTTCTTATTGGTGAAGCAGGTGTAGGCAAATCAGCAGTTGTTGAGGGGCTGGCGCAGGCTATTGTTGATGGAAATGTCCCTGATTTGCTCAAAAATAAGACTATCTTTTCACTTGAATTGGGTTCATTAATGGCGGGGACAAAATATCGCGGAAGTATGGAAGAGAAGCTCAAAAATGCAGTGGAAACAATAACGAAAAATAAGGATATTATTGTATTTATTGACGAGTTGCACACTCTTGCGCAAGCGGGGGGCGACAAGGGTGAGATTAGTCCTGCCGATATGCTAAAGCCGTATCTTGCTCGTGGTGAATTGCAAACTGTTGGTGCGACCACAACTGATGAATATCGCAAGTTTATTGAGCAGGATAAAGCACTTGAACGCAGATTTCAACCTGTTATCGTCAACCCTCCAACTGTAGAGCAGACAATTCGCATTTTGAAAGGGCTTAGAGATAGTTACGAGGCATTTCATAATGTCAAAATCACCGATGAGGCAATTGATGCTGCTGCAACTTTGAGTGATAGGTATATTATGGATAGAAGTTTGCCAGACAAAGCAATCGACCTAATTGACGAGGCAAGCAGTAGGGCAAAAGTTAGTGGAACAACGATGCCAACCCCGTTAAAAGAGAAAAAAGAGGAACTTGTGCGCCTTGAAAATGACAAAAAAGAGGCTGTTGTCGCTCAAAATTATGAAAAAGCAGCTCAAATACGCGAAGAAATCAAGCATATTACAGAAGAAATTGAACAAATGCAGGCGGAATTTGAAAGCAAGGACAACAGCGCAAGCATAGGCTTTGACGATATTGCCCGAGTTGTTAGCGCGTGGACACACATTCCAGTAACAAAGTTGACTGAAAGCGAAAGGGACAAATTAATGGGGCTTGAAAACTTGCTCCACGATAGAGTTATTGGGCAGGACCAAGCAGTTGTTGCAGTAAGCAAAGCAATTCGCCGTGCTCGCGCTGGGCTTAAAGACCCAAATCGTCCAATAGGTTCATTCTTGTTTCTTGGGCCAACTGGTGTTGGAAAAACCGAACTCAGCAAAGCACTCGCTGCCGCTATGTTTGATGACGAAAATCTTATCATTCGACTTGATATGAGTGAGTATATGGAATCGCATTCTGTCAGCAAACTCATCGGTTCACCACCTGGATATGTTGGGCACGATGACGGCGGGCAACTTACGGAGCAAGTGCGTAGAAAGCCATATTCTATCGTATTGTTTGATGAGGTTGAAAAGGCGCACCCTGATGTGTTTAATATCCTACTTCAAGTTATGGACGATGGTAGGCTTACGGACAGCCACGGACGCACTGTAAGTTTTAAAAACACAATTATTATAATGACAAGTAATGCGGGGGTAAGCGACCCTAGATATAAGAAAAATCGTGAGATTTACGAGCAGGAGGAAGATGAAGAAAAAATTGCGCAACTTGATGAAGAGGCAAGCGAAATTTTAAACCACGCAATTAAGGGGCAGTTCCGACCTGAATTTCTTAATCGAATTGACTCAATTGTGATTTTTAAATCACTTTCAAAACCAGAACTTGCGCGCATTGCAAAACTTTTGATTACAAAAGTAGTTAAGAAGTTGAAGGCTCAAAATATTGAACTCAAATTTACCGAAGATGCGTTGAAATATCTCGTACAAAAGGGATATACCGCTGATTATGGTGCGCGTCCGTTGCGTAGAGTAATTGAGCAAGAAATTGAAGATAAATTGGCTGATGAAATTTTGTCAGGAAAACTTACAAATGGCGCTAAAGTTACAGTTGATGCTGATATTGAACTTGGCAAACTTAAATTTAGAATTTATCAACCTAAACAAGAAAATCAAGTAGAAGAATAAAAAAAGAAAACTCCCGTTTGGGAGTTTTTATCTTTGTTGTTCAATTTGATGCTCAAAAGTTTTTTGAGAAAGTTCACGAGTTAGCGCGAGTGAGTCGTATGCAAATTTCTCAATTTCTTCTGTTTTTTGTAAACCTTTGAGTTGAGCCACGCCACGAAGCCCGTTGTATAGTGCTCTTTCATCTATTGGGGCGGTGTAAAGAAAATCTTTTGCATTATCGAGTAAATATTGCTCTTGTGCGTGATATTGCTCATTAAATTGCTGAATCACTCGGTCAACAAGAATGTGGTCGAGCGCGGAAATTTTTTCTTTTTGAAGAATGCTGTGTTTGATTTGTTCTTTCATTGAAATATTAACGATAGATTTTAAATTATCGCGATTATTATTTAAAAATGTGCAATATTCTCTCAATTTTAGTATATCAATGTCGTCGAGTGAGTCGAAATTGAGTTGTTTGAAATATTCTTGCATTTCATTTAAAATTGGAAATTTTGCGCTTGTTTCGAGCGAAAGCATCGAAGGAAAATTCGTCGCCATAACATTTTGCAGGTTGTATTCCGTTTCAATTACGTTGAGTTTTTCGAGGATTTCGAGTTCTTTTTGTTCGTTTATTGCTTCGATTTTCTCGCGCTCAATTTCTTTTTGTTTTTGAAAATTAAGTTGTTGTTTCATTTCTTTTAATGGGGAGAGTCCATAAATATTAAACAAGTCGGTTACAATCGGCTCTTCACGAGAAATTAACTTGTTTTCATTTTTTAATCGTGGAGTTGTTGGTTCAATGTCGGGATTTAACTCTTTGTAAAGGAATATGCCCTCGTCAAATAAGAATTTATTGTTTTTATGCTCGAAAATTTTAGTAAGTGGAAGCATTGCGTATTCAAATGAAACTTTTTTGTCGCCTTGGGGTGAGCCCCAGCACGCATCTGTGATGTACATTCCGCACAAATTGTATTTTGGGTCGTTTATGATTATAACATTATCTTCGTGCATTCCGATTGAATTATTGTTTTTATCAAAAACCTCGAGTCCTTGAGTTTCGCAAATTAATTCGTTTGGGTTGAACATATAATCGCAAATGCATTTTAGCAGGGAAGAATAGCCTGTGCAAATAATTTTGTCGCCAGTGAGCACACCAATCCAGTTGCGCATATCTTCATTAAAGAAATTTTCATCTTCGTTATAAACGCGATTTGCCACATATTCATAAGCGACTACAAATTTTTCAATGGGCGACAATGGGACTTTTGCTCCATTTTCTTCAATAGTGAGATTATTAACTTTATCAACAAAACTTTCAATTTCTTGTTTAGCTACGAGAAAGTTATCAAAATCAGCCCTTAATTCTTTAAGTTGGATTGAGATGCCCAAGTTTTTTGTTTCAAAATATTCAGCAAAAGCCTTCAAATTTTCGATTTCTTCTCCGCTTGAAATGTAATCAACATCATATTTCATAATCACATTATTGCAAAAAACTTTTGTTCCATCGAGTTTTGAAAGGAGGTTATCTAGTTTTTCTTCCATATTTTCCATTTCGCGCGGAATTATGATGTTAAGCCGTGTTTCATTCTTTTGTTTGAGGAGTTCTTCCAAAGTAAAATCACGAAATAAATCGAATTGCTCGTTTTCTAGATTATAATAATATGATTGCATATTAGCCCCTAAAATTTTTGTAAATTATATCATAATTAGTTTTAATAAGTCAACTATCACGTTACATTATCTTACAAATTTGGCACGCAACAATTGAACTTGCGATTGTCGCCACGAGAGCAACGGGGATAGCATAAAGTAAGCGTTTTGCTTTTGTTTGGCTAAAATAAATTGTTGCTACGTAAAATATTGTTTCACTACTTCCCATAATGACACTTGCGCATCGTGCTATGTAACTATCGGCACCGAAGTCAGAAAAAATTTGCTCTGCGATTACGATGCTACCGCTACCACTAAATGGGCGAATAATCATAAGTTCGGTGAGTTCTTTTGGTATACCTACTAAATTCATAACAGGCGCAAGCAAATCAGCAGTAATCGAGGCTAGTCCACTAATTTTGAATAGTTGAATTGCAACAAATATTGCAACTAAAAAAGGAAGCACATCAAGGCAAAGTTGAATTGCTCCTTTTGCTCCTTCTGCAAAAGTGCCATAGCAGTTGATTTTCTTTTTTGCGCAATAGATTAAAAGCAAAATGATTAAGGCAGGCGTGATAAAAACGCTCAAACTCATTCCTTTTTCCGCCTTTTACTTAATTTTGAACATAACTTTACTAATAAAACACCGAGTATAGTAGATACTAATGTGGAAATTATTGTAGGCAAAATTATGTCGCTACTAGCTATACTGCCATATTGTTGACGAAGTCCAATAATTGTTGTAGGGATTAGTTGTATGCTTGTTGCATTAATGACGACAAGCATAATCATTGCGGTTGAAGCTGTTGTTGAATTATTTTGCTTGTCCAGCCCCGCCATTGCTTTGAGCCCCGTAGGTGTACACGCGTTGCCCATTCCCAAAATATTAGCGGACATATTAAGGGCTATATATTTTTTTGTATCTTTGTCTGTTTTTCCAAATAGCCAGTCAATAACTGGGTCAAGTAGAGAAGCAATTTTTTCCGACACCCCACACGCATCAACAAGCGCGATTATGCCAAGCCATACGGCATAGATGCCGAGTAACTTTATTGTCAATGTAACAGCATCAGCCCCAGCATTCATCATAGCATTAATACTGCCCTCTGGATTTGTAAAAAGCAAAGTGCAAAGGCTCGCTAGAACCATAAAAAACCATATTTTGCGCATATAAATTGTTATGAAAAAAATATGCCAATCATTACTAAAAACCTTTACTATTTTTCATTTCCTTGGTATAATCTATTAAAAGGATAAACAAAAATTATGTTAATAGACACACATTCACACATTAATCACGAAAAATTAGCCGAAAAATTAGATGAAATTTTGGAAGGCTTGAAAACCGATAGGGTGGGCGCAGTTGTTTGCCCAAGTTTTTCTTACGAATCGAGTAAAACTAGCCTCGAAGTTGCTAAAAATTCTCGCGTTTGGTGCGCATTAGGTGTTCACCCAGAGTGCGCTACTGAATATGACGATGAAACAGAGAAATTTTTACTATCATCTTTAAATAATGAAAGGGTAGTTGCAGTTGGTGAAATCGGTCTTGACTATCACTACGGCACTGAACATAAAGATAGGCAGAAAGAAGTTCTCATCGAGCAAATGAAGCTTGCTAACCAATTTGATTTACCTGTAATTTTTCACGTTAGAGATGCTTGGGACGATTTTTTTGAAATATACGAGCAAAATAGACACTTGGTTAAGCGTGGGGTAATTCATTGCTTTGAGGGTGATAGCGAAATTGCAAAACGCGCGCTAGATTTAGGTTTGTGGATTTCTCTGACTGGTCTTGTAACTTTTAAACAACGAAACGAATTGCGTGAAGCTGTAAAACTTATTCCGCTAGACAGATTTATGGTCGAAACAGATGCTCCTTATCTTACTCCCGAGCCATTTAGACGCGAAATCAATGAACCAAAATTCACCGCACTTGTCGCGGATAAAATTGCCGAATTAAAAGGGCTATCGGCGGAAGAAATTGACGAAATAACAACTACGAATACTTTAAAATTCTTTGATAAAATGAGGTTAGAATGAAAACAGAAAATTTCCAGTTTAAGAAAAAGTTTGGACAAAATTTCTTGACAGATACAAATCTATTGAAAGCTATTGTTACTGATGCTGGAGTAACCAGTGAAGATAATGTTCTTGAAATCGGCGCGGGTGCGGGGGCACTGACTAATGAAATTGCAAACGCAACCAAAGGCAAGATTGTTAGTGTAGAAATTGATAAAACACTTGAACCAATTCTAAAAGAAAATTTAAAAGCGCATAACAATGTTGAAGTTGTTTTTGGGGATATTCTAAAACTTGACCCGCAAGAAATTGCAAAAAAATTTGATAACAAGCCTTTTAGAGTCGTTGCAAATTTGCCTTATTACATCAGCACACCGATAATTTTCTATTTGATTGAAAGCGAACTTGCGATAAAAAGTATAACGGTTATGTTGCAAAAAGAACTTGCTGACCGAATTTGCGCAAAACCGAATTCAAAAGATTATGGCGGAATTTCTGTTGTTTTAGGGCTTTATGGAGAGGTGAGGAAAACGCGTGATGTCCCTCGTCAACTTTTTACTCCGCAACCAAATGTGGACAGCGCCGTTATTTCTCTTGAAATCAACCCACAGCACGCCGAAAATATTAAGGAAATTTCAAAAGTAGTAAAAGTTTGTTTTGCAATGCGTAGAAAAACGCTCGCAAATAACTTAATGCAAGGTTTTGGAATAGATAGAGAGAAAGCCAACCAAATCTTGCAAAATTGTGGACTTTCTCCAACAGCTCGCGCTGAAACACTTGAAAAAGAGCAATATGTTTGCCTTTTTAATGAATTGAAAAAAGAAAATATTTTATAAGTCGCTATTTTTAGCGATTTTTTCTCTTTTTTAGTCGCCGTTCGCGCAACATTTGAAATCGAAAGTAATATATAATATTATAAAGATTTTTAGGAGCAAAAATGATTACAAGAAATATTATTATTACGCAAATTGCAGACTATCACAATTCGGAGCCAAAATCTGTGCGAGGTCTTGCTACTCTAACAGGTCAGGGCAATATGACTGGTTTTTTGCGCGTTTTCAATGTCCCAGATGATATAACTCCGCTTTTTTTGGCGGTAAAAATTGGCGATAAAAAATATATTTATAATGATGTAAAAAATCCCACGGATTACAATTTTAAAATTGTAGGCGCGCCCGATAGCGATAAAATCACAATGCTTCTTGCAATCGTCAAGGACGGTTATGTGCAAGGGGTTGCTTGTGGGCAGAACGCACAGGCAAAAGAGGGCTATGACGAACTTTTTAGCGAAATTAGCGAGCGCGAGATTGATGAAGTGCTGGAAAAAGAGCCCGATATAGAAGAATTGCGAGCCTTGTCTGAACGATACGAAGAAGAGGAAGAAATTGAAACGGCGAAAGAAAAAGAACCCGAGTCTGCAGAAATTACAGAAAATGGCGCAAATTTTTATGCACTTATTCAACCCCAACTTGATGAACTTTTTGAGCGATTTCCTCATTTTAAAGAGTTGGAGGACTTGGTTCAAAATACGGAATGGGTAAAGGTGAGTTATTCCGATGATGGTAGCCAACACTATATTTTAGGTAAGTTATTTGATGGCGCGGTCGTTACGCATCTTTGTTATGGAATTCCAGCACCATCACGCAGTACCGCACCGCCAAATAGTTTAGTTGATTATTGCCAGTGGTTGCCTATAAAAATAAATGAACCAGAGGGTGAAGGTTATTGGGTTATGTATCAAAATGCCGAAACAGGCGAGAATGTTAGAATGTAAAGCCTTCTTGTCTTTTCGAGAAAGCGTAGCGCATCGAGAAATTTCAGTAAATTGACATTTTAACCTTTATATAAAAAAGAGGATTCTACCTCTTTTTTTATATTATGCAGGGTACTATGCAAACAATTTTGCGCATAGTTTTTCTAAATTTGCTCATTTTTGCCCATTTTCTTCGCGAATTCGCTGGATTGTTTGAGTGTGTTTTGAGATTACTTTCATTGTTTCAATTCTGTTTTGATGTTGTATATAATTAGTCGCTGTATTTGGAGGTGGTGGCGCGGGAGGCTCATTATTTTTTGCTCCAAACAATGTTCCAAGGTTTAATTTGGGCAATATTTGCAATAATTTGTTTAGGTCAAATTGCTGACTTTGCGTAGGAGGCTGGGAAACTTGCGGTGTAAAAGGTTGTGGGTCAGGCTCAAATTTTTTCATAATTAATTCCTTTTATTTACTTTAATTAATTGACTAAATCGTTATTTAATGGTATTATATGATAGTTTTATGATTACGTGTGCGCGCTCGCCGTGCTAACTTTCAAGGAGAAACTAGATGAAATTTTCAATATTTTTTAAACATAGCACACTTTGTTTGGCAGTTTTCGCTGTCGCAATGTTTGGTTTTGCTGGTTGTGGTGGCTTGGGAAAATTGCCTGAAAACCCTAATGCAAACGATGTCGTTGTTGGTAACGGCGGTCTTGCTGTGCAGAAGGGCGATTATCTCTATTTCGTTAACGGATATATGAACACAACCGAAGTTCTCGACACTAATAATTATGGTAGCATTCAACATACTGCTATCTATCGTGTAAAACTCAATGCTGGCAAGGTTGTTGAGAAAAATCCAGCAATTTATCACGAAGATGGCTGTGTCGAAACAGATGAAACAATGGAACTTAATGATATTGATGTCTTTGTTCCAAAAGTAGCTGGTTTTGAGTACGCAAATCTCTACATTTTTGGCGATTACCTCTATTTTACAACTCCTAACCACTTAAAGGATGGAAAACAAGAGGTTTTGAGTAAAAAACTTAACTTCTATCGCACCAAACTTGACCGTAGTGGAAGTTTAGAATTGATTTATTCAACAGAGCAGGACAATTCAAACGTTGCAATGACAATTTACGAAGTTGACGGCGTTGTTTATCAAATTGTTAGAGATGGAAGTGTCTTGAAAGTGTTTAGTTTTGAGAACGGCAGAAAGGCAGAGAAAACTTTGAGCGAAAAGACAAACGAGGTTGCTCTCCCAAGTTATCAAAACAGCAACGACCAAGTTTACGACATTGACAAGAAAATTTACTTTACTGAAAATATGGAAGATGGAAAAACTGGCACAATTTTGAAAGCCTATGACCTCAGTACCAAGGAAACTAGCGATGTTTTCAACAACGAAGAAGAAACTTACGTAATTAAGGGTACAAAAGGGAATTACCTCTACTACACAAAGGCAGTTGCTACAAATCCGGGGCTTAGTGCTACAATTTATGCAATCGACTCAACTTTGAAAAACCCAATTCAAGTTTCTTCTATTCAAGTGTCAACTTCTTCAAGCGACAGCCCTCGCATTGCTAGTTACTCACTCGTTTCAAGTGAGCAGGGCGTTGCAGTGATTTATTATGACGGCACTGACACATATTTCAAACGTGCAAACCAAACAAATGGCACACTCGTTGCAAGCGGTGTAAATGTGCTTGAAAATCTTGTAGAAATTAATGGCGACTATGTTTACTATATCGCTGACAGCACTTTAAAATGCATCAAATATACAGAAGCTGGACAAACTGCAACCACCCCAATTCCAGCTAGTGAAACAGCAAGAACAGACTTGGCTGCAAACTTTGATGTGGACGGAAACAATGTGTTCTACTTTGTTCAACACAATGAAGCAAACTACTACTTGCATTACACTAACGCAAACCTTACAAACGACGAAGGAGAGCAATACTACCACTTTGTTGGACACTTGCTCGAAAGTGATTATGTAATCGTTGAGGAAGAACACTCTCACGATGACGAAGAATAGTAAAAAGAGCCTTGTGCTCTTTTTTCTTTGTTCTAACTTTTTTGCTCCGTGCATACATTTATGTAGCAGTTCAAAAAGGAGTAGGAATTTATGAACCCTTATAACATATATCACGACATTGCCTCGCGCACAAATGGCGATTTGTATGTCGGTGTGGTTGGACCTGTCCGCGTGGGGAAATCAACTTTTATAACTAAATTTATGGAGCAGTTTGTTTTGCCCAATATTACAGAACAAAATCTCCACGCTTGCGCCCTTGACGAACTACCGCAAAGCGCAGACGGGAATACTATAATGACTACGCAACCAAAATTTGTTCCAGCCCAAAGTGTTCGCGTTGATTTAGGAAATAACGTCCTCGCAAATGTTCGTATGATAGATTGCGTAGGCTATCTTGTCGCAGGCGCACAAGGGCATCTTAGCCCAGACGGCAAAACTCGTATGGTCAAAACACCTTGGAGCGATGAGGAAATGCCATTTGAGCGCGCTGCCGAATTGGGGACAAGTAGGGTAGTTACCGAGCATTGTAACGTTGCGGTTTTACTCACAACTGATGGAAGTTTTGGAGAAATCCCTAGACAAAATTATGTTCCCGCAGAGGAAAGATTGGTTCGCGAGTTGCGCGAACATAACAAGCCTTTTGTTATTGCCGTCAATAGCGCAAAACCAAAATCACAGGAAACAAAAGACCTTGTTTTAAGCCTGCAACAAAAATACAATGTGGGCGTTTTGGCTATCAATGCTAGTGAATTAAATGAAAAAGATGTCGCAAATACTTTCGATAAGATTTTGCAGGAATTTCCTATAGTAAGTGTCGAAATTAATATGCCTCAATGGATGACTGCGCTTCCATTTGATAACCAAATTATTACCGAAGTCGCCGAAGAACTCAAACGCGTTAGCAATGGAGTTACTAAAATAGGTGAGTTTGATAAGGGAGCGGTTCTCTTTGAAGAAAGCGAAAGGTTTGAGCCACTTGTTTTAAGTGCAGTTGAAATGGGAGAAGGTAGAATTGTCTATGACCTTATGCCAAAAGAAGGCTTGTTCTATCAGGTTTTGAGTATGCAGTGTGGTATGAATATCAACAACGATTTTGAACTTATAGCCCAAATTCGTTCGCTCGCGCAGGCAAAAATGCATTATGATAAAATGAAAGATGCTCTTGCACAGGTTAGCGAAACGGGATATGGTGTTGTTCAGCCCAGCCTTTGCGAACTCGAACTCGATGAACCCCAAATTGTAAAGCAAGGTGCAGGGCGATATGGCGTAAAAATTAAAGCAACTGCTCCAAGCTTGCATATTATGCGCGTAGATTTGGAAACGGAAATAAATCCTCTTGTCGGTACAGAACAGCAGTCGCAGGATTTAGTGAATTACCTCAATACGCAGGCGTTGGATAACCCGGACGGAATTTGGGAAACAAATATGTTTGGCAAAACTATGCACCAACTTATGAGCGATGGAATTGCGGGGAAATTAAACGCAATGCCCGTTGAGGCGCAGAAAAAAATGAGAAAAGCCCTTTCGCGTATCGTAAATGAGGGCAAGGGCGGTATTATTTGTATTTTGCTATAAAAGGCAGGAAGTGCTTTGAATACAGGGATTTCTCGATGCGCTACGCTTACTCGAAATGACAAAAAGGCGAGATTGCCGCGTCGTTGCACTCCTCATAATGACACGGGAGCTTGTCATTTCGACCAAGTCCGCAAGGACGCGTGGAGAAATCTCAATAAATAAAATATTTTCGCCTTATATAATATATATAGAAAAGGAAAAGGGCTTTCCTTTTTTATTTTTTTTATTTTTTTTGAGAATAGGGGGGATTTTTGGTTTACATTTGTGTAAGTAAATGATAAAATATTTATATAAATTTCAAAAAAAGGAGTGAAATAAGATAAAAAATGACAAAAAAAGACAGCTGTCATAGAGAAGAAAAGAACACTCTTCGTGGCGGCAACAAGTTGCCGAGATTATCACGTCGCTTCGCTCCTCATAATGACACGGAGAGAGTAGACAATAAAATATTGTGTCATTGCGAGGAGCAAGGTACTTGCTCCGTGGCAATCTCGCCTTTGAACAAATCGCGGTTAATGGCAATTATAATCAGCATAGTGCTGGGGTTATCGGTACTTGCGGGGGCAGGCGCGGGGATATATTTCCTGACATCAAATAACTCGCCGAACGCGACAACAGAAAGTGCGACATTAACCACGAATATCTATAACACTGATGGCTCTATGAACCATTCAAGCATAATTGATTTATTAACTGCTGTTGGATATTATAAAAATACAAGCGACACAGGAACATACACGGCACACAACATTGCATCACGTGGTACAAGTGGAAGCGATAACACAATAATATTTCCAATGGGTTATTATGTTGATGCAAGCGGAAATATGGACACGTCAAAGCCGATTTTATGGCAGGCGACATATTTGAGAAATGGCTATCTCACAATTTGGATGTATAAAAACTATGTTGCGGATTATTTTAATTATTCAGGAACCACAAACTCAGGCTTTGGTAGTGGCACATCTTATTCAACTTACAGCAACTACTCAAAATCAACACTCCGTGATATAACGAATAATATTTATTCAAAATTAAGTTCAAAACTTGCAAATTTTAGCACATTTATAAAATCACCAAGTGCAGCAAACGCAACTTGGCAGGCAACGCAAACGGAAGATATAAATGCTTATCGCAATAGTTCATCTAGTACAACAGGTGGAATTACAGGATATTACTATGTAGCCCATCACAATGGTTTGCAAAGTTACAGTGGCGCATACACAGGTTGGTCGAACGATAACTGGGACAGCGCAAATCCACCATATAATGACGAATTTTGGATACCATCATACTATGAAGTATATAACAGTAAATCAAATACAACAAGCACAACTGGATATTTAAGTTCAAACGATGGTGGCTTATGGGGATTATCAGCCACTGACAGGGGTTTTAATACAACAACAATAGAAGGAAGCGGTACAACATCATATTGCTGGCTGCGCTCCGGCTCTTTGTAGTCGGTTGGTTGCTCGGGGTTCTCCTCGGGCGCGTTTTTTTTATTTCTGGGTTTTGTGCGTGTGTGGCGTCCG
>JAFUJK010000047.1 GCA_017468205.1 Clostridia bacterium
TACGAGCCATAAGTTGATGTGGTATCCGTATCGTCGTTTGGAATATTAACAACAACGGGGATTTTACAAATAGTAGCGTCCGCGCTATCAAAAACCAAGTCTTTAATTTTGTTAAATATTGCCGATAATCTACCGTCAAACGAGTTTTCGGCTGTATAATCAAGCAAAATTTCGGTATCCCATAAAGTTTTAAAGTCTAAACCTTTAATATTTCGCTTTTGATTGCTTGGCGTTATTCCGTCAGCAAAGCAAGCGTATTGATAATTGCCGTACTCGTCATTTAATACAGCAACTAACGCATTGTTTACATCTTCGTCGCTTACACCTTCGGCACTAAAAGAGTCATTATCATAAACGCGTTGTGTTAAATCATAGGTTGCATTGCGTATATTTGCTATGTTTTCGCAATTTTCATTGTATAAAGCCAAATACATACAAAACCTCCTAATCAAACAAGTATCGTTTAATTGATATTGCTATTTCGCCCGTGTCCTCGTCGTCCATATTAGAGCCGATGTAATAATTACCTTGTGGCAAATATAAAAACGATTGTTTTGTTTTATCGGTTAGTCCGTAGCCATTGGTTATATTGCCGTCGCTATCTTCCACAAGTATTTTTTTAGTTGTTGGTCGAATTGTTATAACCGTACCTTCGCTATTTCCTGTGGATAATTGAATTTGCGACACGATTTCGCCCGTGGTTGCGTCCTTAATATAAACTTGTACATTGTTTGTAATTTTGCCTTTGATTGTTATATCAACAGGCGATTTAATAAAGAATTGATTTTTTATTAAATATTCTTTTGTAAAGGTTACACCTTCAAATCTAAACGGGAATTGTAAAGGATAGCCCATTTCGTTTTGGATTTTCCTTAATGAAAACGATTGCTCGATTTCTTCATACCAAAATGTTTGACGCTCAAAAGTAAATTCTTCGGCAAATATACCTTCTTCGTCAATATCTCTTTTTGGCATAGTTTTTGCCACAACTTCACAAAATTTATCTGTTACTCCGTCGTCGTACTCAAATAAAAACGAGGAAGTGCCACACATCGCCAAAAATGACATTAAACTTTTGTAATTAACATAACCATTTGAGCCGTCGCCATTAAAGTATATTTTTAACTTTATCGGGTCAAAACTTGGTTTTACATTTACAAGATGTTTGCCGTCGTTACTGTCTTTATATTCGGTTGCAAAAGCATTTCCAAGACCTGTTGGCTCTGCGGCAAGCGCAGAAGGCGTGTTTAAATTAAAAGTTTTTGATTTGTCAATAGTATGCAAATAAAAATTCCTCATATTACATCGCCTCCGCAAGTTTAATGTTTATTTGACGGACTAATTCGTCGACATCTACCTCGTCCGCATAATTTTGTATAACAACGGTAACATTTTGCGTTTTGTTGTTAGTGCTGTAATCATTGTTGTAAATATCGCCACTTGTACCGCCTGTGTCTATCTTGTCGTATGTAGTATCAGGCGACTCAAATTCGGGTGCTTTTGTATCGAGCGTCATATCGCCGATGTCGTCCAAGTTACCCGTGTCAATTTTTAAACTTACATTTCCTATACGATTAAGGTTAATACCAAGCCAACCACCAATAGCATTTACACCGTCAATCAATTTGTTGATTTTATCAATAACCCAATTTATAGCGCTTTCAACAGCACCAAGTACGGCATTGATAATCTTTAAGACCATATTAAACGCACCTTTTACAATGTTTGCAAACATAGTAAATAGTGGAGCAAGCCAACCAAGTAATTGACCGAGAATTTGTAAAGGAATTTGTAATTGCGTTAATGCCATTTGTAAAGGTATCAACGCTA
>JAFUJK010000048.1 GCA_017468205.1 Clostridia bacterium
AGCCGTGAAAAGAAAGAACTATTGAAAAGAAAGAGGAGCAGGCTGTCATCATAAAGCGGACAACCTTTATGGAGTAACAATGGAAAATAAAGGTGTAAGTAAAGTAGTGTCAGTAAAGTTGAGTGAGGCAATACAAACCGCGCAATAAAGGTCCGCGTTCCGTTGTCAGCCGTGAAAAGAAAGAACTATTGAAAAGAAAGAGGAGCAGGCTGTCATCATAAAGCGGACAACCTTTATGGAGTAACAATGGAAAATAAAGGTGTAAGCGATGTAGTGTCAGTAAAGTTGAGTGAAGCAATACAAACCGCGCAATAAAGTTCCGCGTTCCGTTGTCAGCCGTGAAAAGAAAGAACTATTGAAAAGAAAGAGGAGCAGGCTGTCATCATAAAGCGGACGGCCTTTATGGAGTAACAATGGAAAATAAAGGTGTAAGCGATGTAGTGTCAGTAAAGTTGAGTGTTTAACTTTGTAAAATTAATAAAAACGTCGTCGCAAATGATATAACAGGCTCATTTACATATGTTATATGCGCAATCGCCAGTTTATCAAGCTCCTAGTTTTTGCTTAATTTTGCTTTGTTAAACCGGTAATACAAACCGCGCAATAAAATAAAACTTAAATTAAGGTAGCAATTATGGGATTTTTTAGTAAAATTAAAGAGGCTTTTAAGAAAACAAAAGCATCATTAGATAATAAATTAATGTCAATTATGTCGCACGGCGAATTAGATGACGAATTTTTTGACGAATTAACTGATATTTTAATTTCTTCTGATTTAGGAATTGAGTGTTCAGAGGAAATTGTAGAACGTTTGCGTGCTGTGTCTAAAAAGACGAAACTCCGCAACCAAGACGAAGTCAAGCAGGCATTACGTGATATTATGCAGGAGATTTTAGATGAAAACGAAACACCTGAAATAACTTATCCACTTGTTTTAATGATTGTGGGTGTGAATGGTGTTGGAAAAACAACTACTATTGGCAAACTTGCGAATTTTTATAAAAATCAAGGAAAGTCTGTATTGCTTGTTGCAGGTGATACGTTTAGGGCAGCAGCAAGTGAACAACTTGCAATTTGGGCTAATAAAAACAATGTAAAAATTGTTCGTAACGATGATGGAGCAGACCCAGCCAGTGTTGTGTTTGATGGAATTTCAAGCGCAAAAGCAAAAAATACTGATGTAGTCATTATAGATACTGCTGGACGACTTCATAACAAGGCTAACTTGATGGAGGAATTGAAAAAGGTATCCAAGGTTGTAACAAATCAATGGGAAGATGCTTGCTATCAAAAATTGTTAGTGCTTGATGCTACAACAGGTCAGAATGCGTTTAGTCAAGTTGAATATTTTGACGAGGCGATTGGTCTTGATGGCTTAATTGTTACAAAATTAGACGGTACGGCAAAGGGTGGTGTAATTGTTGGAATTGCTCAAGAATATAGTACACCAGTGCTTTTTGTTGGAACGGGCGAAAAAATTGACGACATCGATGAGTTTGATGCTCAAGAATTTGTAGAAGCAATCATATAAAGAAAAGAATGCAAACTTTGCATTCTTTTTTATATACTAGGTTTGAAGTCTTGGAAAATTATATTATCAACATATTTAACAACTTCCATATATTGTGATTGCGATTTCACAGTCCAGCCGAGAATAGGTAAACCTTTAAACTTGCGTCCTTTTAATATATTTGCAGGCAAGTCAAGTACGTTATATGCAATAAATTGAGGTTTTGAGCGTTTGTTAAAAGTCATATGTCTTAAAGCATAGCGCTTTACCCAAGATTTAGGGTTATTTTCATCTTTTTTGAATTTTGAACTTAATAGACCACGAGTAATTTCTGGGGCATTATTCTTAAACCATTCGATTGTAAAAGGATTAAAGGATTGAACGGCAAATTCACCTTTATATTCCTTTAATAATTCATAAATTTTTGTTTCATCTGCTCCAACTTTGAGATTTTCGGACTTGATTTCAATCAAAATTGGAGTTTTGCCGTCAACCAAATCAAAAACTTGTTGCAGTGTAGGGATAGTTTGTTCGGTATCAAGTAAATGATATTTGCTTAAATCATCTTTTGTTAATTGTCCAATATAGCCATCTTGTCCTGTCATTCGACCTAAAATATTGTCGTGAAAAACCACTACTGTGCCATCAGCGATTACATGTACATCAAGCTCAATAGCATAACCGTTTTCAATTGCTTTTTCAAAAGCAAGGAGCGAATTTTCAGGAATTTGGTTTTCATTATCGAAAAAACCACGATGTGCGATAAACTTTTCTACAAGCCAAGATTGATAAATATCCATATACTTACCTCAAATATTTTTGTATATTATATCAAATATTGTAAATTTTTGCTAGTAATTTAATATAGTTTATGTAAAATAAATCATTTCTATTGCAAATTTTTCCATTTTTAAGTATAATTTAGGTATAAATTTAATAATGGAGATTACTAAAATGTCAGACAGACAAAAAAATATTAGAAATTTTTGCATAGTTGCACACATTGACCACGGAAAAAGTACGCTAGCCGATAGACTTCTTGAAGCAACTGGAACTGTTGCTACTCGCGACCTTCAAGAACAACTTCTTGATAGTATGGACTTGGAACGTGAACGTGGTATAACAATAAAACTTACACCAACTAGAATGAAATATAATTTTGAAGGGCAGGAGTATATTCTAAACTTAATCGACACCCCGGGGCACGTTGACTTTACATATGAAGTTAGTCGTTCGCTTGCTGCCTGTGAAGGGGCAATTCTAATCGTAGATGCGGGACAAGGTGTTGAAGCGCAAACTTTGGCAAATGTGCATTTGGCTCTTGATAACAATTTGGAGATTTTGCCTGTTATTAATAAAATTGACCTTCCAAGTGCGGAGCCTGAAAAAGTAAAAGGCGAAATTGAAGACGTAATTGGAATTCCAGCGATGCATTCTCCTTGCATTTCTGCAAAAGAAGGCACAAATATTCCCGCAGTTTTGGAAGGAATCATCAAGGAATTTCCAGCACCTCACGGCGATGAAAATGCTCCACTAAAATGTCTGGTTTTTGATAGTTATTATGATAATTTTAAAGGAGCGATTTGCTTGGTTCGCGTTTTTGATGGTAGTGTAAAAAAGGGCGATACAATCAAATTTATGCAAACAAACAACACTTTTGAGGTAACAGAAGTTGGCTATTTTGTGCCAAAGCCAAAGGAATGTGAGGCGTTGCTTGCGGGAGAAGTTGGATATATCGCTGCTAGTATCAAAAAAGTTAGCGAAGCACGTGTTGGTGATACGATAACAAATGCTGATAATCCTGCGCCAAAACCACTTGATGGATATAAGCAGGTTCAACCAGTTGTGTTTAGTGGTATTTTCCCTGTTGATGGTAGCAAGTACGGCGAGTTAAAGGACGCGCTCGAAAAATTGAAATTGAATGATAGTTCACTTGAATATCAACCTGAAACATCGGTTGCGTTGGGATTTGGTTTCCGTTGTGGATTTTTGGGGCTTTTGCATATGGAAATTATCCAAGAACGTCTTGAACGAGAGTTTAATCTAGACATTATTACAACAGCACCAGGTGTTAGTTATCACGTTTATAAAACAAATGGTGAAATGATTGAAGTTAGCAACCCAAGTAACTTGCCTGATCCTAGTATTATTGATAGAATGGAAGAACCTTATGTTAATATGCACATTTTTACACCACCAGAATATATGGGGTCGATTATG
The DNA here is from genome assembly GCA_017468205.1 of Clostridia bacterium. Classification (GTDB taxonomy): domain Bacteria; phylum Bacillota; class Clostridia; order Christensenellales; family UBA1242; genus UBA7867. Next base: position 3,731 of record JAFUJK010000048.1, read on the forward strand.
GAATTGTGTACTGAAAGACGTGGGGAAAATAATGATGTTGTGTATCTAGATGAGAAACGCGTTAGACTTGATTATGAAATTCCGTTAAATGAAATTATTTATGACTTTTTCGATAGTTTAAAGAGTCGTACGCGTGGATATGCTAGCCTTGACTATGAATTGAGCGATTACAAGGCAAGTAAACTTGTTAAATTGGACATTTTACTCAAAGGTGAAATTTGTGATGCGTTGAGTTTGATAGTTCACCAAGACAAGGCGTATGAGCGCGGAAGAATAATGACGGAAAAACTTAAAGAAGTTATCCCAAGGCAGATGTTTGAAGTTCCAATACAAGCGGCGATTGGTGGGAAAATTATCGCTCGCGAAACTGTTAAGGCGTTTAGAAAAGACGTGCTTGCGAAATGTTATGGCGGTGATGTAACCAGAAAGCGTAAGTTGCTCGAAAAACAAAAAGAAGGCAAGAAGAAAATGCGTAATATTGGTTCTGTTGAGGTTCCAAGTGATGCATTTATCTCGATTTTAAAAATAGACTAAGGATAAAATATGTTATCTCCAAAATTTGCATTGTATATTCACATCCCTTTTTGTATATCAAAATGTAGTTATTGCGATTTTTGCTCCTTTGTGCCGTCAAAAAAGCAGATAGAAGATTATATTTGCGCCCTAAAAGAAGAAATAAAAGTAGCGGGTGAGCGAGCAGGTGGTAGGTTGGTTACCTCTGTGTATATAGGTGGAGGCACTCCGTCTGTACTACCTGATGGGGCGATTGCGGAAATAATGGAGTGTGCACGCGAGCATTTTATCATTTTGAATGCTTGTTGCACGACTATTGAGGCTAATCCCAATTCTTTTACTCGCGAAAAGGCATATGAATATATGCTTGCTGGCTGTTCGCGTTTGAGTTTAGGAATGCAAAGCCATAGTCCTAAAATATTGAAAATATTGAATAGGGTTCACGATTTTAAAGATTGTAAAAATGCAATTGAGAATGCTTTGCATTATAATATAAAGGATATAAATATTGATGTTATGCTGGGTGTGCCTGAACAAACGATGCGCGATGTAAAAGAAACTTTGAAAAAAGTGGTTGAGTTGCCAGTTACGCACATTTCAGCTTATGGCTTGATTTGTGAGCCAAACACTCCATTAACTCGTGCAATAGAAAAAAGAGAATTAGCATTACCAACTGATGAATTGGCTGTAGATATGTATGATTATGCTGTTGAATTTCTGGATAAGCACGGATTCAAGAGATATGAAATCAGTAATTTTGCAAAAGCGGGCTTTCAGTCTGAACATAATTTGAATTATTGGAATAGGGGGGCTTATCTAGGGCTTGGGCTAGGTGCACATTCGTTTTTAGATGGAATTCATTGGCAAAACACCGAGAATTTTAAGGAATATATCAAAAATCCTAGCGAATGCCAAAAAGATATAGAACACGAAACAATTAAAACCGCAAAGGAAGAAACTATAATGCTGGCACTTCGTACAACGATGGGCTTAAATATTGAAGAATATAATCGATTATTTAATGCCGATTTTTTAAATGAATATAAGTCAGTCATTAGTCTTTTGCTTGAAAACGGACTTGTAGAAATTAAGGATAACTATTTGCGTGTAAGAAATCCATATATATCAAATGCAATAATAAGTGAATTTTTTTAAATAACAATTAAACAAGGAAATAGCTTTGTTTTTTATTTGCGTTTTTGTATATTTTGTGTTATAGTTGAATTGAAATAATTCGCGAAAATTACAAATTATTTTAAGAAGCATACTTTGCAAGGAGTGTGTGAAGAAACGACATAGGAGAAAAATTATGGATTATTATCAATTAAAAGAAGACGAAGTGATATTGTATAAGGGGGAGGTTGTTTTACCAGAAAAAGATGGCTCAACGCAATTAGTGCTAACAAATCATAATTTGGTGTTTAAAACTAAAAATGAAAGGGAGGTTGATATAGATATTTTTGCAGTATCTGATATAAAATTTTATGAAGGTGTTCCACAAATAAAAGCAAAGTCTAATAATATTGAAATTTATTTTTTATTAAAGGAAAAAGAGTTTACTTTTTTATCGAAAATTGAAGCGCATAAATTTTTGACCACAGCTAAAAAATTATTGACAGGCAAGTCAACTGCTGAACGTTGTATGGATAAAGTTAAATATTCCATAGATAAGATAAATGATGAATTTAATATTGATATTGTGGATTTAACTGTTAATGCTGTAAACAATGGGGTTGCTGGCGCTGTGAAAGGAACATTTAAAGGAGTAGCTAGTTTAATAAATAAGAAAAAATAAAATTTAAAATCGCATATCTAAATAAGATATGCTTTTTTATTTGTGTAATATTCTGATGAAAACAAAAACGAGTCCTAAAGAACTCGCCGTATTTATTGGAGCGAAAGACGGGACTCGAACCCGCGACATTCACCTTGGCAAGGTGACGCTCTACCAACTGAGCCACTTTCGCAAATGGTGGGAGCTACAGGACTCGAACCTGTGACCCTCTGCTTGTAAGGCAGATGCTCTACCAACTGAGCTAAGCTCCCAAATCATCTTTTTTGAAAAGAACAATTATATAATAGCAGATATTTTTATATTTTGCAAGTGTTTTTCATAAAAAAATTAAAAAAATTTAAAAATTTTTAGTTTTTTCTTTTCTATATAATATATAGGACACATAAAATTCATAAAAATCATATAAAATAAAATAAATTTGCTTTAAAATACTTGCAAAGAATTAATTTATATGATAAAATAAATTTGTCGTTCTGCCAAAGAATGAATTTCGGCGCCATAGCCAAGCGGTAAGGCCAAGGTCTGCAAAACCTTTATGCACCAGTTCAAATCTGGTTGGCGCCTCCACTATGCCGAAGTGGCGGAATTGGCAGACGCAAGGGACTTAAAATCCCTCGGGGGCAACCCCGTGCCGGTTCGAGTCCGGCCTTCGGCACCACAAAAACCTAACCGTTTGGTTAGGTTTTTTTAATGCGAAGGCAAACCGCTTAAAAAGCAACGGACTCGTCACCAAGGGTTCGCATCGTTTTTCGATTCTTCACTTTCACGCCAGCCCTCGGCACCATAGAAACTCTCGATATCATCGACTTGTGGAGTCAGGGGGCTTTTTTGGGAAATGTTCTAAAATGATTTACAAATGTAGTCCCTTATGATACAATAGGTTTATATAAATTTGGAGGCGGGAATGCGCATAATGGGAATAGACCCTGGGTATGGCATTATTGGTTTTAGTGTAATAGAAAAATCAAATTCGGGGAATAGTGTTGTTGATTATGGAGTAATCACTACACCAAAGGAAATGCCGTTTGCCGAGAGATTGAAGGCGATTTATGAGAGTATGCATAAATTAATTGAGCGATTTGAGCCTGATGAAGTTGCTGTCGAAAAGTTGTATTTTAATAAAAATATTACAACAGGTATTCCCGTTGCAGAAGCAAGAGGTGTGATTTTATTGAGCATTGTAACAAAAAATTTGCCAGTATTTGAGTACACGCCTCAACAGATTAAAATGGCACTAACAGGGCTTGGTAGGGCGGAAAAAAGTCAGGTGCAATTTATGGTTAAGACTCTTTTGCATCTTACAAAAATTCCACGTCCAGATGATGCTGCTGATGCGGTGGCTGTGGCGTTGTGTCATAGCCAAACAAACCAAACGATGCTTGGACTTAAATAAAGGAGAAAATATGATTAGTTTTGTGAAAGGCATTCTTGCTGATAAGGGCTTGGGCTCTATAATAATTGATAACAATGGAATGGGAATAGAGGTTTTTGTTTCGCGCTTTTGTGAGGATACTCTCGGGGTTATTGGTGAAGAGGTAACTATTTATACCCATCTACACGTCCGTGAGGATGAGTTGACACTTTTCGGCTTTAAAGATAAGTTTGAACGCGAAGTCTTTTTAAAATTGTTGCTTGTAAATGGAGTTGGCCCTAAAATGGCGATTAATATCCTCAGTTATGTGAGCGCGCAGGACCTCAGTTTTGCTATTGCTACGCAAAATGCAAGTATGCTAAAAGGAATTAAGGGTGTGGGTGCTAAAATACGCGAAAGAATTTTGCTAGAACTCAAAGAAAAAATTGATGCGCTTTCTCATCTTGCTGAGGTGGATATGACGGCTTGTGAGATAAACGACAGCGAAACTTACGCGCAAGCACTTAATGTTCTCATTGACTGGGGTGTTCCTCGCTCAAATGCGCAAGATATTTTGACTAAAGTTTATCAAACAGCGGATAGTATGGAAGAATTAATTGCAAAAGCCTTTAAGGAGTTAGGTAAATAAGTATGTTTGACGATGACGAAAGATTTATAGCAAGCACAAAGTCTGAAATTGACGAAGTTATCGAAAATAGTTTGCGCCCAACAAGTCTAGGTGATTATGTGGGGCAGAAAAAATTTAAGGATAGTTTGTCAATTTATATTCAGGCAGCCAAAGCGCGCGGTGAGGCGCTTGACCACGTTTTGCTTTTTGGACCTCCAGGGCTAGGTAAAACTACACTTTCGCATATTATAGCCAATGAATTGGGCGCACAAATGAAAGTTACAAGTGGTCCTGCAATTGAGCACGCGGCGGATTTGGCTGCCATTTTGACGAATTTGGGTAGAAATGACGTGCTGTTTATTGACGAAATTCACAGGTTAAGCCGTGCTGTTGAGGAAGTGTTGTATCCAGCAATGGAAGATTATGCTCTTGATTTTGTTGTGGGCAAAGGTCCAGCCGCTAAAAGTATTAGACTTAAAATTCAACCATTTACTTTGATTGGAGCAACTACGCGTGCTGGTATGTTGACCGGGCCTCTTCGTGATAGATTTGGGGTTTTGGGACGTTTGGAATTGTATGAACCAAATGAATTGAGCAAGATTTTGACTCGTTCGGCAAAAATTTTAAATATTGACATAACTCCTGATGCTGCATTCCTTATCGCAAAATCGTCAAGAGGTACTCCACGTATTGCAAATAGGTTTCTAAAAAGAATTCACGACTATGCAGATGTATTGGGTACTGGAAAGATTGATGAGGATATTACGAAAAAGGCACTCAAAATGATGGAAGTTGACGACCTCGGTCTTGACTTTATCGACCACAGAATTTTGCTTACTATTATTGATAAATTTGCAGGTGGGCCTGTGGGTCTTGATACTCTTGCCGCAGCAACAGGGGAGGAGGCTACAACCATAGAAGAAGCATATGAGCCTTTCCTAATCCAACAGGGCTTTATTGCTCGTACAAGTAAAGGTCGTGTGGCTATGCCGTTAGCGTATGAACATTTGGGTAAAAAATTAGACGAAAGTCGCGAAAAACAACTTCAAAAGATAGCAAAAGACATTTTACCTGAATAAAAGTCAATTTTCGCGGTCAAATCGGTTGATTTATTTGGTAAATTATGTATAATTGATTATATAAACTAAAAGGAGAACGTGATGATTTCATTATTGGGAACAGAGTCAACTGGCGGTAGCAACGGAATGCTTTGGGTTTTGCTCGCTATGCTAGCCGTGCTTATCGTTGCATATATTTTTAGTTATATGAAACGCAAAAAGTATAATCAAGAAACTTCAAATATGCTAAACTCTTTGAAACCAGGGGACAAGGTCAAAACTTACAGCGGTTTTTATGGCACAGTCGTTTGTATTAGCGAAACTACTGACGGAAAAGTTGTAACTCTTGAAACTGGTGATGATGACCACAAGAGTTATACAACAATCGACTCTAACGCAATTTATTGCATCGACAAAAAAGAAGATATCGTCTATGATATGGACGGAAACGTTGTTATGCCTGATAGTGCTGATGAAAGTGTCGAATCTATTTCTGAATCAAGTGATATGGTTCAAGAAATGGTTGAATTGGTTGACGAAGATGCTGACGAAGAGAAAACTGACGACGAACCAGAAGTTATTGTCGAAGATGAACAACAAGAAGAAAAGAAATCTTCTAAAAAAAGTAAAAAATAAAGTAAATGCACGGGATTTTCTCGTGTTTTTTGTTTTTTTGTATATTTATGCAAATTTATTACAATATTTGTTGATATATTTGTATAAAATAATAATAATTCTAATAAAATTAAAGAAATTTTGCAATTACACATTTTTTTATTAGTATTTTAAATTTTTTTGTGGTATAATAAGAGTGTTGAATATGAAGGAAGTGCCTCTGTGTCATTTCGACCAAGCCCATTAGGGCGCGTGGAGAAATCTCAGTAATTAAGACACTTGTCATTGCGAGGCGGGCAAGCCCAACGTGGCAATCTCGGTGATTTATCACCGCTAGCAAGGAAAATAGGAGGAAAAACAATGAAAAAAGACCTGATTTCCACCCCAAAAAAGTGGCAGGGGGGGGGGGGCGCTAAATAGCGAAAAAATTGTTGAAAAAGCCGATAAAAACGGCACTTTCAGCGATTTAAAAATCGAAGAAAAACCCCTAAAAAAAGAAACAAAAAACACTCTCCGTGACGGCAATAAAATTGCCGAGATTGCCACGGCTTTTTCAAAGCCTCGCAATGACATGGAGAGAGAAAAAGCTGGCGGACTGTCATTTCGACCAAGCCTATTAGGGCGCGTGGAGAAATCTCAACAAAATCAAGATTTTTGTCATTGCGAGGAGCAACGCGACGTGGCAATCTCGCCTTTAAAAAATAAAGAGCAAAAAAGAGGCAAAATATTTGCTCTAATTCTATCCTTAGTCCTCCTTTTTGTCGCCATAATTGGCGGTAGTGTATTTTTGATTTTAAATCATATAAAAAACACAACAGCAACTACAGAAAGTGCAACATTAACAACAAATTTATTTAACACAGACGGAACAATTAACAAAAGTGCAGCAAACGAATTATTGACAGTTGTAAATTATTGGGGGGCGGAAAACAGCACTGTCAAATACACCGCTCATAACATAGCAGGTCGTACAAGTGACAACAGCGGAAGTACAATAATATTTCCAATGGGATATGTTAATGGAACGAGTGGCGACCCACTATACTGGCAGGCAACATATTTGAGTGGTGGATATTTGAGCATATGGTTGTCCAAATGCTACACAACCAGCACTTGGAACGCAAGTTCCGTGACTGTGTCGTATGATACTTACGCAACATCAACAATTCAAGCATATATAGACGATACGTTTTATCCACTTGTAACTCAATCAAGTAGTACACTAAAATCAA
>JAFUJK010000049.1 GCA_017468205.1 Clostridia bacterium
AAATTGACTTTAACAGGCTTTTTAGGGTATAATATTATTAACCCGAAACGTAGTGCGGACAAGTCCGACAATGAAGCAAGGAGCGTTAAAAAAGCCACTTGTGGAAAAGGAGGGAATTTAGGGCGACTACACGGTCCGCCATACTTTGTAAGGAGGTGACAGATAGAGAATTAAACAAAGTTCTAAAGGCGTTGGAGCAAATTCCTAACGAAAAAGAGCGAGACGATGCGATGCAAATCGTTTTAAAAGCGGCGTCGGAAAGCATAACTTTAGAACGACTTAAAAAAATATCTTCTTTTAGGGAAGAAAATAAGAAACAAGAAGAAGGGCAAAGGTTTATCAAATTTACAAAAAAGGAGATAGAATCTATGCCAGAAATTATTCAAAGATTATTTGTTTTTGATGAAAAAGTTATTACATACCGTTTGGTTCGCGGAAAATATTATCAAGCCAGATACCGTCGTGACGGGATAAACGTTGAAGTCATGTGTAAAGACTTCGAGCAAATGAAGAAGAAATTCATAGAGAAGTTTTACCGTGCACTTACACAAAAGCAAGCTAATAAATATCCAAAATTTAGAGAGTTTGTTGAAGAGTGGCTTAAAATAAAGAAGCAAACGGTAAAAGAATCAACCTACAATTCGTATGAGAATCTCGTGCTTGCACATATTCTTCCACAGTTTGGAAAAATGTTCTTAAACGAAATTACAAGAAAAGAAATTCAAGATTTTTTATTCGGACTAGTTGACCAAGGCAAAAACAGAACGGCACATAAAATAAAACAACTTATGTCAAATATGTTTGTTATGATTGCCGACGACTACGACCTAAGAAACCCGGTAGAAAAAGTAGTGCTTTCACACTACAAAGTTAAAAAGGGTAGAGCGTTTACAAAAGATGAAGAGCATCAAATCATAGAATATTGTAAAAACAACCCTTACCTTGCCGGTGTATCTGCCGTGCTAACGTTAATTTATACGGGTATGAGAGTTGGCGAACTTCCGTCAATAAAAGTTTACAGCAATTATCTAACTTGTGTTACTGAAAAAATTCGTCGTGGTCACGATGACGTTATAAGAAAAATTCCGTTTACACCTATGCTTAAAAAAGTTATTGATTTAATTGACTTTGAAAAGGCAAGAACAGTAAGTCCTTATAGCGTCCGTGATTTATTAAAGAGAATTTTTCCAGATAGGCACGTTCACGAGTTTCGTTATACCTTTATAACGAGAGCCAAAGAGTGCGGAGTTAATCCGGAAGTGGTTATGATATGGTCTGGACACGAATTTGACAGCGACGTTAAAACGAGTAGAGTTGATAGGGGTTATACTACGTATTCAGACGAATATCTGTTTAGAGAGGCTTCTAAAGTAAGATATGAGTTTTAAAAATGCCTAAATCATTAGGAAAAACCTAATGAAAAATGCGTTTTGGGAAATACAAGAATTTTTCCCAATTGTTTCCCAAATGGCATTTTTTAGGGAAAAAACGAGTGTTTTTAACCCCAAAAACGCTTAAAAATGAGTGATTTTAGCTGAATTTGGTTATTTCCCAAAAAAATTTACAACTCAAAAAGCCTTTGTAAAATTCTAGTGGTAAAAAGAAAATCGCTAGGTAAAACCTAACGATTCTCGTGGTGCCGCTGGCCGGACTTGAACCGGCACGGATGTTACTCCGAGG
>JAFUJK010000050.1 GCA_017468205.1 Clostridia bacterium
CAGATAGTATGAAACGTGCTATTGATGTAACAGAACGTCGTAGAAAATTGCAAAAAGAATATAACAAAGAGCATGGGATAATTCCAAAAACTATAGTTAAAGAGATAAAAAACTCTATTGAAATTACTAAAAAAGTTGATTTGAATAAAAAAGAAGTCAAGGATAAAGATTTGCGAGCCGAAATTGACCGCGTAAAGGGGCTAATGCAGGTCGCAAGCCGAAATCTTGAATTTGAAAAGGCTATTGAATTAAGAGAGCAGTTGAATTATTTGAGAAAGTTATTAAGAGAGGAAAAATAAATGCAAAAAGATATTATAATTAAAGGGGCTCGCGAGAACAACCTAAAAAATGTCGATTTAAGTATTCCTAGAAATAAGTTGGTTGTATTCACGGGAGTGAGTGGAAGCGGTAAGTCTACGATGGCTTTTGATACAATTTACGCCGAAGGTCAACGCCGATATGTTGAATCACTTTCAAGTTATGCGCGTCAGTTTTTGGGGCAAATGCAAAAACCTGATGTTGATAGTATCGACGGGTTAAGCCCAGCAATTAGTATAGACCAAAAAACAACAAGCAACAACCCGCGCTCAACTGTTGGAACAGTAACAGAAATTTACGACTATATGCGTCTGCTTTTTGCGCGTGTTGGTGTGCCTCACTGTCCTAAATGTGGTCGAAAAATCACAAAGCAAAGCATAGACCAAATTGTTGATAAAATTATTGCCGAAATTAAAGAGGGTGAGAAGCTTATGATTTTGGCACCCGTTGTTCGCGGGCAAAAAGGTGAACACGTAAAAGTTTTGGAACATATCAGAAAAAGTGGCTTTTCTCGTGTTGACGTAGACGGTAATATTTACACTTTTGATGAAGAAATAAAACTTGACAAAAACAAGAAGCATTCAATTTCTGTTGTTGTAGATAGAATTATTATGAAACCAGAAATTGAAAAGAGATTGACAGAAAGTATTGAAACTGCCCTAAAAACTGCGAATGGACTAGTTGTTGCAGTTACACCAGAGCAACAGCATATTTTTAGCAATCAATTTGCTTGTCAGCATTGCGGAATAGGCTTTGAGGAGATAACCCCTAGGTTGTTTAGTTTTAATAATCCATTTGGGGCGTGTCCAGAATGCCATGGTTTAGGCTTTACTAGCGAAATTGACCCAGATTTAATAGTTAAAGATAAGAATAAATCTATTCGCGATGGCGCTGTAAATGTGTCAGGTTGGAATATGGATACAGGGTTATTTTCTCAAAGTTACTTTGAGGCACTCAGCAATAAATATCATTTCAGTCTTGATGTGCCATTTAAGGATTTGCCTAAAGATGCGGTTGATATTTTGATGTATGGAAATTGTGGCGAGGAATTGGATATTTCTTGGAATACGCGTCGTTTTTCTGGTAATACGCGTGGTTCTTTTGAAGGTATTGTAAATAATCTTGAACGTAGATATCGAGAAACAACAAGCGAATATATCAAGGGTGAGATATCCAAGTATATGCGAGACAAGCCTTGTAAAGTGTGCCACGGGGAAAGATTGAAAGATGTTGCTTTGGCTGTAACAATTTTTGATAAAAATATCACAAAATTGGGGAATATGAGTATTGATGATTTGTTTGAATTTTTTAGTGTCAATAAATTTAACGAATCAGAAGAAATGATTGCTGGACCAATCGTAAAAGAAATTTTAGCACGTCTTAACTTTTTGAGAGATGTTGGGCTTAATTACTTAACTTTGAGCCGTAGCGCAGGAAGTTTGAGCGGTGGAGAATCACAAAGAATTAGGCTTGCAACTCAAATTGGAAGCGGGCTTACAGGTGTTATATACATTTTGGACGAGCCTAGCATAGGATTGCACCAGCGAGATAATGACAAGCTTATTGAAACATTGAAGCATTTGCGTGATTTAGGAAATACGCTTATAGTTGTTGAACACGACGAGGATACTATGAGAGCTGCAGATTATTTGGTAGATATAGGACCTTATGCAGGTGAACATGGTGGCAAGCTTGTTGCTTGCGGAAAGTTGGATGAAATAATGGCAAATAAAAATTCGATTACTGGTCAATATTTAAGTGGTGCGCGCAAAATTGAAGTTCCAGCTACAAGAAGAAAAGGTAATGGCAATAAAATTGTTGTCCGTGGGGCTCGTGAGAATAATTTGAAAAATATTGACGTTGAATTTCCTTTGGGAATGTTTACTTGTGTTACTGGTGTAAGTGGAAGCGGTAAGAGTAGCCTGATAACAGATATCTTATATCCATCTCTTTCTAATCGCTTGAATGGAAGTACAATGGCAGAAGGTCGTTACGATAAAATAGAAGGTCTTGAGAATGTTGATAAAGTAATCGCAATAGACCAAAGTCCAATAGGGCGTACTCCAAGGTCTAATCCTGCAACTTATACAGGTGTATTTACACAAATTCGTGAATTATATGCATCTACACCAGATGCACAGGAACGAGGTTATTTGCCAGGAAGATTTAGTTTTAACGTGGCGGGTGGTCGTTGTGAAGCTTGTTGTGGTGATGGTATAAAGAAGATTGAAATGTATTTCTTGCCAGATATCTACGTTCCTTGTGAGGTTTGTAAGGGAAGAAGATATAATAGGGAAACACTTGAAGTAAAATATAAAGGCAAAAGCATTTATGATGTGCTTGAAATGACTGTAGATGAAGCATTGGTTTTCTTTGAAAATCAATCTCAAATAAGAGGAAAAATTCAGGCACTTTCCGATGTTGGTCTTGGCTATATTAAGCTTGGTCAATCGGCAACTACATTAAGTGGTGGTGAAGCGCAAAGAGTAAAACTTGCGACTGAGCTTTCTAAAAAGAGTACAGGAAAAACAGTATATATCCTTGATGAACCAACAACTGGTTTGCATATTTATGATGTGGATAAACTTATAAAGATTATTGATAGGCTTGTAGAATCAGGAAATTCGGTTATTATAATTGAGCATAATCTTGATGTAATAAAAGTTGCTGATCACATAATAGACATAGGTCCAGAAGGTGGAATTGGCGGAGGCCAAGTTATTGCACAGGGAACTCCAGAAGAAATTGCAAAATCAGAGATAAGTCATACAGGTAAATTCTTGGCTAAAATTTTAAAGAAATAAAAAGAAAACTATTAGATATTCTAATAGTTTTTCTTTTTGCTATTTGCGATTTTTGATGTTCTTATTTGCGCGTTTTTGCTCTTTTCTGATTTGGTTGTTTATGCGTTCGCGCTCGTCTTCAAGAACACGGATATCGTATTCAATTTGTTCAATTTTTTCTTGTTGAATTTGAATTGATTCTTCAATTTGAGTTACGTCAGGTACTTCAAGTTGTACATCAGGGTTATCTTGTGCAATTTCCTTTGCTGTATTATATGCACTTGTTTGCTTTTCGAGTTCTTCCATTTCTTGTTTTAAGAACTCTTGTGATTGTGTTAACTCTTCGTGAAGTAGGGCAATCTTGTGCTTAATTGCAGTTTTGCGTTCTCTGCGGTCAACATCTTTTAGCAAAGTTTGCAATCTGTCGTACTCGTTTGTAACCTGCGTTGTTTTTTGTGGACGAGAACGGTAAACTCTTTGGATAAAGAATCCGAGAACTGCAACAATTACTGCAACTGCTATGATAACTGTTGGGATAGCAAACCAATCAAGTTGGTTGTATGAATTGTTTGAAGATTCCTCATCTTCATCTTCGATTGTTGAAGCGAGCAAGATGTTTTCAGGAAGATTTTCAGCATCAAGAGTGGTGGTTTCGCTCTTGTACTCATCTTCTGTCATACTTGAAACATTGAGGTCAGCAAAGAATGCATAACCACCTGTAAGCATTGTGCTTTGTCCAATACCAAGCTTAATTACACCATTAATTTCGCTTGTAGGGTTGAGGTAGATAATGTATTCTTTCCAAACGTTTGTAATGTCTTCAAATTTTTCAGCAAGAGTCATTGCAGATGTGTCTGTGGTTGCTGTGTTAATGCCTTTGAAACTGCTATCTACACCATCAACACTAATGAAAGCTCCGTGAATAATTTGGTTGCCACTTGCGTCGTATTCACCTTCAACGTTTTCGGTAATATCAACTGTGCGAACTAAAACGCTAATTTTGTAGTATGTTCCTGAACTAAATGTGTATTTTAGGTCGTTAGCATAGTAGTAGTAAGCAGGAGCATTTGCTGAAATATACATAACGTCGCTAATTTCCTCGGTTGGGGCAGTTGGATTGCCTGCTGGGAAACTGCTTATGTGTGTAATTCCGCCCGATACATCATTTGTTTCGCCAGCATTTGTTGCTGTCCAGAATGCAGGAATGCCATTTTCGTTAGCAGTTAATGAATTTTCGGTCAAATCAAGTACAAAAGTTGTATTGCTTGCTGTAACTGCTGAGAAGTCGTCAGCAGTAATTGATGTGTCAATAAGACAATCATCAAAGAATGCAACACCAGTAGTACTTGTGTTCTCATCACCTAAAGAAAGTGATAGGGTGAGAGTTTGTGATACAAAGTAGTTGTGTAAATAAATCTTGTAAGTTTGCCAAGCATTTGTGCTTTTTAACTTAATTTGTTTAATGATAACATCGTCTGCATTTTTAAGTGTAATGAACGCATTGCCACCTTCGCTAATGCTACGAGTAAATGCTTTTACGCTAATTTCTGCATAACCATCTTTGTCAAGAGTTACACTTTCGCTTGTGTATCCTTGATATTTGGTTGTGGCAGAAATGAAATCATTTCTAATCATTAAAACGTTGTTTGAGTAATCGCCTTCATTTGTAGGGCGGTCGATATTTTGTGTCCAGTTTGACGCTTTGATGTTTACAACACCACTACCGTTTGCATTTTTATTTTGTTTAGTCCAATTTAATGGAGCAAGTGGGCTAGTTGTGTTCACATCTTCAATTTGAACATAGTTAAATGCGCCATTTGCAAATGTCATACTAGCATTGTTGTGGAGGTTTAAAGTTGCAGAGTTTGCATTGTTTGAAATTGCTGATGCTTGTTTTGCTGATGTAACCTTTTCACTACGGATACCAGCAATTGCTACGTATCCAGTTGCTGACGCGCTTTCAGTTCCAAGTCCCAAAGTAAGTTTAACATTGTTTGCATCAAAGAGTGGGTTACCAACAATGTAGAATGCATATAATGACCACTTGTTGTCAAATGTAGAGCCATCAGTTGCAAGAGTAGAAATAGTTTGAGTATATTTTGTTTCTTTTTCTTCGTCAGGAAGGTCAGGGTCAAGTTTTTCACTTTCAATAACAAAGTTTACGTTACCGCTGGTAATTTCACCCTTCGCCCAGAATGTGATGCGGTAAAAACCTTGACGCTCAACTTGTATATCAGAAGATGTAATTGCAGAATAACTGTTATCGGCAGTCAAAAGAATACCTGTTGTGTCGCCGTGTTGATTGTCGCCAATGATAACGCTTTTGTCATTTATATTTTGTTGAATTGAAAAGTCTTGAATCAATTTTACCGTTGAGTCAAAAGTCCAATCTGTAAGTCCATTAGAGAAATCACTATTTGCAATGTAACCATATCCATTTGAAATGAAATTTGGTCTAAGGTCAACAAAAGTTGAATTTGCTCCAGTATTTACAACAGTTTCAAAGTTAGAACCTGCGTAGCGGGTTATTTTGATATTGTCAAACAACACAAAACCTTTACTACCGCTTACGCTTGATTTTTCACCAAGAAGGAGTTGCATTCCCATAGTGCTTGAAGTGTTTGCACCTGTGGCAATATAGAATACAACCTGTTGCCATCTAGAATATGTGTTGATATTTGTAATTTTAGCACTTTCGAGTTCGTCAAAGTCAGTTCCAGTTAAATAAACACTTGCGGTTGAAGCCGAGTCAGTGTAAACGTATAGGCTGATAGAGTAAAAACTATTAGCAACTAAACTGATATCTGTTTCGGTTTGATAACCATAGTTGCGATATTCATTATTAGCATTAATCATTAACACTGATTGTTCACTACCAGAACCTTGTGTTGCTGGTTGAGTGAAATTTTCAAGTCCATAATTTTTGTATTGTAATTTATAAATGTCGCCATTTAAGTCAATTAAACCTGCTTTGTGAGGAGTGCGTGATTCTGTACTCCAAACAGTCCACCCATCAGGTGTGCGAGGATAAGATGACGTGCCATCATATTCGCTAAAATTAGGGTTTACGAGGCCAATACTTGATGTAACATCTTGTTGTGATGTCAAATCACTTGTAGCATCAAGAGAAGATTTTGTGTTTTGATTAATCCAACTTGCAAAAAACATTGAGTTTTGCATAAACAAGAAACTCATAACCAAAACGATTGTAAGAAGTAAAGTTTTAAGTGAGAAAGATTTTTTAGTCATAGTAAATACCTTTTAGATAGAGTGTGCGCGTATATTTTTTGCGCATAATATACAACCTATTATATATCATTACTAAAATAAATGCAAGTTTTTAAGCACATATAAAAATAAAATAAGTCGAATTTTTTAGAAAAATCGGGGTAAATTGAATGACAAAGAAAAAAGTTGGCGGTTTAATGGGCGCTGGAATCTTTATTGGCATTATAAATGGCTTCTTTGGCGGTGGGGGTGGAATGATTTGTGTTCCCGCGCTAATTTTACTTGGATTGTCGAATAAACAAGCGCAAGCAACGGCAATACTCATAATGCTCCCCATAAGTATTGCCAGCGCAATCGTTTATTATTCAAGCGGGTTTGTGGATTGGAATAGTGTTTTATTTGTGTCGATAGGCTCTGTGATTGGTGGCATAGTTGGCGCGTATCTACTAAAAAAATTATCGAATAATGTTTTGCAATATGTTTTTGCGCTTGTAGTTGTGGCTGCTGGGGTCAGAATGTTGTTTTAAGGAGGAAATATTATGTTGTGGTATTACTTATCGCTAGCGGGGCTATTTGGAGGCTTGGTAGGCGGAATGGGAATGGGAGGTGGAACTTTACTCATTCCAATTTTAACAATGTTTTTAGGCGTGGACCAGCATTTAGCACAAGCAATAAATCTTCTAGTGTTTATTCCCACAGGTATAATTGCGGTCATTATTCACGCTAAAAATAAATTGATAGATTATAAAGTTTTTGGCATTATAATTTTCCCTGCAATGGCAACAGCGGTTGGTGCTGCTTTACTAGTTGGGAAATTGGAAAGTGATTTACTTAAAATTTTATTTGGTGTTTTTCTTGTCCTTATCGGTATTTTTCAGTTATATCAAGCAATAAAAGCATCTATTGATAGAAAAAAGAAAATAACAAGACCAGTTTTAAAGCATAATCTCTATCCTCCTAGAAACAAAGATTTTTAATTTGGACAAGCAAGTCAAAGCGTTCATCTTCATATATCTATTTATTATAATTGGGAGGTGCGCGCTTGATAATTGAAACCTTTGTTACGTTTATGAACAAAATAATGCTTTTTTCTTCGTATGTGGACCACGCGTCCAGTTTTCCGAAAACCTTGACAGCGGACGAGGAGAAAAAATACATTGAGAGGTTAAAAAACGGGGATACAGAGGCAAAAAGTATTTTAGTATCGCACAACTTGCGTTTAGTTGCGCATATTGTAAAGAAATATAGTAATAGTTCAAAAGAAGCAGATGATTTAATTTCCGTTGGTGCAATCGGATTGATTAAGGCAATAAACAGTTATTCTCCCGATAAAGGAGCGCAACTTTCGACTTATGCTGCTCGTTGTATTGAAAATGAAATATTAATGTTGTTTAGAGCGAATAAGAAACATCAAGGTAATATATCATTAGAGGAAACTATAGGAACAGAAAAAGATGGCAACGAAATAATGCTAGCGGACGTAATTTGCGATATTGACACTGACGTAATGGAAATGGTTGAGAATAATATTCTAACTGAAAAACTTATAAATATTATAAAAGATTCACTTTCCGAACGTGAATATAAAATATTGTGTATGCGGTATGGCATTGGGGGAAGTATTGCATATACACAGCGAGAAGTTGCAAAAAAATTGGGTATTTCACGCAGTTATATTAGTCGCCTTGAAAAAAAAGCGTTAATTACAGTACGTGAACAAGTTAAGTTAAAAAAATTGTATGTTGATTAAAAATTTGTAATATTTTATTTACTTTTGGACAAAATAATTGTAGAATATATGAAATTCTATAAAAGGAGAATTTTATGGCTGAATCAAAGAAAAGTTCAAGCAGTAGTTCAAAGAAAAAGTCTTGGAGTTTAAACGAGATTTGTTTCTACGTTATTGGCGCTGTTGCAATCTTATACCTTCTTGGTGTAATTTTGGCAGCTTGTGGCTTAGGTGCTGTTGTAGGCTGGCTTCAAGGTGTGGCAACTGCTATTATGATTAGTATTGTGGCTTTCTTGGGGTGGAAGTTTGTTGCTTCTAAACCTATGGTATGGAAAGTGCTATACGTTGTATTTTTGCTTGTAGTATTGATTGGTATTATCATTCCATTGGTATTATAAGAAATTGGCATAACTATTGTTGTGCCTTTTTTTATTATATATAATATATGAAAGGGAAAAAAATTTAAAAATTTTTCAAAAAAGTGTGTATTTTTTGTTGACAATGGAATAATATAGTAGTACAATATTAGCAGTCAAGAGGTGAGAGTGCTAACACATAAACCACAAAAGTGCTAGCGCTCGTGCTGGATTAGGGGGTGAGCATATTTTTGACGAAGAGCAATTGAGCGACAGAAAAAGGGATATTTTGCTTGGAGCGGTTGAAGATTATATTCAAAACGCAAGCCCTATTACAAGTAGCAATGTGAAAACTCGCTATTGTGCTGATTTGTCTACGGCAACTTTGCGAAATGAGTTAAATGCGCTGGAAGCAATGGGCTATCTTCGACAAATACATACATCGAGTGGGCGTGTTCCAACTGCGAAAGGATATAGGTATTTTGTTGATTCAATTATGGGCGATGTTCCTTTGGATAAAAAAATACTTGACGAAATTCACGGGATTTTCCAGAATCGAACAGTGTATCTTGGTGATATGGTAAATGAAATCGCGGATATTGTAAGCAAAGCAACTAACTATCCAACTGTCGTTATGCTGAAAGGTTTTGAAAAATTGTTAATCCAAAACGTTAAAATCATTCCTCTAATGACAGGGCAGGCATTGATATTGATTGAAACTAATAGTGGTATAATTAACAACTTTATGCCTGCAAATGCTGAAACGCCGATGCAAACGTACGTTGATGCAAGTAACTTTTTGACAACAACATTTAAAGAGCATACTGTGGCGGATATGATTCAAAACATCGAGAACTATCGCACGCAAATGGGACAGGATTTGCTTGATTTTAGTGGCTTATTTGATACAATGATTGACTCGTTGAAAAAACTTTGCGACAAAATCGCAAGTTCGGGTGGTTTTACCGCTCGTGGGCAATTGAGACTTTTGAATAGTCCTGAATATCAAGATTTGGATAAGGCAAAACGTGTTATAGATGTTTTGGATAAGCCAGAGGAACTTGGTCAAATCTTTGAAAATAAAAATATAAGCGAAGATGAAGTAAGTTTCAAAATTGGTTCAGAGATTCCAGTGGTCGACTTGCAGGAATGTGCGGTTGCGTGTGCGGATTACACCGTTGATGGCGAAAGTATTGCAAGCATTGGGATTATTGGACCACAGCGTATGGATTATGCGAAAATTGCCAGTGCTCTGAAATTTGTAGTAGGAGAATTTGCGAATCTTAAAGCACTTGATTCTAAAAGAGGAGAAGATGATGAGCAATGAAGAAAAATTAAATGATGAAGTCGTAAATGACGGCATCAATGTTGGTCAGCAAGATGACCTGGTAGCGGGGGATGAATGTGGAGACGATTTATCGCCACCACAAGATTTAAACTTAAAACTTCAATTAGAAAAAGAAAACAGTATAGCATTAACTAAAATGCTTCAACAATTACAAGCGGATTTCTCAAATTATAGAAAGCGCAATGCTAATTTAGCAACGGAGTCAAGGCAAAGTGGAATTATGGAAGCAGTAAATGCTCTTTTGCCTGCATTTGATGCATTGACTTCTGCAAGCAAGCATATAACCGATGAGGAAACACTTAAAGGCTTGAAAATGATAGAACGTGAATTCTTAAATAATCTAAAATCACTCGAAATTACACAAATCGAAAGTGTGGGAACACAATTTGACCCTAATCTACACAATGTTGTAGTTGCTGATGAAGTTGAGGGTGTTGAGAGTGGGCAGATTGTAGAGGAATATAAATCAGGCTTCATTAGCCCTAATGGTGTAGTCCGCGTGGCAATGGTTAAGATAGCAAAATAGTTTGGCTATTAGAAATATTTAATTATCAATTTTTAAGGAGAATTTTATTATGGCAAAAATTATAGGTATTGACTTAGGAACAACTAACTCATGTGTGGCTGTTATGGAAGGTGGAGAGCCAGTTGTAATCCCTAACGCAGAAGGAATGCGCACAACTCCTAGTGTTGTGGCTTTCTCAAAAGACGGCGAACGTCTTGTAGGTCAGGTGGCAAAGCGTCAAGCTGTTGCAAATCCTGATAAAACCGTTTTGAGTATTAAGCGCGAAATGGGTACTGATTACAAAGTTACTATTGACGAAAAACAATATTCACCACAAGAAATCAGTGCAATGATTTTGACAAAATTAAAGAATGATGCAGAGGCTTACTTGGGACAAAAAGTAACCCAAGCGGTTATTACAGTTCCAGCTTACTTTACTGACAGTCAACGTCAGGCAACAAAAGATGCTGGTAAAATCGCTGGTCTTGAAGTGCTTCGTATTATCAACGAACCAACCGCAGCAGCGCTTGCTTATGGTCTTGACAAGGCTGAAAATGCTAACCAAAAATTGTTAGTATTTGACCTTGGTGGTGGTACATTTGACGTTTCTATTCTTGAAATTGGTGATGGCGTATTTGAAGTAATCGCTACAAAGGGTAACAACCGCCTTGGTGGTGATGACTTTGACCAACGTATTATTGACTTGTTACAAAAAGAATTTAAAGCGCAAACTGGAATCGACCTTTCAGGCGACAAAACCGCTATGCAACGTTTGAAAGAAGCAGCGGAAAAGGCAAAAATTGACTTGTCTGCTTCTATGAAGACTACAATTTCACTTCCATTCATTTCAGCAGATTCAACAGGTCCAAAGCACCTTGAATATGAACTCTCTCGTGCTAAATTTGACGACATTACAAGTGATTTAGTTCAACAAACAATCGACCTTACATCTGCAGCACTTAAAGATGCAGGTTTAAGCAAAGACCAAGTGAACAAAATCATAATGGTTGGTGGTAGCACGCGTATTCCAGCTGTTTGCGAAGCTGTAAAGAACTTTGCAGGCAAGGAAGGTTTTAAGGGTATTAACCCAGACGAATGTGTTGCAATAGGTGCTGCTATTCAAGGTGGTGTACTTGGCGGTGATGTTAAAGATGTATTATTGCTTGACGTAACTCCACTTTCACTTGGTATTGAAACATTGGGTGGTGTGTTCACTCGTATTATCGACCGTAACACAACAATTCCTACAAAGAAATCCCAAGTATTCTCAACAGCTGCTGACAATCAGCCTGGCGTAGAAATTCACGTATTGCAAGGTGAACGCGAATTTGCAAAGGATAACAAAACTCTCGGCAGATTTAACTTGACAGACATTCCACCAGCGCCACGTGGTGTTCCTCAAATTGAGGTAACATTTGATATTGATGCTAATGGTATTGTAAACGTAAGCGCAAAGGACTTGGGAACAGGTAAGCAACAGCAAATCACAATTACTTCAAGTTCAAATATGAAAGAAGACGAAATTAACGAAGCAATCAAAAATGCGGAAAAGTATGCAAAAGAAGACAAAGAACGTCGCGAGATTATTGAGCAACGTAACCAAGCTGATTCATTGATTTTAGGCTTGGAGAAAACCATGCGCGAAAGTGGCGATAAGATTAGCGAAGAAGACAAGAAAAAGTTGACCGAAGCAATCGAAAAGGCTAAGGAAGAGATTAAAGTTGACGACAAAGACAAGATTATGAAAGCAGTTGACGAGTTGTCAAAATCTAGCCAAGACATCATTACTAAACTTTATCAAGCAAACCAAGCAGAGGCTAGTGCAAACGAAGACAAGAAAGACGAGCCAGAAGTAGAAGTTAAAGATGCCGATGCCAAAAAAGCAGACTAAATAAAATAAACGGAGTTTAAATTGGCTCAAAATTATTATGATATTTTAGGGGTAGATAAAAATGCGAGTGCGGACGATATTAAGTCCGCTTATCGCAAGTTAGCAAAAAAATATCACCCGGATTTAAATAAGGATAATCCAGAAGCGGCAACAAAGTTTAAGGAAATTAACGAGGCATATGAAGTACTCAGTGACTCACAGAAACGCTCAAACTATGACCAATATGGGAGTGCGGATGGTCCAAACCCTAATGATTTCTTTGGTGGAAATCAAGGTGGAGGCGGATTTGGTTTTAACTTTGGTGATATATTTGGTGATATATTCGGCGGTTTTGGAGGTGGTTCTGCCAAGACAGCCAATGCGGTACAAGGGCACGATATCAACGTAAAAGTAAATCTTACCTTTGAAGAAGCAGCGAAGGGCGTTAAGCGCGATATTACTTATATGTGTACACAAGAATGTACAGAGTGTAATGGAACAGGCGCAAAAGGTGGCACGGAATACACAACCTGTCCTGATTGTCAGGGAACTGGACGTGTGCGCTATGCTCGCGATACTGTATTTGGTCGTATGGTTAATGAATCAATCTGTAAAAACTGTAACGGAACTGGAAAAGCAATAAAAGAACGTTGCGGTACTTGTGGTGGTGCTGGTGTAAAACGAAGCCAACGCTCGACTACAATTAATATTCCAGCAGGTATTGACGATGGGCAAACAGTTGTGGCTCGTGGTTATGGTGAAGCTGGAATACGCGGAGGTCCAGCGGGTGATTTGCTTATAACTGTTAATATTGCAAAGCATCAATTATTAAAACGCGATGGATTTGATGTTCTTCTTGACGTTCCTGTACCTTTCACAATCGCTATGTTTGGTGGAAAGGTGATTATTCCAAGTTTGGAAGGAAAGCTTGAACTGAATATACCAGAGAATACGCAACCTGGAACTGTTCTTAAACTAAAAGGTAAAGGTATCAAGCAACTTAATAGAAGTGGCTATGGTGATATGCTTATTACGGTGAAAGTTGAATTGCCAAAAGTAAATGGTAGAGCCAAAAAAGACATTCAACTTTCCCTTGAAGAGCAATTCCCATTAGATAAGTTTGATAAGTTTAATAATTATAACAAATCAGTGAAATCACTTTAATAGAAGTAATTTATATAAACAGCTCCAATTTGGCGCTGTTTTTTGCATTTTTTTAAGGATTGGGTATTGACTTTTTGGGCTTTTTGTGATATACTTTTAACATAAAAAGGGAGGTTAGTTGTTATGTCGGAAGGGAAGAAACAACAAAATTCTAGGGAAAGTTTGTTTGCTAGCATTTGGAAGTGTGGGCTTGGCAATATTGTCGAAACACTTGCACCTGTTGAGAAAGTAAAGAATTTTACTGATGGGTTTGGAAAGGGCGTTCCAGTTATAAGTTGGGTTTCTAAAAAATGCGACGAAGAATTGGATAGACGTAAACTTGAAGAACTTAAAAAAGAGATGCGAATGAGACGTCAAATAGAGCGCGAACTTGACCAAGAAGAAATGAGTAGATAATGAAGTCTTACAGACCTTGAAAAGGGTCTGTTTTTCTTTGAATATAACCGAACTCTGCGCAAAAATTTATGCGTAACACCTTGCATAGTATGTGTTTTTTTGTAAAATTTTAATTAATATTGAGTTTGAAATTGCATTCCGCATTGTTTTATGATATAATGGAATAAATAAAGGAGAAAACAATGGAAAGACCAAGATTTTTTGTTGGTAGAGAATATAGATTTAATAATGAAATTATCATAAATGGCGACGAGTTTACGCATCTAAATTCTGTCTTGCGCTTGCGTGCGGGGGAGCAAATTGATGTTTGTTTTAATGATGGCTGTGTCCATTTGTGTGAAATTGTAGCAGTTGAAAAGAAGCAAGCAATTTGTAAAATTATCACAACTAATGAAGTTAAAAAGCGACATTCAAAAATTTCACTCTTTATTGCACTTACAAAAGCAGAGAGAATGGATTGGGCTGTGCAAAAGTGTACTGAACTTGGGATTGATGAAATAATCCCTTTCGCAAGTGAATTTTGTACAGTGAAAGATAAAGGTGGGAAAACTGATAGGTTAAAGCGAATTGCACTTTCAGCAAGCAAGCAATCAGGTCGTGTGAATTTGCCTGAAATCTTGGACAACTTGACTTTTAATCAAGTGATTTTGAAATTGCAGGAATCCCCTCAAATTATTTTAGCCTATGAGAATGAAACGGCAAATGCAAAAGAGATTATTTCAAAATTAGATTGCTCAAAAGATACTGCCATAATCATAGGAAGCGAGGGTGGTTTTAGCGAAAAGGAAGTGCAAAATTTTGTTGATGCTGGCGCAAAAGTTGTTAGTTTAGGGGAAACAATTTTGCGTGCAGAAACTGCGTGTGTTGCGCTTGTAAGTGCTGTGAATTATGAATTTAATTTTTGGAAAAGGAAGTAATACGAATGAAAATATCTATGCTTACTCTTGGCTGTAAAGTTAATCAGTATGAGGCTGATGAAATTGCGAGAGTTTTAAGAAAACGTGGACACGAGGTGTCAACAGAATTGGAACCAGCTGATTGTTTTATTTTGTCGACTTGTGCAGTTACGAATGAGGCAGAGCGCAAATCTCGTCAAATGATTGCAAAACTCGAAAAAATATCACCTGATGCAAAAATTATTGTTTGTGGATGTGCAAGTCAAAACGATTCAGTGAAGTTTGCAGACAAACCAAATGTTACCGTTGTTGTTGGTACTGGTGGAAAAATATGGATTCCTGACCTAGTGGAAGAAAAGGGAAATTATGTTGTTGAACCTGCGTATGATTATGAATATTTTGAGGAAAACACCGAGCGAGAACAAGTAAAGTTGAAACGTACGCGCGCTTATGTAAAAGTTCAAGATGGTTGCGATAACTATTGCTCTTATTGTCTAATTCCTTATTTGCGTGGCCGTAGTCGTAGTCGCGATTTGGAAAGTATCGTGGTTGAGGTTTTTAGGTTGGCAAAGACACACCACGAGATTATTTTGACGGGTATCAATATTAGCGATTGGGGTAGAGATATCAAGTCTGATTTGGGGACCTTGCTATCATCGCTGTCAACAATCAATGCGCGTATTAGATTGAGTTCGTTTGAAATGAATGTAATCACTTCGGATTTGATTAAAATAATGGTAAATATGCAGAATTTTTGCCCACATTTTCATTTGAGTATGCAGTCTGCTTGCGACCGAACTTTAAAGGCTATGAATCGCCATTATACAGTGAGCGAGTTTAAAAAGAAGGTAGAAATGCTTCGTGAGGCTTTTCCTCGTTGCGCTATAACTACTGATTTAATTGTTGGTTTCCCAGAAGAAACAGATGACGATTTCGCTGAAACTTTGAAAAATGTTGAGGAAATCGGTTTTGCTGATATGCATATTTTCCCATATTCTGTTAGAAAGGGAACAGTCGCTGCTGATATGGTGCAAGTAAACGGTGATGTGGTAAAAGAACGAGTACGTAAGATTACTCAATTACGTAACAAAATGAAAACCGAATTTTTGAAGCGCGAACAGGGTATGATTTACGAAGTGCTGACCGAACAGGAAAAAGACGGATATGTCGTTGGGCATGCACGCAACTTTACAAAGGTTTATATTCCAAAAGAACAGATTGAGGCAAACACTCTTGCTATGGTAAGAATTGGCGAAGTTTATCAAGATGGTGTTTTGGGTGATGTTGTCGAAATTTGCAAGGAAGATTAGGGGGTAACTATGCAAGATTGCATTTTTTGTAAAATTATAAAAGGTGAAATACCTAGTAAATTGGTTTATGAAGATGAGGATTTTGTGATTTTTAATGATATTAATCCAAAGGCAAAACTACATTATTTGGCTGTTCCTCGCAAACATTTTGCGGTGCTAGCGGAAATGGAAAAGCAAGACGAGTTCTTGCTCGGCAGAATTTTGTCAAAAATTCCAACTTTGCAACAAAAACTTGGTTTGGAAAATGGATATAGATTAATTGTCAATCAAAAAGGTGAATGTGGCAACGATGCGTGTCAAGAAGTTATGCATTTGCATATCCATATTTTGGGCGGTGAAAAGTTAAGTATGTAAAAGAAAAACCCACATTATAGTGGGTTTTTAATATTTAATATCATTATTTGCAAATTTACTGTGCAACCTTTTTTGTTGGGCTTGCATTGGGGAACTATCTAATATGACGCTCCCGCAAGGCTACCTTATGGCACATATTACACACCACTTAATGCTGCTTGCTTCCGCACCTGACATGGTTCATGGGGCAATATTGCACAAGACCTTGACGTTCATCACGGCAAATTAGACGTTCCACCAATCCAAGGACACCCCCTAGAAAGGCATTCGACCCTACTAAAGCGGATTGTAGGGTTAAGGGCACCGCTAGCTCCCCGTCTAGCACAGTAAGCACATTATATCATAAGATTTCATAAAAATCAAGCAAAACACGTTATTATTTTGACATAATTACACGAAAAATCGAATTTTGACGCTAATTTTTATAATATCAAGATTTACAAGAAGATTTCACTATTTTTTTAAATAAAAATGCGGTAAATTATTGTTATTTTGCACTATTTATGGTAAAATGTTATTTTAGTGAGGTATAAATATGGAAACAAATGCAGTTAGATTTATAAACGCATACAATCAAATAGACCAATCATTGCGTGCGATATACAACTTTAAACGTAATATAACTTTTAGTGATATGATTCGTAGGGCGGTATCTCTTAATAGCGTGGTACGTAAATATGAAGATAAACTTATTGACTATGCAAGATTGAGAAATGCAATCATTCACAATAGCAATGAAGATAAAATTATTGCGGAACCACACGATGAAGTGGTTGAAATTATGGAGAAAATTGCGGGATTAATTTCACAACCGCCTTTGGCTCTTGAAACTGTTGCTACAAAAAACGTTTTGGTGCTTGATGGTAACACTTCAATTAAAAGCGCGCTTGAAACAATTTACAAAACAGGTTATAAAACTATCCCAGTTTTTGAAAACGAAGTGATTATGGGGGTTATAACCGCTAGCAGGATTGCAAATGTGCTTGGTGCCCAAATTGAGAAGGGAAGAAATATTGAGGAATTTGCTTCATTTACCGAAGTTGGAAGCGTAATTTCAGAGCAAGATGCGGGGTTGATTTTTACAATTTGCTCGCGAGAACTATCTGTGCAGGAAGCGCTTGATTTGTTCTTCCATAATCGCAAATTACTCGCGATAATTATTACTAAAAATGGCAACAATCTTGAACGCCCTTTGGGAATTATAACTGCTGCCGATATAATGGACTTAAATAAAGTCGTTGATGATTATGATGTATAAGAGGATTTTTATGTTTGACAAAGTAGATAGCAAGATGAATTTGCCCGAATTGGACAAAAAAATGTTGGATTTTTGGGACAAAAATGATATTTTTAAAAAGAGTGAAGAATTAAGAAAAGATGCAGAGCCTTTTGTTTTCTATGAGGGACCTCCTGGAATGAATGGTTTGCCTCATATTGGACATGGTAGCACGAGAATTTATAAAGATACCATACTTCGTTACCATTCTATGTTAGGTAAAAGTATCACTCGTAAGGCTGGTTGGGACTGCCACGGTTTGCCTGTTGAATTAAAAGCTGAAAAGGATTTGGGCATAAAGAATAAGTTTGAGATTGAGAGTTTTGGCGTTCAGAAATTTGTGGACGAATGTAAGAAAATAATCACTCTTTATGAAAACGAATGGAGAACTTCAACTAGAAAACTTGGTTTTTGGGTTGATTTTGATAAAGCTTACAATACTAGTGATGATAATTATATCGAATCAGTTTGGTGGTCATTAAAGCAGTTGTTTAACAAGGGGGATATTTATGAGGGGTATCGTGTTGCGCCTTATTGTCCTCGTTGTGGTACAAGCCTTGCAAGTCATGAGGTTGCGCAAGGATATGAAACTGTTAAAGACCGTACAATCTATGTAAAGTTTGCCGTTAAAAACGTTGAAAATACATATTTTATTGCGTGGACAACCACTCCTTGGACTTTGCCTAGCAATGTAGCTTTGGTTGTAAATCCTGAATTTGACTACATCAAAATTTCGTTGCCAGAAAGCGAAGAAAAGTATATCCTATCTGCTAATCTTGTAGGAAATTTGTTTGAAGATTACACAATTCTAGAACAATACAAAGGCGCAGATTTAGAAAAAATGGAGTATGACCCTTTATTTAAAATTGATGATGCATTGCTTGAAAACAAAAAGGCATATTATGTAACTTGTGCTGATTATGTTACGCTTTCTGATGGTACTGGAATTGTACACATAGCCCCAGCATTTGGTGAGGACGACTCAAAGGTAGGAAACAATTATGGGCTTCCTTTTGTTAAACTTATTAACGAAAAAGGTTGCTTTACGGACGATTTGCCAAAATATGCAGGGAAACGTAATATTGTAGCGAATGGCGAAATAATCGAGGACTTAAAGGTTCGTGGCGTTGTAGTTCGTGAACAAAGTTATGAACACGAATATCCACACTGTTGGCGTTGTCATACACCTCTTATTTACTGTGCGCGTGGCGGTTGGTTTGTTCGTATGAGCAAATATCGTGATGCAATGGTTAAAAATAATAGTGAAATTGCTTGGCACCCAGAGAATGTTCGTGATGGACGAATGGGTAATTTCTTAAAAAATGCCATAGATTGGAACTTGTCGCGTGATAGATATTGGGGTACTCCACTCAATATTTGGAAATGTGATAAATGTGGCAAATTGCATTCGATAGGTAGCAAACAAGAACTTATGGACTTGACAGGTGCAACTGAAATTAAGGACTTACACAAGCCATATATTGACCAATTCACTTTTGCGTGTGAATGTGGGGGAACTTATGCTCGTGTACCTCAATTAATTGATTGCTGGTACGATAGCGGTGCTATGCCTTTTGCTCAATGGCACTATCCATTTGAGAATAAAG
Organism: Clostridia bacterium; assembly: GCA_017468205.1. GTDB lineage: Bacteria > Bacillota > Clostridia > Christensenellales > UBA1242 > UBA7867. The sequence continues at coordinate 19,141 of JAFUJK010000050.1, forward strand.
AAATATTTGAAAAACAATTTCCAGCCGATTTTATCTGTGAAGGGCAAGACCAAACTCGTGGTTGGTTCTACTCTTTGCAAGCGCTTGGCACAACCATTTTTGAGCGTTCGCCATACAAATCAGTTGTAATGACTAGCCATGTTTTGGATAAAAACGGCAAAAAAATGAGCAAATCACTCGGCAATGTTGTTGATGTTAATGAGTTAATTGATAAATATGGTGCGGATTCTGTAAGATTGTATTTCTGTTCAAACTCTGCGCCTTGGTTAAGTATGCGTCTAGACGAAGATGGAATTATGGAAGTTCAAAGAAAAACTATTTCAACTCTTTGGAATACTTATGCTTTCTTTGTGCTTTATGCAAACATTGACGATTTTAAGCCAAGTAATGTTTTTGATTGCGAGCTTAGCCTTATGGACAAGTGGTTGATATCTCAACTTAATGAGTTGGAATTGAAAATTAACAGCTTTATGAAGGACTTAAATTTCACTGATAGTGCGCGTGAGATTGCTGAATTTATTGAGAATTTGTCTAACTGGTATGTTCGTCGCTGTCGTGAACGTTTTTGGATTGATGGAGAAAATGCTGATAAGACAGCTGCATTTAATACACTCTATCACGTTTTAGTAGAACTTACAAAAGTTAGTGCTCCGTTTATGCCATTTATAAGCGACCAAATCTATCAAAGTCTTACACGCGGACAAGAATGGGCTATGGAAAGTGTTCATTTGTGTGATTATCCAAAAGCAAATGAGAAACTTATTGATGAAAATCTCAACAAACAAATGCAAGAAATTATTGATATTGTTGCTCTTGGTAGAGCTGGACGTAATGCAAGTAACATTAAGAATCGTCAGCCTCTTGCTAACATGTATATTTATTCTGCAAATGGAATTGAATTGGGTGAGGATTTGATGGGAATAATTGCCGATGACCTCAATGTTAAAAATGTGTCATCTATCAAAAATCCGTCTGACTATATTAATTTTGAATTGAAACCTCAATTAAAGACTTTGGGACCAAAATATGGTAAAAATTTAGCAAAAATCCGTGAATTCTTCAATTCTTGCGATACTTATGATGTGGTTACAAAACTACAAAATGGAGAAATCGTCATTGTGGACAAAGAGCAAGATATAGTATTGGGAAGTGAAGATGTTCTAATTTATCCTCATAGCAAACCAGACTTTACGGCTGAAACCAATGCAGGAATTACCGTAATTCTTGACACTATCCTTACTCCTGAATTGATTGAAGAAGGATATGCGCGCGAATTTATCAGTAAAATTCAGAATATGCGCAAAGAATCAGGTTTTGAAGTTGAAGATAGAATAAATGTAATTTATGAAACTAATGATGATTTATATGTTGCGTTAACAAAACACAAGGAATTTATGTGTGGTGTAATTTTGGCGGATAGAGTGGAGCGCAGTGCCGGATTTGATGGCGTTGAAACAGATATAAACGGAATTAGTTGTAAAATAAAGATTAGTAAGGTGCAGTAATGAAAAATCTTATATTTAAAGAAGATGTCGATGTTGTCGTTGCTTATAAACAGCAAAACATTGCTATGAAAGATTTTGTAAACAGTTTGCAAGAATATTTTAATGATAATCAGGAATTAAAGCCAATTTATGATTTAGATTTGCTTTGTGGTGGTATTGTTGTATGTGCTCGAAATGAGCAAGCGTACAATAATCTCAAAGAAGCATATTGTAAAAATAAATTTGAGTTTGATTTCTATGCTGTTACGGTAGGAACTCCAAAATTTGATAGTGGAACGTATTCTGCTCACGTAACTTTTGATAAAAAGTACAATAAACTTACCCATATTCCGCAACTTAATGCTGGTGCAGAAGGTTTTGGATTGACTTATGCAACACTTGAACGTGTTCAACAAATTGCGCTTGTAGATATTAAATTAAACACATTTATTCCAGAAACCATTCGTTTTGCAATGGCAGATTTGGGTATGCCTATTTTTGGTGATGCGGTTTACGGTGGTGATAGTCTAGCTAAAAATACAAACACGGCATTTGTTTTAGGGAAAGTACGAATTGTTGAAGGTGAAGGCGATGAAGGTGGACAAACTTTCGTTGCAATGCCCCCATCAAGCAAGCCTTGGACTTATTTTGACTTAACTAAAATTTCTAAATTATAAAACAGGAGTATAATTTTATGGCAAATACCTCAGCGGGAGTAATTGTTGCTAGAATTGTTGTTGTTTTAGTTATTTTAGGTATTATTGGCGCGTGCATTTACTTCTTTTTAATTAAAAATGATAATGTGCGTGGTCAAGTGTACGAGGAATTAACTATTACACTAAACTCGGAGCAACAAAAGACATTTGACCAAAATATTGGTTCTTCTTTGGAGAGTGGGACATACTATAACGTAGCAAAAAATTTGACAGCGGAGCAATTTTCTTTGTACAAATCACTTTATCTTGGATATTATATGGACAAGCTTATTTTGGATACTTATGATGACGTACTAGTTTATGTTGGAAATGCTGACAATGGAAAACTTCAAGATATAGGCAGAAATGTGGAGAGTTATGAGCAAGCGCTATCAACAGCTGTTGCGAGCCAAGAACGCTTTAACGCTACTTATGAGGCTAACGATGGCGCATTAACAACTGCGGTGTCTGCTGATTTTATGATTTTTGTTAATGATTTTAAAGCAATGCAGGAAATTTTTCATAGCATTTCAAATGCAACATTTGAATATAGTACAACACATTATTACAAAAATATGAACCCAATGCTTAGTCAAAAATATGCGCAAACATACATAGTTAATCAGCAATCTAATCTTTTAAGTAGCAAGATTTCAAGTTCTGTAAGTGACGCTTTATATGGAGATAGTAGGGCAATGATTGTTGCTTATAAAGATTTCAAAGAAAATGATTTTACTGACCAATCAAACGATGCCGATGTTTCTGCTTTTGTTATATTAGTATCTAATATGCAGAATGATTTTAGTGCATTTTATAGTGCCGAAAGCAAATCGGCTTACTACGCAACAGCAAGTGATGCACTTAAACAGCAATTAAATGTTCTTGCACGTGGTGTGGGTCTTGAAGGGAGGTTAGTATAATGAAGAAATTTGTTTTATCAAGCCTTATGATTGTTGCTGTGATGTTTTGTTCAATATCAATTTTTAGTGGTTGTAACAATACACAATATACTTATGCGGAATTTCAGTTAGCATATCAAGACTACATATCGGACTATACCAATGAAGTTTTTGATGTAAATGGTGAAGTTGCAATAAATTATAAAAATGCAGATATGGTTGCAGTTATCAATAAAACTGATATTGATAGTAAAATGACAAAGTTTACAAGACTTTCTGCCGACCCTAGGAGCAATCAAGCAATGTTTGAACCTACATTCAAGGCAAGTATGAAGTTTATAAATAACTACATAAAGATTACTATTGGAGTGGATATTCCTACAAACGAGAGTACAAAACTGTACAATAGTTTGGAACAATTACGCCAAAAAACTGATACTTTTGTAATTGAAAAAAGAAAGTTTGATACTCGTACAAACTTCGATGTGGACGGCGGTACTGAAAAGAGTTGGATTAATTCTTTATTGAATAAGTTTGTTGATTTAGTATGTCAAGCAAATGAGTTTAGCAAGCAATATATTGAGATTTATAATAGATATAACACTTCTGCTACCGCTGATAGAACTGGTGGAAGACCTGCTCTTGGTAGTATTGAAAAATATTACCTTGAAACACTAACAACACTTGCTGATGTTTATATTAATGTTTATTTGATTAATATTTACGACGAATTTAGTCGTACAACAAGTGGTTTAGAAGATGAAGCAATTTCTGCACAAAATAGAAGCGAAGGTGTTAATAATGCTTTGATTTCTTATGAGAATATTGAGGCAAAAATTAAATCTTTTGAATCAAAAGAAGGCGAAATTACTGACGAAAAGGAAGCTAAAGCAATTTCCGCTTACAAATCAGCATTAAGTTATAATCCAATTTTTGAAAATGGATATGAAATGACACTTGAAACTTATAAAAAAGTAAACTCTGAAAGTATTATTGGGCAAGGATTTATGGATAACGTAAATGACTTTTTTGCTTGTGAATATGCAAATTTAGTCCTTATGTTGCAAGATTTATCACAAAAAATTGTACTTGCTGTATAGAAAAAGCCTTTTATATAAGGCTTTTTGTGCTTAAATTGAATATTTGGTACAATTTTTTTAAAAAAGGTATTGCAATTTAATTTTAATTGTGGTATACTACCAATGTAGCTAGTTAGACGGTCGAATTTGTTTTTGCAAATTAGGAAAGTCCGAGCACAGCAGGGCAGGGTGCAAGATAACGTCTTGTGGAGGCGACTCCAAGGATAGTGCAACAGAAATATACCGCCACTATTTGTCTATTTTTGTGTTTTTTGATATTTATATCATACCTCCTATTTTTTCACAAAAAGTTTAAGTGGTAAGGTTGGAAAGGTGGCTCAAGAGACCACCGGCGCGGTAGAGATATCGCGTGCTATGTAAACCCCACCTTGTGCAAGATAAGGGAGTTTAACGAGTTGCCCGCTCACTCCCGATATACATCGCTTGAGCGTTTTAGCGATAGAACGCCTAGATAGATGACCGTCCTTTGACAGAACTCGGCTTATAGGCTAGTCTACAAGAACACACTTCGGTGTGTTCTTTTTCTTTTTTTGTCAATACTTGTTTGTATGATTGGATTAATAATTTCTGCAAGTGTAAGTGTTTTTATATTTAGTGCTTTATTATTTAAAAATTTAAAACATAGAATTGTTTGTTATAAATATTTAAAATTAATACCTCAAAAAGTATCAATATATAAAAGTACAGTTTTTTCTAATGATAACGTTGATTTTATAATAATTCCTAATTCGTGCATTGATATAGTTTCGTCTAGATATCATTTAAAGTTAAATTTTGCTTGTGCTGATAAATTTATTTGTAATCCAAATTCGTGTACGATGGTTATTAATAATTTTGAAATAAAGATTACTAGCAGTTCAATTTTTATTAGAGGAATAGGTGAGTTTAAATTTTCGATTTCTAAACCAAATTGTCAATATTTCTATAATTCGATAAAAAAAGAATTTACAATAGAGAAGGATATTATAAACTTTAAGAATTTTGAATCAGTTGAGATATCAGGTAGTGAAGATTTAAGTTTTAAATGTGATATTAACGATTATGCTTTTTTAGATTTCAGCAGTTTTAATTTTGATAAAGTTTCAATATTTAGAAAAAACGAGGTATTGAGAAAATATTTTGGTTATTATGATACTGACGATTGGGAAAGTATTCCTGATTTTAAAGCTACTAATAAGCAGACTGATTTGCTTAAATTTAATTATCAAAAACAACTTCTTTTGCCTGCAAATAAAAAGATTTGTATTATTAATGCGATTTTTTCTGAAGCGATTTGGCAGGATGATGGTCTATTGTTGTATAATAAAGTTTTGATTAATATAGACAAATTAGGCTTTTCTCAATTAATTAGAATTAAGAAAAATAAAACGGGTATTAGATTAATCGACTTGTTAAGTGGGTTTGAAGTAATTATAAAAGCAGGCAAAGATGTTAATTATCAAAGATATTGTTTTTTTAATACAAATTATTTGTTGATATATGCGCAAAGTAAAATAAATGCGGAAGTTGTTTTTTTGCCTCGATTTTTGTGTAATGTAAGTTTAAAAGTAAATTTGATTAAAGGTTATAATTTGGGTATTCCAAATATACAATCCTTTATGTCATATTTATATAATATAAACAGGCTTTTGTTGCACGGTGTTTTTATTGATGTTTACAAAATGTATAAAATTTTAAAGTCCAGGTTTTTAAATAGTGATATTCAATTTATGTTGTGCCACACTTTATTAAATTATATTAATGTATTTGCTCGATATGAATTATTGTTAATAAAAGATGTGAGGTTGTTTTTAGAAAAAAATTTGAAATATGCTTTAAAAAATTTGAGCGTACGAAAATATATATTTTTAAAAAGAGCATTACCTTTAATTGTAAATTCTAAAATGAGCGATATTGTTTTGGACACCATTTTAGATTTAAAAGACAAATTTTCGGTTGAGGAATATGAATTTTGTCTAACAGAACGTATAGGTCTACGTTTGAGTAATGGAAAATTATTTTTAGAGCCTAGAAAGCAAGAGCTTTTTAATTTGTCAATTTGGGTTGCTGGACATAAAATTAATTTAAGTAAAAAGGGGTGTGGCGTAAATTTAAAAATAGATGGGATTATAATGAGAGGTGTTCAATTTATTGATTTAAGCAAATATCCTAGCGAATTTAATATTGAATTTGTTTAGTGGTTGATTTTATGTTTTATTTGTGGTAAAATTAAGAATAGAGGCGAATTTATGAATTTATTTGAGAACAATACCAAACAAAATGCACCACTTTATGAAAGAATGCGTCCACAAAACCTAGATGATTTTGTAGGTCAAGAACATATTGTAGGCAAGAATAGTTTGCTCAGACGTGCAATTATGGGGGATATGTTAGGTAGTTGTATTTTTTATGGACCACCAGGAACAGGCAAAACGACACTTGCACATATTATAACACAAACTACAAATTCTAGGTTTGTTAAATTAAATGCGGTTTCTAGTGGAGTTGCTGATGCAAAAAAAGTTATTGACGAAGCAAGGAATGAATATCAATTATTCGGAAGAAAGACTTATTTATTGTTAGATGAATGTCATCGTTGGAACAAGGCACAAAGTGATAGTGTATTGGCTGCAATTGAAGAAGGTTGCATTGTTTTTATTGGTTCAACAACGGAAAATCCACAATTTTCTATGACACCTGCTATTGTATCACGTTGCCGTATTTTCCAATTTAAACCTTTATCAGAAAAGAATATCATCACAGCACTTGAAAATGCGGTTAGAGATGAAGAACGCGGATTAGGTAAGTTGCGAGTAGAACTTTCAGATGAGGCAAAACAGCATTATGCATGGGCAAGTGGTGGAGATTTGAGAACTGCGCTTGGGGCACTTGAATTGGCAGCAAAAACAACACCACTAGACAAAGATGGAAAAATTGTTATAGATAAGATTGTAGCGGAACAATCCATTCAATCGAAGGCACTTAGCGTTGATGAGAATATTTTTTATGATATGCTTTCAGCTTTTTGCAAAAGTTTGAGAGGAAGTGATGCAGAAGCTGCTTTATTTTGGGCAAATCGATTGATTGAGGCGGGGTGCGAGCCTTTGATTATAGCGCGTAGGCTGATGGCACACGCAAGTGAAGACGTGGGAATGGCGGATAGTAATGCATTACTTTTGGCAACTTGCGCATTAGTTTCAATAAAAAATCTAGGTATGCCAGAGGGGAATCTTGCTTTAACGCATGCAATTATTTATGTTTGCGAAGCGCCAAAATCGAATAGTGTAGTGATGGCAATGGAACGTGCAAAAGATGATGCAAAAAATGCTCGCAATGATTTTGTGCCAGAGCATTTAAAAAATTACCACATTCACAAAAACACCCCAAAGTATAAATATCCTCATGATTTTGGCGGGTATGTTTATCAGCAATATATGCCTGATGGACTAATAGATAGGATTTATTATGAGCCTAGCAATAATGGGCGGGAGAAGGATTTTAAACGCAAAAAGATTTGGAAAAAATGATATCAAATAATTGATTTTGTATTGAATTTTTGATATAATACACCTAATTCTATTCAAAGGAGAATAATATGGAATTAAAAAAAATTGAGGCCTTGAAAGGCACCAAAACAGAACAAAATTTGATGACCGCATTTGCTGGTGAAAGTCAAGCACGAAACAAATATGATTTCTTTGCTTCAATTGCGAAGAAGGAAGGTTTTGTACAAATTGCTAACTATTTTACAGAAACAGCAAACAATGAAAAAGAACACGCAAAGATTTGGTTTAAGCTTTTCCATGGTATGGGAACAACTGCGCAATGTCTTGAATGGGCAGCAGAGGGTGAAAACTATGAGTGGACAGATATGTACGCATCTTTTGCTAAAACTGCTCGTGAGGAAGGTTTTGATGAGATTGCCAACCTTTTTGAGGGTGTTGCAGCTATTGAAAAAGACCACGAGCAACGTTTTAAAGACCTGCTTGCAAATGTTAAGACGGGTGAAGTTTTTGCGCGTGTAGACGAAATGGAATGGGTTTGTTTAAATTGTGGTAACCACTATTTCGGCAAAGAGCCACCAGAAGAATGTCCAGTTTGCGCGCACCCAAAAGCATATTATGCACTTTTGAAAAAAGATTACTAGAATTAGCGGAAAAATCCGCTTTTCTTTTTTATTTTATTTACATATAAGTATATTTGTATTATAAATAATAAAAATAAAAAACATTTTGCAAAAATAGCCTTTTTTGTTTGATTATTTTTTTAAATTTAGTTATAATAATAATAAAGTGTAAAAAAGGAGAGATATTTGTGAATAAAACTTATAAAAATAGTTTTTCTATGGCTTTTCCAATTTTGTGTGCAATTTTAATCGCGTTAACTGCAACTTTGTGTGTAACTTCGTTTAATAAATCAAATAACGCAAGTGCCGCAACTGCTAATACATTGACTATATCGTTTTATCAAACGTATGGTTCTTATTCTTATATAAATGATAACGATGAAGCAAGCAAAAATGCTAAATTAGTTTTTCAGTTAAGCAATGGAAATAGTCATGTGATTACTTATTCGGGTGGCACTCCAAGTTCATTTTCTTTTGCAGGTTTAACTACAGGGGAAACATATACATTAACGGTTATTGCTCCTACATTTGCAACAGTAAGTTTCCGCTCACCAGCATTAACTTATAACTCAATAACATTTACATTACCTTCAGCGGGTATGGACTTAACTTGTCAGGTTGTTTTAGATCAAGAAACGTGGTTTACAAATACAAACATTATTTAAGAATAGACGGATTTCCGTCTTTTTCTTTATTTTTTAAAATTGTGTGTATTAAATTTTAAAATTGCATACACTAGGCTTAACCAAAGGAGAATTTATGTGGGAGTTTGAAGTAATAAGCGACCAATCAGGGCGAGAATACATAAAATATTTACAAGCAAATTTGGGTGAGCTGGTTTCTAAATTGAATGGTGTAATGGCGATTATGACCGATGGTGAAAATTTATTTTTGTCGATTGGAGCAAAACAAGAAAATGCTCCTGAAATAAAAGCACATTTAAGACTATTGCTTTGCGATATATTTTGTGAAAAAATGAAATTGGTATATATATCGGATAATTTGGACTTGCCAGAGAATAAACAGGATTTAATGACTACTTTTGTTAAAGTTTGTACTTATTTTGATAGAGAAACAGAACGTCAAATCGTTATGAAAACCCTATTGTTAAAAGATAAAAAGATGCATCTACAAAGCTTTTTGCGATTTAAATTACAGGGATTAATGCAAAAATGGCAAGAATTGTGCGACTTGGTAAATCAGAATTCCGGTACGATTTTAAAACAAGAGAATTTTATTGAATTATTAAGGTTTCTTCTTAATAGTATTGACTCAAAATGCCAAAGTGTTATATTGGAATTACATGACAAATGTCTTATTTATCACGATATTAAAAGTGATTTCGATGTTATAACTGCCATTGATGTTGAAAATATGTATGATATCCTTTCTAAAATTATCGACTTAAACCCTTATTTAATAAAAATTTATGCAACTCAGGATAATAGCGAACTCGTTAGCCTTTTGCGGTCAGTTTTTGACGATAAAGTGCAGTTAGGATAAAATTTGGGCTAAATTAGTTGACAAAATTTATTTTTTGGTGTATATTATTACTAATCATAGTATGACAAAGGACAAGTAACTTCTTGGGACTGCTTATAGAGAGATGCGTCACGGCTGGAAGCGCATCAGTAAGCCATTTAGTGAAACTACCTTTGGACTATCGCGCTTAACTTTTGCGTTAAAAAGAAAAAGAGTGGCTTTTTTAGCAACGAAGGTGGAACCGCGGGATAAAACTCGTCCTTTGAATTTCAAGGGGCGAGTTTTTTCGTCCTATAAAAGGAGAAAATTATGTTTGTTTCTATTAAAGACGGCACTAAAATCGAAATTGAACAGGGCGCAAGTGTTTTAGATGTCGCTAAAAAAATTAGCGAAGGCTTAGCAAGAAATGCTATTGCTGGTCGCGTTAATGGCACAATGTGTCAATTATCTAGCCTTGTAAAAGAAGATGATGTTGTAGAAATTATCACCTTAAAAGATAAGGAAGGAATGGAAGTTTTCCGTCACTCTACTGCTCATATTTTGGCGCTAGCTGTTAAGCGTTTGTATCCAAATGTGAAAATTAGTATTGGACCTGCTATCGAAAATGGATTTTATTATGACTTTGACTTTGAAAGTCCAGTAGGTCAAGATGATTTGCCTAAAATCGAAGAAGAAATGTCAAAAATTATTAAGGAAAAGCTTGTTTTTGAATGCCTTGAAGTAACTCGCAGTGAGGCTGAAAAGATTTTTACAGAACTAAATGAGCCTTATAAGCTTGATATTCTAGCCGATATTCCAGCTGACGAAATTCTTACTTTGTACAAACTTGGTGAACTAACAGACTTGTGTCGTGGTCCTCATTTGGAAGATATAAGTATTGTAAAAGCATTTAAATTACAATCTGTTACAGGTGCTTATTTTAAAGGTGATGAGCATAATAAAATGCTTTCACGTATATACGGAACTTCTTTCCCTAAAAAGAGCGAATTGGACGAGTATTTGACTATGCTTGAAGAGGCAAAAAAACGCGACCACAGAAAGTTGGGTAAAGAATTAGGTTTATTCTTTATTAGCGATTATGCACTTGGTATGCCTTTTTATATGCCAAAAGGCACGATTTTGCGTAATGAGTTGATTAAGTACTGGAGAGAGATTCACAAAAAAGCAGGTTATGTAGAGATAGAGACTCCTACTGCTATGAGTAGGGAATTGTGGGAAGTAAGTGGCCACTGGGAGCATTATAGACAAAATATGTATACTTTCAAGGCAGACGAAGACAAAGATTATGCGGTAAAACCTATGAACTGCCCTGGTTGTATGCTATATTATAAAGAGTTTATGCATTCTTACAAAGACTTCCCATTGCGTGTAGGCGAGTTAGGTAAAGTACACCGCAGAGAGGCGAGCGGTACTTTGCATGGTCTATTTAGGGTGCGTGCACTTACTCAAGATGATGCACACATCTTTATGCTGCCTAGCCAGATTGAATCAGAAATCGCCAATGTACTAAAATTAATTGATGAGGCATACAAAGTGTTTAATCTTTCTTCTTATCACTTGGAATTGAGCACTATGCCAGATGACCACATAGGCGATGTAGCAGATTGGGAAGCGGTAGAAACTTCACTTAAAAATGTGTTGGAGCGTTTGGGCAAAGGATATGTGATAAATTCGGGTGATGGCGCTTTCTATGGTCCTAAAATTGATATCCACGTCAAAGATTCTATTGGTAGGTCATGGCAATGTGGTACTATCCAACTTGATATGCAACTTCCAAAGCGTTTTGAATTGTCTTATATTGATGCAGATGGTAGCAAAAAAGAACCTGTTATGATTCACCGCGTGATTTTTGGTTCTATTGAGAGAATTATGGGTATTATAACCGAAAACTTCGCTGGCGCATTCCCATTGTGGCTTGCTCCTGTTCAGGTTCAAGTTATAACAATTTCAGAAAAGCAAAATGAATATGCCGAACTTGTTCGTCAAAAACTTGACGATGCAGGAATTCGCGTTGAATTTGATAGTCGTAATGAAAAAGTTGGCTACAAGATTCGCGAAGCACAGTTGCAAAAAGTTCCTTATATGGTTATTTTGGGCGACGATGAAGTTAGTGAGCAAGTTGTTTCTGTTCGTCACCGTAAAGAGGGTGATTTAGGTAAATTCTCTCTCGATGAATTCATTGAAAACCTTAAAAATGAAATCAAAACAAAAGAAATTAGATAATATAAAAATATCCCTTTTTGGGATATTTTTTGCTTTTATAGGACTAAATTTTTGAATAATAATTATCATACTTGTATAAAATAAAAATTTTTAATAAATATTTACAAATATTCGTTTTTTTGTTAGTATTTTGTCGAATTTTGTGATATAATAAAATTGTTAAAAACGAAGAAAAAGTCTTTTAATTCCCTCTGTGTCATTGCGAAGTGCTGTCAGCCTAACACAATCTATCAATCAAACATAAACAATAAGGTTGGCAACTTGTTATACTCGTTGTGTACAATCTCGGCAACTTGTTGTCGAACGGGGAAAAGACAATTAAAATCCTTAAAAAATGGAGGGAAAACAATGGAAAAAGACCTGATTTCCACCCCAAAAATCCCGCGGGGGGGGGGGGCGCTAAATAGCGAAAAAATTGCTGAAAAAGCCGATAAAAACGGCACTTTCAGCGATTTAAAAATTGAAAAAAAGACCCTAAAAAAAGAACAAAAAAGAGGTAAAATAATTGCCTTAATTCTCTCCATAATATTTCTTTTCACCGTCCTAGTTGGTGGTAGTGTATTTTTGTTTGTTAATCATATAAACAAAATAAATGCAAGCACCACAACAACTACAACATTAGCAAATATTTATACCACAAATGGCACGCTTGATAAAAATGCCGTTATTGCTTTACTTGATGCAGTTGGTTACTGGGACAATCCAAGCGACACAGGCACATACACGGCGCACAACATAGCCTCACGTGGGACAAGTGGAAGCGATAATACAATAATATTTCCAATGGGATACTATGTTGATGCAAGCGGAAATATGGACACGTCAAAGCCGATTTTATGGCAAGCTACATATCTTTGGAATAACTACCTTACGGTTTGGATGAACACAAACTATGTTGTTGAATATTATAATAACAGCGGTACAGAAAAAACGGGCTTTGGTAATGGCACATCTTATTCGTTATATTCAAACTACTCAAAATCAACTCTCCGTGATGTAACAAACAACATATACGCAAAGTTGAACGGAAAATTGGAAAGTTTTAGTAGTATTATCCAATCACCAAAAAATGCAGATGCAACTTGGCAAAAGACACAACCAGAGGACGTACATACTTATACAAGTAGTAATTACGACCACCACAATGGATTGTATAGTTATGGTGGAGTGTATACAGGTTGGGCAAATAGTAACTGGAATACATCAAATCCACCATATAATGATAATTTTTGGATACCAAGTAGTGTAGAAGTGTTTAATATAACTCCAAAAACTACCTCTACAACGGCACAAGTAAACAATGGTTTATGGGGCTTAACAGCTGCTGACAGAGGATTTGATACAACAACAATAGAAGGAAGCGGTACAACATCATATTGCTGGCTGCGCTCCGGCCTCTCTGGCAATAACTACATTGCGATGCAAGTGGGCTCCTCGGGCTCCGCTAACTTCAACCCTGTGAACGGTAGCTACGGCGTCCGTCCTGCCGCTCACATCTCCTTGAGCGCGCTGAAAGATGCCGCAAAATTTAATGCAACAACAAGTGTTATTAATTCTTCTATGGGAACTGCAACGGGTGGTATATATCATTACAACACCACCGTAACAATCACCGCTACCCCTAATGCGGGCTACTTATTTGATTATTGGATGATTGATGGGGTAAGAGTTGAATATAATCCATATTCTTTTGTAATAACTGCTGATGTAACTGCGCTTGCATATTTTAAAGCGGGAGTATTAATCACCGCAAACACTTCTAATTCTACTTATGGTACAGCAAGTGGTGGTGGAACATTTGAAAGTGGTGATTTAGTATCATTAACAGCATCACCTAAAACTGGTTATGCCTTTGCTTATTGGCAGGATAGCGGTGGAGGAACTTATGAAAGCAATCCTCTAACAATAACCGCGAGCAGTGCGCAGACTTATACTGCATATTTCATAAAATATTACACAGCAAACATAACAGGCTCACAAACATTTACAAGCGACTTTTCACGCGACAAGAATCACACACTTACATACTATTTGACCGCTTCAAGTGGATACTATTTTAGCACGGTTACAATAGATTCAATTACTACAACTTTTGAGTATGTGAGTGGAGCTCTTATGAGTGCAAATTGCCTTGGTATAGAATACCTTTTGAATAGTTCAGGCAATGAATTAATGTTGAGAATTAATCGAATTAAGGCTGATTTTGCAATTTCTTTAAACTTTATCAACACCGCGCCCGTTCTTAAAGAGGCAGGAGGGCTGAACATTGAAGGTGTCGCCGTGCAAGCGACCAATGGCGGAGAAGTGCGTTTAACTGGCTCGGACTTGACCGATGATAGCGACACGGTCGTGTGTATGGCGGTTGCGTATGCGGGCTATCAGTTTGACGGCTGGACAGACAGCGACGGAAATGACCTTGGCACCGATTTAAGTGTGCGCCTTACAAAGGAACAAGTTGAAGGAAAAATTATAACCGCTAATTTTGTAAAAATAGAAGCAAATATCAACACAGATACGAGCAACACGGATAAGTTGACGTAAAGAACTTTTAATTTAAAGGCGAGATTGCAAATTTGCAGAGATTTCCTACGCTTACTCGAAATGACACATAAAAAACAAAAAAAGAGCGAAATCGCTCTTTTTTAATTACTTGCGGTTGCGTTTACGAGCAGCCTCGCTCTTTTTCTTACGCTTTACGCTAGGTTTCTCGTATGCTTCGTGCTTACGCAAATCACCGATGATGCCATCTTTTTGGCACTTGCGCTTAAATCTCTTCAATGCGCTTTCGATTGATTCGTCCTTGCCGACTACTACCATTGTCATCTTTTCTCACCACCTTCGCGTAAAATATTTAATCAATCATAGCATATTTTATCAAATAAATCAAGTAGTTAGACCAATTTATTGTGAATTTTTGCACAAATTTTAACTTTTTTGCTCAAAATTTTATAAAAATCTTGAAATTTTTGTCAAAAGTTGTATGTTTATATATATTAACCAAAGTTTACTGCTAAATCATTTGCAAAAAAAAGATAAAGTTGATAAACTTAAACAAAGGAGAGAAAATGTTAGCGAAAGTTAAATCCCTTGGGCTAAATGGTATTGAGGGTTTTGAGGTAAGGGTGGAAGCAGATGTGAACAATGGTTTGCCTAAATTTGACATTGTAGGTTTACCAGATACTGCTATTAAAGAAAGCAAAGAGCGCATTAGAAGTGCTATAAAGAATTCGTGCTTAAAATTTCCTATGCTAAAACTTACAATCAACCTAGCACCAGCGGATAAGAAGAAAGAAGGGCCTATTTATGATTTGCCGATTGCTGTTGCGTTGCTAGTTTGTACTGGGGAAATTAAAAATGAAAATGTTGAGAAATTTACTTTTATTGGTGAATTAAGCCTAGATGGTGCAACTCACCGCGCGACAGGCGTACTTCCTTTATTAATATCGGCGCGCGTGTTGGGACACAAAACTATTTTTGTTCCTGCGGAAAATGCCGCGGAGGCAAGTTTTATAGATGGAATTGATGTATATCCAATCAAAAATCTTGCAGAATTGGTGCAATTTTTAAACGGAGAAACTATTTTACAACCAGTTCCAAAGCGTAGTTTTGAAGATGCTCAACAAAACCAAGTTGAAATCAATGACTTTTGTTATGTCAAAGGTCAGGAGAGGGCAAAGCGTGCGATGGAAGTTGCTGCAGCTGGTGGACATAATATTATGATGATAGGCCCACCTGGAGCGGGTAAGACAATGCTTGCCCGTTGTTTACCAAGTATTTTGCCGACACTTTCATTTGAAGAGGCACTTGAAGTAACTAAAATTCATAGTGTAGCAGGGGTTTTAGATGCGCGAGAGGGTATTGTATGGAAACGTCCATTCCGTTCGCCACATCACACAACTACACCAGTAACTCTTACAGGTGGTGGAAATCGCTCAAAACCAGGAGAGATTAGCCTTGCACATAGTGGAGTGTTATTTTTAGATGAGTTGCCTGAATATAATCGTAAGACTCTTGAAACATTGCGCCAGCCGTTGGAAGATGGAGTAATAACGGTTGCGCGTGTTAATTCAACGGTAGAATATCCAGCGGAATTTATGCTTGTGTCAAGTATGAACCCTTGTCCTTGTGGTAACTATGGTTCAAAAACTCGCGAATGCCGTTGTAGCCCAACTCAAATACACAAATATTTAGAAAAATTGAGTGGCCCGCTTATGGATAGAATTGATTTGCACATTGAAGTAGATGGAATTTCGTTTGAGGAATTGACAGCGGTGCAAGGCACAGAAGAACCAAGTTCCGTTATACGTGAACGCGTAAATTATGCGCGTGCTCGTCAACGTGAGAGATTTAAGGGAACAAAAACAAAGTGTAATGCAAAGATGAATTCAAAGCAAGTAGCTCAATATTGTGCGTTAGATGAAGAAAGTCAAAGCCTTATGAAAGAGGCTTTTGAAGCATTTAATCTTTCAGCGCGTGCGCATAATCGAATTTTGAAAGTTGCTCGCACAATCGCTGATATAGAAGGTAGCGAAAATATTGGACTTTATCATTTGGCTGAGGCACTGGGGTATAGAAAACTAGATAAAAAGTACTGGATATAGAAATGAATTTGGATAAAATTTTTATTTGGCTGTCTATGAGTGATATGCCAGTGAAAAAGTTATATGACTGGGTGTTATCGTATGACAACTTGGAAGATTTGTGGGAAGTAAAAAGATACGACAATCACGTAATGCAATATTTAGATGGTGACGAATTTCAAGAATTAATGACAATCCGTGATGGTGGTAAACTAGATAGAATGATTGAACATATTGAAAATTCAAGAATAAAATATGTTACTCCGCTTAGTAAGGATTATCCTAAATGTTTTAATGGACTTGAAGTTCCGCCACTTATCATATATTATATAGGTGATATTAGTTTACTAGATACGCGCTGTTTTACTATTGTAGGTTCACGTGTTTGTACGCGTTATGGTGTGGAGCAAACAGAACGTTTCGCAAGTGCGTTAAGCAAAGCGGGTTTTGCAATTGTTAGTGGTTTGGCGGAAGGAATTGATGGACACGCTCATGTTGGGACATTGGCGGTAAAAGGAAAGGCAATAGGTGTTCTAGCGGGCGGACTGGATTACATTTATCCAGCAATCAACGTTCAACTTGCACGTGATATAGTTAGTAATGGTGGAGTGATTATTTCTGAAAAAGCACCCGATGTAAATCCTAAAAATTTCACCTTTGTGCAAAGAAATAGGCTCATCGCTGCAATAGGAGAAGGGATTTTGGTTACTGAAGCTGGAGAGAAAAGCGGAGCATTACATACTGTAAATTTTGCACTTGATTTAGGGAAAGACTTGTTTGTTATTCCTGGAAATTGCAACAGCAAATCAAGCGAAGGCTCAAACAATCTTATAAAACAATTTTATTCTTGTTGTGTAACAAAACCTGAAGAGATTATATCTATTATTAATCAAAACTATGTGGAAACGACGGATGCTTCAAAGCAAAAAATCGAACGCAAACTATTGTTAAGCACGGATGAGCAAGCAATTCTGGCAGTTTTGAAGGATGAAGACAAACATTTTGACGAAATTTTAGAAAAAACGCAAATAACTACAAAAAATTTGCTTGGACTGTTGACAACAATGGAAATTCGTGGTTTAATTAAGAAGTTACCAAGTAATTTTTATGGATTGAAGGATAAATAATGTATTATGAAATGTTACTTGTCGTTTTTGCCGGCTTTTGGATTATAAAATGGATTGTTGATAGGTAAAAACGAAAATTTGGGAGGATATTGATGAAATTAGTAGTTATAGAGGGTCCTGGTAAGCGAGAGACTATAAAGAAATATCTCGGCTCAGACTATGAGGTTTTTGCGACAAAAGGGCATGTTCGCGACCTGCCTGTAAAAGGTTTTGGTATTGATTTTAACAATGCTTTTGAGCCTAAATATGAAATTTTGGCTGATAAGAAAGAGGTTATTCAGACTTTAAAGCAAGTTGCTTCTCGTGCGGACAAAGTTTTGTTGGCGACCGACCCTGACCGCGAAGGTGAGGCGATTTCGTGGCACGTGGCGAATGTTTTGGGACTTAATCCAAACGACAATATTCGTATTGAGTTTAATGAAATTTCAAAAAATGCGGTTAATTCTGCTATTAATAAGCCTCGCGTTATTGATACAAATCTTGTGAACGCGCAACAGGCGCGCAGAGTGTTGGATAGAATCGTTGGTTATAAACTTTCACCAATTCTTTGTAGAAAAATTCAACCAAAGTTGAGTGCAGGGCGTGTTCAGTCTGTTACTTTAAAACTCGTGGTTGACCGCGAACGCGAAATTCTAAACTTTAAGCCAGAAGAATGGTGGGCTATCACCGCTAATCTCGCAAAACAAGGTGAGGGTGATAAAAAATTTACTGCTACGCTGTTGAATAAAGATGGCAAGAAGTTTAAAGTTACTTCGGCGCAAGAAAAAGATGAGTTCTTAAACGATATTGCAAACCAGACTTGGAAAGTTGGGAATATTAAAAAATCAGTTACAAAATCACATCCACCAGCACCATATATAACGAGTACAATGCAACAAGATGCACTTAATAAACTGGGAATGTCATTAAAACGCACTACACTTGCTGCGCAAAACTTGTATGAAGGTGTAGATATTGCTGGAAAAGGCAAGACTGCACTTATTACATATATCCGTACAGACTCTGTTCGTGTTTCGCCTGAAGCTCAAAATGCCGCAAGGGCTTATATTGTACAAAAATATGGTGATAAATATTGCCCTGCAACTCCAAACCTCTTTAAATCTAAAAAATCTGCTCAAGATGCCCACGAGGCAATCCGACCAATTTACATTGATATTCGTCCAGAAGATGTCAAGGATAGTTTGTCGGGAGATAACTTTAAATTATACAAGTTGATTTATGAGCGCTTTTTGGCGAGTCAAATGTCTGACGCAACTTATAATTCTGTTTCGCTTGATATTGATGTTAAAAACTATACATTTAGAGCAACAGGACGCACTCCTATTTTTGCTGGATACACAATTTTGTATCAAGAATATGTCGCAAAGGATAAAGATGAGGAGGAAACACAAAGCGCAATTCCTCCATTGACAGATGGCGAACTTTTAGACCTAATGGGCTTGAAGAC
Organism: Clostridia bacterium; assembly: GCA_017468205.1. GTDB lineage: Bacteria > Bacillota > Clostridia > Christensenellales > UBA1242 > UBA7867. Next base: position 38,283 of record JAFUJK010000050.1, read on the forward strand.
TGAACAAAAATTTACAAAACCACCAGCTCGATTTACTGAGGCTAGTCTTGTTAAGGCAATGGAAGAACGAGGAATTGGGCGTCCTGCTACTTATACTCCAACGATAACTGTTCTTTTTAATCGAAAGTATATAGAAAATGAAGGTCGTTATATGAAACCGACCGAATTAGGTTGCTCGTGTACGGATTTACTCGTTGAATATTTCCCTGAAATTATGGACGTTGCATTTACAGCAAATATGGAAGATGACCTTGATGAAATTGCTTGTGGCAATAAAGAGTGGCGACACGTAATATCAGACTTTTATGAGGGCTTTAAGGCTGAAATGAGCAAAGCAAATGAGGCATTAAACACATTTGTTGAGGATACTGATGAAGTTTGTGAAAAATGTGGCAACCCAATGATTATTAGACAGGGAAAATATGGCAAATTTATGGCTTGTAGCAACTATCCAAAGTGTAAAAATATTAAAAACTTGGATAGTGAAAGCGAAACATCGGTTGAAGAAACCGACGAAATTTGCCCAGAGTGTAACAATAAACTTGTTATCAAAACTGGTAAATTTGGAAAATTTTTAGCTTGTAGCAATTATCCAGAATGTGCTTATAAGAAAAATTTGAGCGAAAATTCGCCAATTGTAGAAACGGATAAGGTATGCGAGAAGTGTGGCCACAAAATGGTTGAGCGCGTGGGTAAATACGGCAAGTTTTTAGCTTGTAGTAATTATCCTAATTGTAAAAATGTTGTTTCATTAAGCAAAAGTGTTGGCACTTGTCCAAATTGTGGTAAAGACGTAGTGGAAAAACGCAATAAAAAAGGCGAAGTTTTCTATGGTTGCTCGGGGTATCCTGCTTGTACGTTCATATTTAAAGATAAGCCAACAGGCGAGCAGTGCCCAAATTGCAAAAGTGCTATTTTGCGTAAAGAAACAAAGTCTTATATTCACGATTATTGCTCTAATTCTAGTTGTAGTTATCAAAAAAATATATCTAAAAAGGAAGAATAAGTGCAAAAAGTAACCATTATTGGCGCGGGGCTTGCAGGCGCAGAATGTGCGTATCAACTGGCAAAACGCGGTGTAGAGGTTGATTTGATTGAAATGAAGCCAAGCAAATTCACCCCCGCACATCATAATCCAAATTTTGCGGAATTGGTTTGTTCCAATTCTCTTAAAAATGATACTCTTGATTTTGCGACAGGGGTGCTCAAAGCGGAAATGCGTGCTTTGGGCTCTTTTGTGTTGCAATGCGCGGATGAAGCACGTATTCCAGCGGGAAATGCCTTAACTGTTGATAGAGATAAATTTGCAGAAATTGTTACGAAGCGTTTGCGTGCTATGTCAAATATTAATATCATTGAGCGAGAGGCTATTGATTTTGATATTGATGCACCAACTGTTATTTGTGCAGGGCCTTTGTGTACTGATAGTTTGTCTAAATATATCCAATCATTGACAGGTGAAAGTTTATATTTTTATGATGCTGTTGCTCCTATTGTTTCGGCGGATAGCATAGATTATAATCACGCGTTTTTTCAAGACCGCTTTGGACAAGGTGAAGGAGATTACCTAAATTGTCCATTGAATAAGGAAGAATATATTGCGTTTTGGGAAGAATTATGCAAGGCGGAACGTGTTGAACTTCATACTTTTGAAAATGAGGTCAATTTTGAAGGTTGCTTACCTGTTGAAGTTATGGCGAAACGTGGGGTAGATGTTTTGCGCTGTGGGCCTATGAAACCTGACGGGATAAAGTATAACGGACAAACGCCTTATGCGGTGGTTCAATTAAGACGAGAAAATTGTGCAGGGGAAATGTATAATCTAGTAGGCTTTCAGACCAACCTCACATTTCCCGAGCAGAAACGTATTTGGTCAATGATTCCTGCGTTAAAAAATGCGGAATGGCTTCGACTCGGAGTGATGCACAGAAATACTTTTATCAATGCTCCCAAGTATCTAAACCACCACTTTCAGTTAAAAACACACCCCAATATTATGTTTGCGGGACAAATAAGTGGTGTAGAAGGTTATACTGAAAGTGTCGCAAGTGGTTTACTTTGTGGTTTAAATATGCTAAAATATATTAGCAATCAACCTTTGATTGAGTTTGGAATAGAAACTTGTTTAGGTGCTTTGGGGAATTATCTTGAAGCGGGCAACCCTAACTCTTTTCAACCAATGCATATTAATTGGGGATTGTTGAAACCTATTGATGTTCCCAAAAAGGACAAAAAGCAAGCTTTAGCTAAGCGGGCTTTAAGTAAAATCGCAATAATAAAGGAGGACTTAGCAAATGGAATTTAGAGGAACTACTATTGTGGCTGTAAAGCGCGACGGCAAGACCGTATTTGGTGCGGACAGTCAAGCAACATTGGATACAATGGTTTTTAAAGATGGTGTAAAAAAATTACACAAAATCTATAATGATAAAATTTTGGTGGGCTTTGCCGGGGCTGTTGCTCCTGCGTTTGCTGTTTTGCGCCTACTTGAAGAAAACTTGAACAAATATTCAGGAAATCTTCAACGCGCACTTGTAGAGTTGTCATCAGGTTGGCAAAACCTTAATGCTATGCGTAGCGGAGTTGAAGTTATGATGATAATTGCTAATAAGGAAGATATTTTTGTCTTTACTGGCGATGGAATGGTAACTCGTCCTAATGATGACTTTGTTTCAGTTGGGTCGGGAAGTAAATATGCTCTTGGGGCGGCTCGTGCGTTGTTTGAGAATACAAAATTGAGCGCAAAAGATATTGCAGAAAAATCACTACAAATTGCAAGTGAATACTGCATTTACACTAACAATCATTTATTCTTTGAGGAGGTGAAATAGTATGGAACTTATGACACCTAAGGAAATTGTAGCGGAATTGGATAAGTATATAATTGGACAGAATAAGGCTAAACGTGCCGTTGCTGTTGCATTGCGCAATCGTTATCGTCGTAGTCAGTTGCCAGACAAAGTCCGCGAGGAGATAACTCCTAAAAATATATTAATGAAGGGACCCACTGGTGTAGGTAAGACAGAAATTGCTCGTCGTCTTGCTAAACTTGTACGTGCTCCTTTTGTTAAAGTCGAGGCTACCAAGTATACCGAGGTTGGTTATGTTGGACGCGATGTTGAAAGTATGATAAAAGACCTTGTTGAAACATCAATTCGCCTTGTCAAGGATGAAAAGTTTGAACAAGTAAAGGAAACTGCGACCATCAATGCTAATAAAAAAATTCGTGATATGATATTGAAAAAACGTAAACCAGCAACCACTAAAACAACAACTCAAGAATCAGATGGTGCTGTTGAAATTGTTGTAGAAGACAAAGCAAAATCTGACTCTGCTCAATTGTTAAAAGACATCGAATCAGGCAAGATGGATAAAGAAATAATCGAAATTGAAATGGTGGAAACTCCACACGTTGTAGAACTTATCCCAGGAAATCAGGACACAAACATTTCAGACATTTTAGGTGGATTTTTCCCTAAAAATAAGAAAATGCGCAAAGTAACAGTTGAGCAGGCTCGTAGGGCAATTGTAAATGAAGAAGCTAGCCGACTTATTGATATGGATGCTGTGAATGAAGAGGGTATTCGTAGAGCGGAGCAGGAAGGTATTATCTTTATTGATGAAATAGACAAAATTGCAATTTCAAGTCGCGCACACAATGGCGCAGATGTTTCTCGCGAGGGTGTGCAACGTGATATTTTGCCTTTTGTTGAAGGTTGTACAGTAAACACAAAGTATGGTATTATTAGAACTGACTACATTCTATTTATTGCTGCTGGTGCATTCCACATCGCAAAAGTTGAGGATTTAATTCCAGAATTGCAAGGACGTTTCCCAATACGAGTTGAACTTGAAAATCTTACTTCAAAAGAGTTCTATAAAATCTTAACTCAACCGAAAAATGCAATTACAAAGCAACAGGCTGAACTTTTGAAAGTTGATAACATTGAATTGTCATTTGATGAAGATGCGTTAAAGGAAATTGCGAGAATTGCGGAACTAGAAAATGAAAACAATGAAAATATCGGAGCTCGTAGATTGCACACAATTATGGAAACATTGCTTGAAGATATTAGTTTTGAAGCATGTGGTAAGCATCCGATGAGTCAAGTAGTTATAACAAAAGACTTTGTTTTAAAGGCATTAGAGCAGACTATGAAGAAATATGACATCAGCCGTTATATTATGTAATGGGAGAATTATATGAATTATCAAAAGCCGAAAGGCACTCGCGATATTTTACCGCAAACTGCTTTAAAATGGCAGTTTATGGAAGAAAAAGCTCGTGAGGTTGCAAGGTTAAATAATTATGGTGAAATTCGTACACCTACATTTGAAGATAGCGCGTTATATTTACGTAGCGTAGGCGATACGAGCGATATAGTTTCAAAGGAAATGTATGAGTTTAAAGACAAAGCGGAAAGGAATTTGGCGCTTAGACCTGAGGGTACTGCTGGCGTGGTGCGTGCTGTTGTGGAAAATGGAATTTTAAATGAGGCACTTCCTGCGAAATTGTACTATTTTTCAAACTGTTTCCGCTATGAAAACACTCAAAAAGGACGTTATCGCGAGTTTAGCCAGTTTGGGTTAGAATGTTTTGGTGCTGAAAACCCTGAAGCAGATGCAGAACTTATCATTATGGTTGATAAATATCTGCGTAGTGTTGGCATACAAAATAGTACACTATTGCTAAATTCTATTGGCTGTCCGCATTGTAGAGCAGAATTTAACAAAGCTTTGCGCGAGTTTGCTTCTAAACATACAGACGAATGGTGCGTTGATTGTAAGCGTAGGGCGGTGGAAAATCCTTTGAGAATGCTGGATTGTAAAAAAGACAGTTGTCAGGATATCTTGAAGAATGCCCCTAGCATTTTGGATTATTTATGCCCTGAATGTAAAGAGCATTTTGCAAAAGTGCAAGCGGTGCTTTTAAGTGCTGGTGTCAAGTTTATCCTTGACGATAGGTTGGTTCGCGGATTAGATTATTATACTAAAACAGTTTTCGAGTTTGTTCACGAAGGTTTTGATGGGAAAACTTTGACGATTGCTGCGGGCGGAAGATATGATAACCTTGTTGAGCAAATTGGAGGAAAGTCTTGTCCTGCAATTGGTGTAGGAATTGGTCTAGATAGAGTTGTAGAACTTGTTGACGAATCTTTAATGACGAAGCAAGGACTTTTGTTTGTGGCGAATATGGACGATGTTGAAGTTTCTAAAATAATTCCAATAGCAACCCTTTTGAGAAATAATGGGAATAAAGTTGAAATTAATCTAAATAATCGCAGTTTTAAGGCGCAAATGAAATATGCAAATACTATTGGAGCGAAATATCTAATTGTTGTCGGTCAAGCTGAACTTGAACAGCGTCAGTTGAAGGTTAAAAACCTTGAAACAGGCGAATATTTGAACGAAACAATAAAATTTTAAAAAATTGTGTTGTTTTGTTGGTATTTTGCCAATAATTTGCTATAATTACAATTACCAAAATAAAGGAGAAATACTAAAATGGCTATTATTCACGTAAACAAAGAGAATTTTGAAGAGATTATCGTTAAGGGCGACAAGCCAGTTCTTGCTGATTTTTTTGCAACATGGTGTGGTCCTTGTAAGATGCTTTCACCTATTCTTGAACAAATTGAACAAGAAATGGGCGACCGCGTTGTTGTTGCAAAAATTGACATTGACGAATGTATGGATATTGCTCAACAATATGGAATTATGAGTGTTCCAACAATGATATTGTTCCAAAATGGTGCTGAAATTGAACGCGCTGTTGGTTTTAGACAAAAAACTCAAATTGAAGAATTAATTAAAAATAAATTAGATTAATCGAAGAAGGATTACTACTGTGTAGTCCTTTTTTTGACCTATTGAGTGAAGAGTATTGACTTTTTTGTGAAAAAGTGATATAATATTATATAAAGAAAAAACATAGGATAAAAAAGGAGCGCATAAATGAACAAAATTTATCTTGATAATGCAGCAACAACGCCATTGTCTAGTGAAGTTCTTAATGAGATGATGCCTTATTTAACTGGCGATTTCGGCAATCCAAATAGTTTGCATAGTTTTGGTAGAACTGCAAAATCTGCGATTGAACTTGCTCGCGAACGAATCGCTCGCGCTATAGGTTGTGAGCCTAGTGAGGTTTATTTTACTAGTGGAGCGACAGAATCGAATAACTGGGCATTGAATGGTATTGCGAAGGCTAATCGCCACAAGGGCAATCACATAATCACAAGTAAAATTGAGCATCCAAGCATTCTAGAAACTTGCAAGAAATTAGAACGCGAAGGATTTAGGGTAACTTATCTTGATGTTGACGAAATGGGATTAGTTCGCATCGATCAGTTACTTCATTACATTGGTGCGGATACAATTTTAATTTCAATTATGTCTGCTAATAACGAAGTTGGTACTATTCAAAATATCCAAGCAATCGCAAATATCGCAAAAGAAAAGAACGTTATTTTCCATACTGACGCTACACAAGCTGTAGGTGCTGTTAGTTTTAGTGTGCGCGAAATGGGAATTGATGCTATGAGTATTAGTGGACATAAATTGAATGGGCCAAAGGGCGTAGGTGCTCTTTATGTTCACGACGGAGTCGTAATCACTCCTTTTATGAATGGAGGAGAACAAGAGTCTGGTTTGCGTGCTGGTACAAGTAATGTTCCGGGCATTGTTGGTTTAGGTAAAGCCGTTGAAATTGCGACTCGCGACATAATGGCAAACAGTAAGAAAGTACGCGAATTAAGAGATTATTTTATTAAAAAGGTTGTGGAACTTATCCCGATGACTCAACTTAATGGACACCCAGTTCAAAGATTGCCAAACAACATAAATTTGTCTTTTGGTATGGTTGAGGGCGAAAGTTTGATGTATTTGCTGGACTTGAACGGAATTGCTGTTTCAACTGGTTCAGCGTGCTCATCTGGCTCGGTTGAAAACAGCCACGTTCTTTCTGCAATGGGGATTGCTCCTGACCTTGCGCAGGGGGCTGTGCGTTTTAGTCTTGGAAGAAATACAACAAAGCAAGATATTGAATATGTAATAGAAAAACTTGTTGAGTGTGTTGAAAAATTACGTAAAATTTCAGCAATGAGTAAATCACAAGTAGGAAAGGAGGATGAGTAATATGTATAACCCTAAAATTATGGAAATATTGCAAAATCCTCAAAATGCTGGTATGTTGCGCGGTGCAAATGCTATTGGTCGTGCTGATAGTGATATTTGTAGCGATATTGTAAAGTTCTATATTCAAATAGAGGACGGCAGAGTTGTTGATGCAAAATTCAAGACTTTTGGTGGCGCTACACTTATTGCCGTATGTTCTACAACTGCCAATATGATTATTGGATTAACTGTTGATGAATTGTTGAGTTTTAATATTCGCGACGTACTTGATGAATTGGGCGAAATTGCACCGCAAAAGGACTACTGCTTGAACCTGTCTAGTCAAGCATTGACTAATGCGGTAGAGGATTATTATAAAAGATTAGAGAAAGAAGCAAAAGCAAGCAAGGAATAATTTACACCATTTTACTCTTTTAATTCGACATTAACTACACAAAATAGTTATAGAAAATAAAGGAGGGGAAATTATGTGTGATGGCATTCTTGTGGGTATGGTTCTTGGCGCTCTCGCTGGTGCTGTACTCGTGCAAACTTGCAAGCCTGTCCGCGATGCAGTGGAAAAAGGCAAGCAAAAAATTAAAGACCAAGTTGCAAAAATGTAATTTGGTTGGGGCAAACTAGACAGGTTTGTCCTTTTATTTTAGGAGGAAGATATGGAAGAACAGGGGTCTTATATAAGAAAATATGCGCTTGATAAGAATGATTATCGAGTTTTGGAAGATGGTACAAAGGTTTATCGTATTGTCGCATTAAAACATATTCCAAACCCAATAAGGGATATTGAAGCAGGTGAGCGTGGGGGATATGTTCAAAGTAAGGATAATCTTGATAAATATTCGCCAGCGTGGATTTTTGATAATTCTATTGTTCACGGTGATGCAATCGTTCGTGGGAAAAGTTCGATTTTGGGTGATAGTGAAATTAGTGGGAATGTTTTAATAACTAATACAGTTAGTGTAAAAGATTCGTTGCTTTGTGATAATGTAGTTGCTTGTGGATATTCCAGATTTTACAAATCACTTATCGCAAATGATGCTGTGGTTGGTGGATATACTTGGGTAATAAAGTCCAAAATATGGGATAAAAGTACAGTTTTTGAGCGTAATTTACCTAGACGTGCTACAATAATAGACTGCGTTGGTAAATATGATTTTAAATCACCAGAGGAGCGCGTTGCTAAATATTTGCTTATTCCTGAAGGAGATATGTTTAGAATTATGGCGTTACGCGACATTGAAACCCGAGAAGGTCTTGTGAAAGAAGGCGAACTTGGGGGACTTGTATCGAGTATTCACAATCTTTCTCAATTCAATACTAGTTGGATTTTCCCTGATTCCGTCGTTCGTAATAATGCGACAGTCCAAGATGATGCCGTAGTTATGGGCAAATCTTTGCTTGAAGATGATGTGGTTGCTTGCGAACACGCAAAAATATGTAATTGTAAGTTAGATTCACGCATAATTGTTGGTGGAAGTGCTGAATTGTCGGATTTTGATATGTCAGGAAATATCAGAATTTTCAGTAGTACTAGAGTAAAAAGCGGTGATAATTTACCACGTCAAATTAAATATAAAGGTGAAAAACCTCTTACTTTCTTAACACCAACTGAATTTAAACGAGTTTTTAGCACTAATGAAAAACAAATTTAATTTATTTGATAAAATGTGCTTAAATAATTGCAAAAAGTTAAATATTATGGTATATTATATTTAACAAATCTTTTGCTTTTAACGAGGTTTCAAAATGGCACGTAAAATGGGTTTAGACTTGGGTAATGTAAACATAGGCATCGCTTTTAGCGACCCTTTGGGTATGTTTGCCAGTGGTTTTTTGAACTATCGTAGACAATCTCTTGAGCAAGATTTGCAATATTTGGCAGATTTAGTTAAAGAAAAAGATGTCGATACTATTGTAGTTGGGCTTCCTAAAAATATGGACGGCTCTGACGGTGAACGCGTAAAATTTACCTATGATTTTTGCGAGAAATTAGCATCTAGCACTCCTGCACAAATTGTTTATCAAGATGAGCGATTAAGTACAGTTAGTGCTGAAAAGATGTTGATTGAAGCTGATGTTAGGAGAGATAAGCGCAAGCAAGTTATCGACAAAGTAGCGGCTAGCATTATTCTGCAAAATTATTTAGATAAGAAATTTTAAGGAGATTTTAGAATTATGGCAAAGAAAAATGAAGAATTAGACAACCCAATTTTGCAACTTCTTGACCCAGAAAACAGTGACCCAATCACTCTTTACGATGAGAACGAGAAGCCTGTTGAGTTTGAGCAAATCGCTCTTATTCCTTACAATGAAAAATTGTACGCAATTTTGAAACCAATCAACAAGATGGACGGCGTTGCTGACGATGAGGCTATTGTATTCTCATTTGAAGAGGACGACAACGAGGACCAAATGCTTGTTGTTGAGGAAAGTGATGCAATTATTGACGAAGTTTTTGCAATTTACAACAAATTGCTTGAAGAACAAGGTATTGCTGAGTAAAAATTGACCCTTTTGGGTCTTTTTTTTATAAAATTTAAAAAAAGGTATTGCATTTTTTAAATCGTTGTGCTATTATGAAAAAGCATTTTTACAAAAAATGTAGAATTTTATCGAGGTTTGCGACAATATAAAATTAAATATTTATGTTGTTGCAAGCCTTTTTTATTTGCATTACGAGGAGGTGAGGAGATGCAAAAGAAAGATTTGAACATTGATGCGACTTTAGATGTACAAGAAAAGATTTTGACCGAAAAACAAAAACAACGCTTGGAGCGAAAACAGCAAAAACTGCTTAAAAAAGACGAGGCGCACAAGGAAAAGTATGGTTTGACTTATTCTGAAGTGTTGGGGAAAATGCCAAACAGAACAATTAAGTATCAAAAAGGCAATTTTAGCAAATTTTTTAGGTATTTTTCCAAGTACTGGGTATCAATTTTATTCATAGTGTTGATTTCGATTATTGCTATTGGCACAAATTATTTGGTAATGCCACTAACACAAAATGCGATTGATTCTATGGTAGTATTAGATTTTACGAAAGCGATTATATGTTGTGCATTGCTTGCCGGGGCTGTCATATTGAATCGTATATTTAGCTGTATTCAGGGCATTTGTTTTGGAAATTTAAGCGCAAAGGGAGTTAAAGCATTACGCGAAGATTTGGCACAAAAAGCATTGAGCACAAAAAGTCAGGCATACAAATTATTGCCTTCAGGCGAAATTGTTTATCGAGTAAGTACAGAACCTGCTGATTTCTCAAATTCATTAATTGGCTTCTATGAGCATTTTGATGGAATTTTGAATTCTTGTGCTTTCTTAATTTACTTCTCAATAACAAATATTTGGATAGGTTTAGCTTTTTTTGTAGTGCTAATAATTGATATGATTGCGCTTAATTTTCAGTTGAAAGGGCGAAAATATCGTCAACGTAGAAGCAAGCTATTACACGAAAATATGAATAGTTATGTTAACGAATTTGTTCGTGGTTCTGATGATGTTAAAAGTTTAAATTTAAAGCAATCAACTTTTGATATAGTAAAAAATCATACTTTACATCGTAAAAATAATATGTTTAGCAATACTGCTTATAATAATGTGTTTGATTCTACTAGAGGTGTTGTTCGTACTTTACTTGTTATGGGAATTGTGATTTTGGGTGTTTACTTTGCTTCAATCGAGGCTATTAGTATTGGTATGGCGGTGTTAGTTTTGCAATATCGTTCAATTCCAGCACAACTTAGCAAATCTATTAACAATTGTGCAAATGCGGTGCAGGATTGTAAGATTTCTTGCGAGCGTCTTGCTAAACTTTATGATAATAGTATATATCCACAAGAAAATTTTGGCTATAAAGATTTGGCTAATTTTAAAGGTAATATTTCATTCAAAAATGTTAGTTTCGGATACGGAGAGCAAAAAGTACTGGATAATATTTCTTTTGAAGTGCCAGCAAATCACTCACTTGGTATTGTTGGAAAATCAGGTGAAGGCAAAAGTACTATTTTAGGGCTTGTGAATAGGTTGAATGATTGTGATTCTGGGGAAATTCTGCTAGATGGAGTAGACAATAAAGAATTAACCGAAGAAGCTTTGAGAAATAACGTATGTTTAGTGCCACAGATGCCTTATATTTTTAACACGACAATTCGTGAAAATTTGAAATATGCGAAACAAGATGCGACTGAGGAAGAAATGGTCGATGTGCTTAAAAAAGCGCAATTTTATGACTTTGTGATGTCAAAACCAGATGGGTTAGACACTATTGTTGGGGAAGGTGGTGTTGTGTTGAGCGGTGGACAGCGTCAACGTCTTGCAATTGCTCGCGCTTTCCTAACTCCAAGCAAGGTTCTTATGCTAGATGAGGCAACAAGCGCGTTGGATAATGAAAATCAAGAGGGCATAAAAAACGTGATTAAGGAAATGAAAAATCAATGTTCATTTATTATTGTTGCACACAGGTTAAGCACTATTGTCGACTGCGATGAAATTATTGTTCTTGATGGACATAAAATTGTGGCTAAAGGGACTCATCAAGAATTGATGAAACATTGTCCAATATATATCGATTTATATAAACTTGAAAAGAAACAATCTAAAGAATAACAAAAAAAATAGACGATTACGTCTATTTTTTGTTAAACTAATTCTACAATTTGTTGGTTGGTAGAATTTTTGGCGTTTTCTGGTATTGATTTACCAGTAACGCGTTCGTATTCGTGTTTTATAATGCCAACAACTTCGTTTATGGCTGTTTCAAGGTCGTTATTCATTACACGATAATCGTATTTTGAATGATTTTTGATAACTCTATCTTTTATTAATTCTTGTTCGCGTGCGCTCACATCTGTGTTGTCATGGCGGTTTTTCATACGCGCAATAAGTTGGTCATCTGGTGCATCTATTAAAATAGACACTATGTGAAGTGGTTCTCTACCATTCTTTTCACGAATATAATTTATTCGCTTTTTTGCATTTGCATAACCTTCGACATCATAATCTTTCATCGCGATTGGAGTATGCAACAAAGTGTCTTCAATCACTTTTATATCGGTTCCGTATAGATTGTTATAAACTTTTTTAAGTTCAACAATACGATGTTCTTTTACAAGTGCAAACATTTCTTCCTTAGTCATAAAAAAATGCTCTCTGCCGTGCATTTCACTTTCGCGAATAGGACGAGTTGTGCACGAAGGGAAGTGTTTAATAAAATCTTCCCCAAATTCATATTTAACTCTATCCATAATAGTATTTTTGCCTGCTCCTGCACTTCCGACAATCATTACAATTAATTTATTATCAGAGTGCAAGTTTTGTTCGCGATTCATAAATAAACCTCTTAAGTAAGTAAAATTGTGCAAATATTATATCAAATTAAACAAAAAAAGTCAACTCAATAATTACGTTAAAGTTCATATAATATAAAATTTTATAATAGAATATAGAGGGAGGCAGTATGGATAAAAAATTCCGAGTTTTTAGAAATATTGGTGTAAATTTCGTAATAGTTTTTATGTTAGGGTTTTTATGTGTGTTGACAATTAACAATGATGTTCGCAGTGTATTTAATCCGAGTTTGGCGAATGTAGTTTATCGAGGAAATGAAAGTCAAAATAATGTTTCGCTTATGATAAATGTCTATTGGGGGAATGAATATCTACCCAGTATGTTGAAAAACTTTGATAATTTTGGCGTTAAAACAACTTTTTTTGTTGGTGGAATGTGGGTGTCGAAATATCCCGAAGAACTTATCAATTTAAGCAATAAGGGACACGAGATAGGAAATCACGGTTTTTTTCATAAAGACCACGATAAGTTAAATTATCAAGATAATCAGAAAGAGATTATGAATACGCACAAGTTGGTAAAGCAATATATAGGGCAGGAAATGACGCTTTTTGCACCACCATCGGGGGCTTTTAATAATGATACATTGAATAGTGCTGACGATTTAGGATATCAAGTGATTATGTGGAGTCGGGACACGATAGATTGGCGCGACCAAGATGCAAATTTAATTTATGAGCGCGCGACTAAAAAACTTTCAAATGGTGAACTTGTTTTAATGCATCCAACACTAAAAACTGCGGAAGCTCTTCCTAGAATTTTGCAATATTGCAAGGATAATAATCTAAATGTTGTGCCTGTTTCAAGTGCTTTGTTGGCTTAATTTTGTTGCTTAATTGCTCTAACTATGCTATACTAGAACTACTATCTATAAGGAGAGCAAAATGTATAATTTAAAAACTTATAAGAATGGGTTAAGACTTATTCACAACTATGACACTAGTAGTAAAGCTGTTTCAGTCAATTTCTTCGTTATGGCAGGTGGAAAAGATGAGGACGATACAAATAGAGGAATTGCTCACTTGGCTGAACATATGTTTTTCAAGGGAACAGAAAAAAGAACAAGCAAGGATATTATTTTTGAAATGGATAGGCTTGGATTACAAAATAATGCTTACACATCGCAAGATTTGACGTGTTTTTATGCAGAAGGCTTGAATGATAATGTTGATGCTATTTTTGATATTTTAGCAGATTGTTTTTTCAATTCTAACTATCCTTTGGAGGAACTGGCGAACGAAAAGAAAATTGTTTGCAGTGAATTGGAAATGTATTTAGATGATAACAGGGATTTGATTGTCCAAAAGGGAGCAGTACTAGGAATGCAAGGCACACCTTATGCTTATGTTTTGGGCGGGACGGTTGAATCAGTCAGCAAAATTGAGCAAGCAGATTTATTGAAATATAAAAAAGCATTTTACACACCTAACAGATTGATAATTTCAGTTAGTGGCGATGTTTCGCAAGACAAAATAGAAGCCCTTGTCGAAAAATATGTACTTCCTTTATGTGGCGATATAGAGCAAGAACCTCTATATTTTGAGTTACCAACACAAGAAATTGCAAGAGATGAAAGGTACTTGTTTACTTCAAAGGATACTGACCAATATTATTGTTTCATTTCATTTAAAAGTTTTTACAAAAGTAATAAAGATGAGTATGCAAAGTATGTTACAATGCTTCAAGCACTGGGTGGAACGCTTAGTTCAAGGTTATATCAAAAAGTTAGAGAAGAAAAAGGTTTAGTTTACATTATACAATCGGTTTACAGTCAATATAATATGGGGAATAATGGAATTCTTTTTATTTGTAATACCAACAATGCAGAAGAAACATTCAAAGCCATTAGGGAAGTTATTGACGATTTGAGAAATAAAGGTTTTACGCAAGATGAGTTGACTATATCTCAAAATTTATTAAAAACAAACTATGCTTTAAGCGCGATTACTCCTTCTAGCAAGGCACAAAAAGCGGCTCACGCAATAATGTATAATAGAGAAATATACGACATAGAAAAATCTCTTGAAAGAGTATCAAAAGTTACTGTAGATGATATGAATTCTATGTTTAAAAAATATTTTGATAATAAAGATTTGGCTGTTGCTGTTGTAGCAAAAGAGGACAATATCAAGCCTTTAAAAATACTCACTGAATAAAACATTTAAGAAAAACACAAACATCAGGGCGGAAATTGAAAAAAGTCGCTTGTTTTGTTTGTGTTTTTTTGGAAAAAATGATATTATAAACTTATAAATAAGATAAAAATGGAGGTTTATTTTGAGAAATTATACCGACAGAAATGTAGGAGGAAATAAAAATAAACTTTCAAGGCGCACTTCTTGGGGTATTGCCGTTTTAGTTTGCGCTGTTTTCTTACTTTTTTGTATGATATTAAATTTCCTGCCATTTATCAGAAGTTTTATTCTCGGTGCTTTTGGTTTGGCGGCTTATCCTATTTTAGCAGTTGTGCTTGCTATTGGGATAATTCTTATTAGTAAAAAGAGTTATAGCATTGCTAAAAATTATGTTATCAGCGTTTGCGTTTTATATTTTATAATTGTTTGTGTTCTTCAAACTGCGCTAACTAATATTGCTGGGCTTGGAATGGGGGACTATTTAAGCGAGATTTATAATGCAAAAACTACACCTGGTGGTGCTCTTGCGGGGATTTTTGCTTATGGTTTTGGCAATTTATTTAATTATGTTGGTGCATATATTCTATTTGCTATTGGGTCTATAATTTGCGTTGCATTTATGGTTGATTATTTCTTAAAGATGAAAGATTATAAAAAAATCAATGCGCGTACAGTTAGCTATCCAATTGAAAAAGAAAGTCCTATGCAAGCGAGAAATGAGAAAATTGCTGTTGAGGTTCAAACTTCAAAAAAGAAAGGACTTTTTGAGCATTTTAAGAAAGAAAAAATTGAAAGCGACCCTGTTAATATAACGCTTGATGCAGAACGTGAAATGGCTACGGTGGCGCACGCATCAAATGCACAAAATGAAATGGCGGAAGAGATTTTTGGTGGCGATTATAGTTCGCTCGTAGGAAATGATAGTACGGCTCAACAAAAGAGTGAAGATGCTTATTCTATCGATGATTTTATCAACAAAGTCAACCAAAATTCGTTTGAGAATTTTAACAAAAAATATGACCAAGCTCCTCAATATACTCCAACGGGCTATCGTGGTGCTGATGCAAGAGATAATATGCCTAAATTTGAACAAAAACCAGTTAAACCTCAATCAACATTTAGTGCTGATTTAAAGTTGGAGCCACTAGAACCGATGAGACGTGAGCCTATCAATGTTTCGTTTGATGATGAGCCAGAAAGTGATTCAATATTGGATAACTTGAATAAAATTATGAATGAAGTTCCTACTTCGGTTGCTCCACCAATTCAAAAGAATGATTTTAAATCGAGAGACGAACAAAAGGCTACACAACTTGAAATGCAACAAACAAAGCCTACCCCTAATCCAACAACGACTTACAAACGTCCAAGCCCTTATGTGCGTCCACCTGTGAATATGTTGACTACGCAATCAAGCAAACAAGAGGGGAATGAGGCAGACTTCAAGCAAAAAGCACGTATTCTTGAAGAAACACTTGCAAGCTTCAAAATTCAAGCGACAGTTGTTGGAATTACACGTGGTCCTGCGGTAACGAGGTATGAAATCCAAATGCCCGCGGGTATTTCAGTAAAGAAAATTTCTCAACATAGCGATGACATTGCTATGATGATGCAATCGTATGGTGGTGTGCGTATTGAAGCGCCTATTCCTGGGAAAAACCTTGTTGGTATTGAAATTCCTAATGAAAAAATTGCCACTATTGGTTTAATGGATATTATCAATTCGCCAGAATTTCATAACAGCAAATCGCCATTGACCGTGGCATTAGGTAAGGATATTGCGGGTTCTGTTAAGGTCTGCGACCTTGCGGCTATGCCACACTTGTTGGTTGCAGGTTCAACTGGTTCGGGTAAATCTGTCTGCCTTAATGTGATTCTTATCAGTTTATTGTATAAACTCGGCATGGACGATTTAAGACTGATTTTGATTGACCCTAAACGTGTTGAATTTACAAGTTACAATGGGGTGCCACACTTGCTAACACCTGAAGTTATTTGTCAACCTAAACAGGCACTTAATGCTTTTGATTGGGCAATTTTGGAAATGGAAACACGTTTTGACACCTTCCAAAGATTGCGTGTCCGTGATATAAACGAATATAACTCGCTTGAAGCGGTTTACAAAGGCAGAGAGCCAAAGTTACCTCGTATTGTTATTATTGTGGACGAGTTGGCGGACCTTATGATGATGGCTCGCAAGGAGTTAGAAGATAAAATTATGCGTATTGCTCAATTATCACGTGCTGCCGGTATTCACTTAATTCTAGCTACTCAAAGACCATCGGTAAATGTTATTACAGGTACAATTAAAGCCAATTTGCCTTCGCGTATTGCTTTCTCTGTTAACAACTTTGCCGATTCAAACACAATCATTAACCAAGGTGGTGCGGAGAAATTGCTTGGAAAAGGTGATATGCTCTATGCTCCTCAAAACCTGCCAGAACCTGTGCGTATTCAGTGTCCATATATAGGAAATACGGAGGTTTTAAATATCGTGGATTTCATTAAAAACAACAATGAATGTGATTTTGATGCCGAAAGAACAAGTCAAATTCTTGATGGCAAAGGTAATAGTGGGGGAGCAGGCGGAGATGCAGACACCGATGGTATTGAGTACGACCCAATACTTCCAAAAGCATTGTTTGATTTTATTAGGGCGGGGACTGGCTCAATTTCTGCTATTCAACGCCGTTATTCCGTTGGTTATGCTCGTGCCGCTCGTATTGTTGACCAAATGGAACAAGCAGGTTTTATTTCTGCGCCTGATGGAACAAATAAAAACAGACAAATTTTAATTGATGAAATGAAATATAATGAACTTTTTTCAAATGAATAAAAACCTTTAATCAAGGAGCTTAAAATGAATTTACCAAATAAATTGTCAATTTTAAGAATAGTATTAGTTCCTCTAATAATGTTCTTTTATCTTGCAACATTTATTCCTTATGGCAAAATTGTTGCTATTGTATTATTTATTGCCGCTGCATTAACTGATATGTTTGATGGCAAAATCGCAAGAAAAAAAGGTCTTGTAACAGACCTAGGGAAATTACTCGACCCGATTGCAGATAAAATGCTTATTACTTTAAGTTTGTTAGTAGTAGTTATTGATGGGACTATTGCTCACCCATGGGGTATTATTGCTTTTTCAATCCTTTTTACTCGTGATTGTATTGTAAATGGTGTACGTCAAGTTGCTGCGCTCAATGGTGTTGCAGTTGCTGCAAGTTGGAGTGGAAAGGTTAAGGCTATTCTCGCATACATTTACATTCCAATGTTTATGTTCCTTGCACAACTCAACATTCTCGGTTATGAAATGTTTGCAGGTTCTGCAATTTTTGATACTATAACTCTTGTATTCAGTATTCTATGTTATGTAGTAATGGGGGCTGCAACCTTGATTACTGCATACTCTGCTGTTGATTATGTTGTTAGAAATAAAGCTGTAATTTTGCCAAAAGAAACAAAGAAAGATGAAGAAAATGAAGAAAAAATAGAGCAAGTTAATTCAGACGAAATTGTCGAAGAAAACGAAAAACAAGAAGCAATAAATGCTGAAAAAGAGGACGATAAGGAAGAATAATGCAAGCGAATTTGCTGTTATTTTATGATGAGGGCAACAACGATTTTGTAAACAGGTCAGTTAAACCGCTAATATGCCAGCAATTTAGTCGAGCGATGCTTGATATTGCTTGGATTACTGCGATGCCTGTTTATTCGAAAGTGCCTAATATAATGAAAAACTTGACCGACCACTCCATTATAGTGGTTGGTTTTTGTGAAGAATACTGTTTTAATAATATAAAATCAGCACTGAATACCTACTATCAAACTGCGCCAATTCTAACTAGTTTTGGTTTGTTTTACAAAATAGGCAACAAAACTTGTAGTGTCGTAGATTTAGGTCAACCTGATTTAAGTAATATTAATTACGACGTGTTAAGCACTTTATATAACTCGGAACGTTCCTTTTGCTTGAAGTTTTTTGGTATTAATGAATTTGACTTGCTTAAACAATTAAATAATATTGAATATATCAACAATTTTGAGTTTACTCATATTTCACATTTTGGAGAAATTCAACTTACTTTTAGAGCGGTAAACGAAGTTGGAGAGCAGAGGAAAAAGGACTTTAAGCGTGCTTTATACGAGGTTTTTGGTGATTATATTTTTAGTGATGAATCAAAAAGTTTGATTGAATGTGTAAATGAGATTGCAGAGGTTCGCAGACAAAATTTTGCAGTTATTGACCTGATTTCAAATGGTGAAATTATTGCAGACCTTAATAGGTACTCCGCTTTACGACAATTAAAACAAAACCTTTCTATTGACGAAATTCATCAATTATTAAATGAAAACAACGGTTCAAATATTATTTTAGAAAAATACAATTTAGACTTTATTGTTTTGATTGTTGGTAGTTTGAGCAATGCGCAAATTTTACTAATTGATGGCATAGGAATTCATAGATTTAACTATAACGAATTAAAAGACCCCAATTTTAACAAAAAGTATATTTTCAACTTGATTTTGTCAAAAATTTTCATAAAATTTCGTAAAAACTATTTATTTTTTTAATAAAGTATAGTATAATGTTTACAAAAGTACTGAGGAGTTGCGAAAGTGGCTGAAAAGGAAAAAGACGAAAAGAAAACAAGTTTGGAAGAAGTTATTGCTCAAATTGAAAAGCAATTTGGTAAAGGCTCAATTATGCGCCTTGGTGATACCGCCCGTCAAATTGTTGATGTTATTCCAACAGGGTGTTTGACACTTGACTTGGCGCTTGGTATTGGCGGTATGCCTCGTGGTCGTATTGTAGAAATTTATGGACCAGAATCGTCTGGTAAAACTACGGTAGCATTACACGTAGTTGCTGAAGCACAAAAAATGGGGTGTACTGCTGCTTTTATTGATGCGGAGCACGCACTTGACCCAGTTTATGCTGGTAATTTGGGTGTTGATATTAATTCACTCTATATTTCCCAACCTGATAATGGTGAGCAAGCACTTGATATTACTGAAAGTTTGGTTCGTAGTGGTAGTATTGATTTGATTGTTATTGACTCTGTGGCGGCTCTTACTCCAAAGGCGGAATTAGACGGCGAAATGGGTGATGCTCACGTAGGTTTGCTTGCTCGCTTGATGAGCCAAGCGATGCGCAAATTGACGGCATACATTAATAAATCTAATGTTTGTGTAATCTTTATTAATCAGTTGCGCGAAAAAGTCGGCGTTATGTTCGGTAATCCTGAAACAACTACTGGTGGTAAGGCATTGAAATTCTATTCAAGCATTCGTCTTGATGTTCGTAAGTCCGAAGCAATTAAAGAGGGTGCTGAAATTGTGGGCAATCGCACAAAAGTTAAGGTTGTGAAAAACAAACTTGCACCTCCATTTAGGTCTTGTGAGTTTGACATTGTCTATGGAAAGGGTATTTCTAAAGAAGGATGTGTACTTGACCTTGCTCTTGAATTTGGAATAATCCAAAAGAGCGGAAGTTGGTTCGCTTATAAAGGCGAAAAAATCGGTCAAGGCAAGGAAAATGTAAAGCAATATTTGGCTGATAATTCTAACATTTATGCCGAGGTTGAAAGTGCAATCAAGGATAAACTTTCCCCAAAAGATGCAACTATTGATATTGAAATTAAAGATAATGAAGAAGAAGCGTAAAGATACGCTCTTTTTTGTTTAGAAATTTTAGTATTGTTTATAATTAATTTAGTATTTAACAAGTTTTAACTTGACTTTTTGACAAATTTATTCTAAAATTGTAAAGTATATAAAATTTATGATTTTATATCAACCTAATTTTAGGTTTTCAAATAAATTAAAAGAGAGGAAAAAACCAATGCTTAACTCTTTGATTGGGTTGCTTGGTTTTCAAATGAGCACTGCTGTATTGGTGGTAACCATTTTGGGGTGCTTGATTGTTGGTGCTGTCGTAGGTGTTTTTGTTTTTCGTGCAATAGTAAGCAAAAAAATAAACAACGCTAAAAATTCAGCCAAAAGTATAATCGAAGATGCTCATTTAGAAGCTAAGACAATCTTAAAAGAGGCGAGTCTTTCAGCTCAAGAAGAATCTTTAAAAATCAAAACAGAAACCGAAAATGAGTTGAAAGAACGTCGAATTGAAATCGAAAAATTGAATAATAGATTTTTGCAACGTGAGGAGTTTATTAACAATCGCGAGCAATCATTAGACAAGAAAAACGATGCGCTTGAAAGTTTTAAAGAAAAGTTAGAATCGCAAGAAAAGCAAATTGTTGAAAAACAAAATGAAATTGCCAAAATTCAGGAAGAAGCCAGCAAAGAATTACAACGCATCGCAGGGCTTACAAAAGAGGAGGCAAAGAGCGCGCTCATAGCTCAAATTACAGACGAAGCAAAATATGATGCTGCTGTTAAATTGAAAGAAATTGAGCAAGAAATGAACGACAATGCGCACAAATATGCAACTGAAATCATATCTAATGCTATACAGAAGTATTCTGCTGATTTAACCAGCGAGGCAACTGTAACAACTGTAACATTGCCAAGCGATGATATGAAAGGTCGTTTGATAGGTAGAGAAGGACGCAACATTAAGGCGCTTGAACAGGCTACTGGAATTGATATTATTATTGATGATACGCCAGAAGCGATAGTTTTGTCTGGATTTGATCCGATTCGTCGTGAAATTGCACGTATTGCAATTACAAAGTTAATTCAAGATGGTCGTATACATCCTGCAAGAATTGAAGAAACAGTTACTAAAACACGTCGCGATATTGAGCACGATATAAAAGAGGCGGGCGAGTCAGCAATTTTGGAAACAGGTGTAATAGGTTTGCACCCTGAACTTGTAAAAACATTGGGGCGACTTAAATATCGAACAAGTTATGGTCAAAACGTGCTTCGCCATGCTGTGGAAGTTTCATTCATAGCTGGAATGCTTGCAAGCGAACTAGGTTGCGATGAAATGGTTGCAAAACGTGGTGGCTTGCTTCACGATATTGGTAAAGCAGTTGACCATGAAGTTGAGGGCACACACGTTAGCATAGGTGTGCAACTTGCACGCAAATACAAGGAAAACGATAAAGTTATTAACTGTATTGAAGCACATCACGGCGATGTTGAATTTGCTTGTATTGAGGCAATATTGGTGCAGGCTGCTGATACTATTTCGAGTGCTCGACCTGGCGCAAGACGTGAATCAATTGAGAATTATGTTAAGCGTTTAGAGAAATTGGAGCAAATTTCAAGTAGTTTTTCAGGCGTTGAAAAGGCATATGCAATTCAAGCGGGTCGTGAAATCCGTATTATTGTAAAACCAGAGGAAGTAACCGACCAGCAAGCGATTATTCTTGCACGTGATATTGCTAAAAAGATTGAAAGTGAACTTGAATATCCAGGACAAATTAAGGTTAATGTTATCAGAGAAACACGTTCTGTAGATTTTGCTAAATAAGAGGTAGCTATGCAGATTTGTGATGCTCACAATGATATGTTAATGAATCTTAATTCAATTGATGAGATTAATAAATATTTGAATAAATATTGTTATAATAATAAGGTCGTAAATATTTTTACGGCCTATTATGTTAGTCAGTCGGAAGAAAAAAAGCTTTCTGCCAACGAAATTTTAGAAAAGATAAAGTATAAATTTGCATTATTAAAAAATTTTAATTGCTTAACCCCCACACTTGAAAATATTGGATTTATCAACAATGAAGAAACGCTTGAGCAAGTTATTAAATTAAAGCCGTTTTGCGCGACATTGACTTGGAACTATGATAATAATTTAGCAGGTGGCGCGTATGGTGAGAGTGGCTTAACTTCTTGGGGTAGGGAAGTGGTTGCTCAATTAGAGGCAAATGGTATAGTGGTTGATATAGCTCATTTAAATAAGCGTACGTTTTTGGAGTTTTCAAAAATTACAAAATATCCTATTTTTTGCTCTCATACATCAAGTCGAGATGTTTATAATATACCGCGAGCATTGGATAGCGAACAGTTGGAAATTATAAAAAGCACGAATGGGTATGTGGGGTTATGCCTTTATTCAACATTGTTAGGTGATAGAAAAGCCGATTTAACTGAAATTTTAAAGCATTTCAGTGCATTAATTAAAATTTTAGGCAAAAATTGCTTGGGTTTAGGCACAGATTTTAATGCAACTGGTGAATGTAATCCGATAGATTTTGACATAGATTATAATGGTGTCCCTTATTTGTTAAATGAAATTATAAACAAATATGGTAGAAAAACAGCAGAGCAATTTGCTGGAAAAAATTTGAAAGATTTTATAAGAAAAATTAAGTAATTTGATGTAAATAGTTGACAAAAGTTAATTTATTTAGTACAATTAAATTACTTTTACAGGGGAATGGCTTAACGGTAGAGTAGTGGTCTCCAAAACCATTGGTCAGAGTTCGATTCTCTGTTCCCCTGCCAATAACGAAATGGCTTGTTGCCATTTTTCTTATATAAAGTCATATATTGTTTGAGGTAAGTATGAAAAAGGTTACAATTTATACTGATGGTGCTTGCAGTGTAAATCCGGGTCCCGGAGGATGGGGGTGTGTCCTGATTTACAACGGTGTAGAGCGCGAATTCAGTGGTTTTGTTAATGATACCACAAATAATCGTATGGAAATGTTTGCGGTAATTGAAGCACTGAAAAAATTGAAAGAACCTTGCGATATTGACCTTTACAGCGATTCTGCTTATGTTGTTAATGCTTTTTTGCAAAAATGGATTGACTCTTGGAAAATTAAGGATTGGAAAACTTCGGATAATAAACCTGTAAAAAATTTAGATTTATGGCTAGAATTAGATAATTTATTACAAATACACAAAGTCTATTGGCACAAAGTCAAAGGGCATAGCACTGATGTTTACAATAATCGTTGCGATGCTCTTGCACGTGGTGAGGTTGATAGATATTTAAAAGAAAAAAGTGAAGAAAATAAAAATTAAAAAGACGAATTTTTCGCCTTTTTTTGTTAGGTGGTTATTTAATTTCACGTTTTTTGAAAACTGTGTAACTTAATATTGTCATTATTATCATACTTGCAAGAACTGTAACTCCGCTTATAATAAGATTTGAATTAAAGAACATTGGACTTGAGAACGCAATTGCAAGTGGGTTTGCTGTGGTCGCGCCAAATGCTCCACCAAAGAATTTAAACAAATCGATGCCAGCAAAAGGTAAGTATGCGTACCAAGTAGACGATACAAAAAGTACGGAGAATAATGCGGTTATAAAGTATACGAAGATAGATACCGCAACGGCACCAACATTACTCCTAAATACAGTTGAAATCATTGTAGCAAGAAGTACGAAGAATAATATTTTTATAATCATTAATGCTAAATATATAAGCAAGAGTACAATAGGTGAGGCAATAAACACGCTTGAAGCATTGAACACGGCCATAATCGGCGTCATATCAAGTCCATAAATTGCAAATCCTGTTATGAACAACACAAGCGCGCTAAATATCATAAATATTATACCAAAAATTAAAGTTGCCAATATTTTTGATGTAAGAATTTTGTTTCGAGAGAATGGGCGAGTAGCAAGAACTTTTAAGGTACCATTAGATTGTTCTCCCGCAATCATACCAGCGGCAAGCACAACACAGAATATAAGAATTATAAAACTGCAAATTTCAAGTCCGAAATACACCAAATCAAATGCTCCGACATTTTCACCAGAAGAAGTGGTAGCAGTGAACACAGAAGCAAATTGATTTGTAGTCAAATTATTGCTAATCAAATAGTTGTTTTTAGTAATTTTTTCTTGAATTTCATACAAGTGGATATCAGAATATCCTATATATTGGTGTGCGGTTGAGTCTTTCATATTTTTTACTGGCTCGAAAAGAGCAGTATCGCTAACAAGCAAGCTAAATTGTTCAGCCGTGTAGTAATATTTTAAAATTTCTTCTTTTAATACACCAGTTGTTATTTTTTCATCAGCACTATATTTGTTGATATTTTCAAGTGTTGTAGCCATAAATTCTGTGGCTTTTTTATATTGCTCATCAAGATTTTTTGAAGTTTCCTCTGACAATGCAATATCTTCAACTTCCTTGTAGGTAAGCGTTTTTAATTTATCGAAATAAGTAATACCATCAACATTACCAAATCCATTTGCTTTTTCCAAATCTTGATAAATTTTTATGTGTGTAGTAAGCAAATTTAAGTCTGCGCCTTTTGCATCAAGATAAAACAAAGCATTGCTGGAAAGTGTAATGTAGTCTTCAAAACTTGTTTTTGTCATCAAAACTGTAAGAGATTCTTTGTTTGTAGCATTTGAAATTATTGTTTTTGCTTCGGTTACAACTTCAATCATTTCGGTACGAATATCTTTAAGATAGGCTGTTGCGAGAGTTTGACCTGATGCTTGCAAGTCTTGTATAGCAGCAATATAATTTGAAAGCAATTTTTGCGCGCCAGCCCTTGAAGTTGAACCATCTCCAACAAGCAATTTTAATTGAGCCGATACTGATGTTTCTGCATTTGAATTTAAATTTTGATAATAGGTGAGTTGAGTGTGTGCAGAAGAAATCCTATTTTCAGCGATTGTTTTATTCATTGTTTTTGCCGACACAAATTCTGCCATAACTTCGGTTTTTGTGCTTCCATCAACAGAATATTGATAACCACGATTTTCCATATTCATTAAAGTTGCAGAGAAGAATAAAGCAAGTACAATAATGCCCGTAAAAACATATAAAATAGGGCGCATTAAGATTTTATTCAATTCTCCACGTAATAATCTACTCATTTTTGACATAGATTTTTCTCCTAAGAAATTTTGCCATAACGGCGTTCTTTTAATATATCAAGATAAATATCTTCAAGAGTTTTTGTTACAACGGTAGTGCCATAAATTGTTAAGTTTCGCTTTTTTAAATCTTGAATTATATCATCATAAATTTCGGGAATAAAGGGAATAATGATTGAATTGCCCGCAAGTTCGATGTCCAAGCCATATTTAAGTGCAACAATTTTGCCTGCATAGTTTGGATAATCTGTACGAATTCTAAATCGCTTTTGCGCTTGTCCATTGTTTTGAAAATCAGCAAGGGTACGCATTTCAAGTATGCTTCCACGGTCAAAGATTGCAACAGTATCGCATAATTGTTCCAACTCTGAAAGAACGTGGCTACTTAAAAATATGCCCATATTTTCTTTTGCTGCAAGAACTTTGAGTGTTTGTCGCAATTCAATCACACCATTTACATCAAGCCCATTTGTAGGTTCGTCTAAAATTAGCAGTTGAGGCTTATTTAAAAGTGCTTGAGCAAGTCCAATTCGTTGGCGCATACCATAAGAATAGTTTTTTACTTTATCGTCAATACGATTTTCCATTCCTACAATTTTTATAACTCTTTGTATGTCGTCCTTGGTTATGCCTTTAATCAAACTTGCATAATATTGCAAATTTTGACGTCCTGTCATATAAGTATATAATTGGCAATTTTCCATAACTACACCAATGTTTGAAACTGCTTTTTCAAAATTTTTTTGAACAGATTGCCCACATACAAACACTTCACCCGAGGTAGGGGAGGTTAAGCCACTAATAATTCTAATCAAAGTTGATTTTCCAGCCCCATTTGGACCAATAAAGCCAAAAATTTCTCCTGCATAAACCTCAAAACTTAAATTTCTAAGAACTTTTCTGTCGCCATAAGATTTATTTAGCCCAACAATGTTTAAAACTTTCTTATTCAATTAACAAAACCCTCCCAGAATCAACAAATTTTTGTTATTATCACATAAATTTTAGCATATTATAAAATAAAAGTAAAGTATTATTGACTTTGTTAGTATTTTTTAATATAATATTAGTATGAGTAAAAAAGATATAGAAAATGTCAATTCGGACAAAAATATTGAATCCGAAAATAAAGAAATAAAAAAATTGCCAATGTTTACGCACACTACGGTTATGCTGATAGGGGCAATATTGTTGTTTTGTGCGTTAGACATCTGGTGTTATGCAGGATTGTTAGTTGAAAGTCCGCTTATTTTATGGGCTGCGGGAATCGTGAATGTAATTTTGATGGGACTTGGTATAGTTTTTCTTCTTTTACGCAAATATGGTTGGTTGAAAGCAACATTTATAGTTACACTTGTGGTTGCTGTTGTAACATGGGGATATTATCTTATTGCAGAATTTAACATATTAGAGTATTTTACTGATGCTAATAAAATGCAAGAAATGCTTGAAAGTGTGGGGTGGTGGAAGTATCTTTTATTCTTCCTTTTCCAATTCTTGCAAGTAACATTTTTACCATTACCAGCAATGGCAACAACCATAGTTGGGACATTAATGTTCGGTCCATTCATTGCAACATTGCTTAGTTTTGCTGGCATTATGCTTGGGTCTATCGTGGCATTTATCATTGGTGATAAATGTGGTGAAAAGGTAGTAGCGTGGATTGTGGGTAAGGAGAAAATGGAGAAGTACTCCGCATTGCTTTTCGACAAAGGAAAGTATATGTTCTTCCTTATGATGCTGTTCCCAATTTTCCCTGATGATATTCTTTGTTTGGTTGCAGGTATGACTTCGATGTCATATAAATTCTTCCTTACAACAATATTCTTGACTCGTCCTATCGGAATTGTAATGACGTGTTACCTCGGTTCTGGTGAAATTATTCCATTTACAGGTTGGGGACTCGCTGTTTGGGGCGTGCTGATTGCAATAATGGTAGCACTTTTCTGGTGTGCATATCGCTACAAAGATAAAATTGAAGAAATAATCAACAAATTAGGCGAAAAACTCAAATGGACTTTTATGAGTAAGAAGGATAAATTATTTGCTATGATGGATATAAATCCAGATGTAAAATTGCTTCCAGAAAACACTCAAACAGATTCAAACGATAGCAAAAAAATTGAAATAAAATCAAAAACGAACAAAGTTAATAAGAAAAAAGAATAAAAAAAACCACCTCATTGAGGTGATTTTTTTAAACTCTAAAACGTTTTGTTGCAAAAATAATGATTCCAACAACCCAAGAGAGAAGTAAATCAATTATTGCAAGTAAAGGAATATACCACAATGTGAAAAATTCAATTTCCAGTGGGGCAGCCATACCCAGACACAAGCAAATTGCAACAACAAAAGTAATTAATACTATAGCTAACATAAATCTATAGAGTAAATCCATTGCCCAGTTTATATCTTTTATGCGTGTTTTCCTATGAATATCTTTAAGAGTAAGCATCAACATAATACCAAAATATACAAGTCCTAGCACTCCATATAATATGTAAAGGAAAGCGTGAGGTTCATAAATCATTCCTGCATCTTTTAGAATAAAGTATGATACTATCAATTCAATCAGAAAAATAAATGTCATAATGCCTGCACGGCACAAATTTAATTTATTTTTGTCTAGAAAATTTTTAGAATTAAAGCTTGATACATCTGTTTTTGTGTAAGATTTTACTGTAATATTATCCTGTTTTATGTGGGTGTAACCTACGGAATTTGTGGCTATTTTATGTACAGGTTCAGTTCGATTTGAAGCATTTGCTGGGTCTTTTCCCAAGTGATAACGCTTGTTAATTTCGTCCATAAGAGCTTGATTTTGGACAGAATAGAGGTCAGAAACACTCTTTTTAGGGCTGTTTTCTTGTTTGACTTTCTTATCAGAACGCAATATTTCAGCAATTTGTTTTGAATATTCGGACTGTTTTTTAGGAGTTTGAGGCTCTTGAGCAACTTGATTTTGTGCTGTTTGAGTGAAGTCTTGCTTGATACTAACGGGTTCCTCAACCAAATCGGCATCTAAATCGCCTAAAATATCTTTATAGTTAATATCATCTTTGCTGGTTTTGTGGTCTTCAATTGTTTCTGCTTGCGTTTCTTGTGATAGGGTATCAGCAAAAAATAAATTTGATTGGCTTTCAGGTGTCCGTTCTTCTTGTGGGGTAGGGGAGAGGGCTTTTTCTTCGTTTAATTCGTCAGGCTCAATATACTCACGCATTTGTTGAGTAAAACTTTGTTTTGTTGATATGTTTTCATTTGGGTTAAACTGCTCATACTCAACTTTATTTATAATTATTTCAGGTACTTGTTCTTCTTTTGACAATTCGTCAACCGGTTCAAGATTAATAATAGGGTCAGGAATTTCCTTCATAACAGGCTCTACAAATGACTCTTTGCTTACAGGAGATGGAGTAGAAATTGGTTCGGACGATTTAGCAACTTCTTTTTTTCCAAGATTTGTAAGCGAATAATAGTGGCGACGACCTCCAATTGCGCTATCTTGCCAAAATGAAGAAATTAAGCCTTTTTTCTCCATACGCGACAAAGCACTATAAAGGCTAGGTTGCTTTATAGAAGTTTCACCATTGGTCATATCTTCAATTTTTTTAATAATTTCGAGACCATATTGGTCACCATCTGCTAGCGCTTGTAGGATAAGTTTGTTAATTTGACTGCCATTCATAAATTAAGCCTCCATAAATCTAACAATATTTTATAAAATTTGTCGCAACTTGTCAATCATTTTTAAGCATATTATGCAATGTATTATGTAACAAAACTCCTTATTTTTTAGCAAAAATTATCAATTTTTTGTTTGTCATAACCATATTTTTGTGCTATCATTAAATAAAAAAGGCAGGAAATTGCATTTTGGTTAACATTGATGTATTAATTCGGACAAAACGCAGGTCAGTATCCATTTCAATCTCACAAAAAGGTGAAGTTATAATTAAAGCACCACAAAGTTGTTCTATGACGCAAATTCAATCAATTGTTGACAAGAAGGAAAGCTGGATTTCACTACATAAACAACGTATTTTGGATAATCAAAATTTAAACAAAAACATTTTTAATTACAATGATATTCTTTTTTGTGGGCAAGTTTATCATATTTTATATGACGAAAGTGCGCGTAAGATTGAACTAAAAGATGATTATTGTATAGTGCCAGCAAAATTTACTGGTCAAGTAAGTAAGCAATTATCTAAATGGTTTAAAAATATAGGCACCTCAATTTTGTGGGGTAGGGTACAATATTTTAGCAATTTAATGCAACTAAATCCCAGCAAAGTTCGTTTGAGTAATGCAAAAGGGTGCTGGGGCTCGTGCAATAGCGCAGGGGTCATTTCGCTAAATTGGCGTCTTATAATGATGCCACACGATTTAATAGACTATGTTGTGGTACACGAATTATCGCATTTGCTACAAATGAATCACTCTAATTTATTTTGGAATGTTGTAAAAAGTGTGTTACCAGATTATAAAAATCGCCGTGTATTACTTAAGAAAGGCGACTATTTATTGACTTTATATAGATATTAATTAGGGGATAGATTTTTAAAATCATTTTCAATAACTATGCGTAAAAGACAAGTTTTACGCATAATTAATAACAAAAAACAAGCAAATTTAACTAAATTATAATTTGTCTTATTCAATTCAATTATAATAAATTAGTTTGTTTGAAATCAACTCTCTATAAACTCATTTTAAAATTGTTTTAAACAGAGTTAATTTAAAATGCGTTCAGACAGATTATTTTATTTTTAATGAACAGATGTCCATTTATTTAAATTGATTTATACAGAGTCATTTCAATTTATCTAAAATTTTTAATACTTTAATACTATGCGAAATTAAAATGCGTTGACACAGAGTGTTTTAAATTTGCATATGTCAAAAATGACAATTTTAATCAAAATCAAAATCAATTTCAATCGTCAAAAATTGAGCAAGTCTCACATCAAAAAATTTTACGCATACTTTGCAGAAACATTTTACAATCAAAATCAAATTTGCTATAATCATTTGTAGAGGTATTTTACAATGTCAGAAAAATATTATGTACAACGAAACGATAAAAATACAATGCGCTTGCGTGAACTTAAACAAGAACTACCCTATTTTTGTAGCGAGTTTTTCGTAGGAGTTGAGAACCAGACAACGCCTCTAACACGCTTAAACTATGCGTATGATTTGCGCATATTTTTCCATTATCTGTGTACCCAGTTACCCCAATTTTCGGGTCGCAATCCAAAGCAAATTTCTGTGATGGACTTAAATATGATTGAGGCTCAACAGATTGAGAACTTTCTTGAATATCTAAATATGTATGAGTTCAATGGAAAGACTTATCACAATAATGAGAAAGCGAAATCTCGTAAACTCTCCACATTACGCTCATTTTTTAGTTATTACTTTAAGAAAGAGCGTATTGATAGAAATGTTACAGAGAAAGTAGATTTACCTAAATTGCACGAGAAAAACATAGTTCGTCTTGAAGTAAATGAGATGGTAGATTTACTTGATATGGCTGAAACTGGTTATGCGCTCTCCCCTACCCAACAAGCTTTTCATAGGCATACTGACTCACGTGATTATGCAATTTTAGCGCTTTTATTGGGAACTGGAATACGTGTGAGCGAGTGCGTTGGACTTGATGTTGAGGATATTGATTTTAACATAAATGGTTTTAAGGTCATTCGTAAAGGCGGAGCGCAGGTTGTGCTGTATTTCTCTGATGAAGTCGCCACGGCTTTGAGAAAATATTTAGAAGACCGTGCAGAGATTGCAGGACTTGACCCAAATGAGCATGCTTTGTTCTTGTCGCTACAAAAACGTCGTATTTCAACGCGTGCTGTGCAGAACCTTGTCAAAAAATATAGTAATCTTGTTACCCCACTTAAAAACATCAGCCCCCACAAATTACGTAGTACTTATGGCACAAATTTGTATCGTGAAACACAAGATATTTATGTTGTTGCAGATGTGCTAGGACATAAAGATATAAACACAACAAAGAAACACTATGCTGCAATGAGTGAAGACATAAGGAAAAATGCCGCAAATAAAGTAAAATTAAGAGATTTTTAGGAGTTAAAGATGAATTTAGAGTTAAAAAAGCCAAGTTTAAGTGAGTTATGGTTCAGAAAACAGTATATGCAGGACCCTGACACAATGAGTTATAATTCAGGCTATGAAGTTAGTTACGCAGGCTATGATTTTGATACGGG
>JAFUJK010000051.1 GCA_017468205.1 Clostridia bacterium
GCTATAATATAAGTGTAAAAAGGATGGAGGTAAAAGTTATGAAAGCTCAAAGATGGTTAGAAGAAAACAAAGACAAAATGGTTGTGGTATTCCGCTATGCAGGTGGTGGTTTTTGGAAAGAAATCGACCCTGCGGAAGTTGAAGAAGATGAAGAAGTTCAAGAGATTGAACAACTCGAAATGGAAGTTTGGCTTTATCTTGCATAAAGCCAAACAAAAAAAATAAAAATTTTTTTCAAAAAACTTATGAAAAATGCTTGACAAACAAAAGCAAAAGTAGTATAATATAAGTACAAAGATTAAGAAAGCCAACGGAGGTAAAGATTATGGCAGTTAAAGATTTCAAAGTAGCAGACGGACAAAAGGCAATCGTATGTAATGCGGACGGCAAGGTGTGGAAGATGGGCGGTAAGCTCCCTGCAACCGTCAAGGAAAAAATGGTTATCGGTACAGATACCTTTAACAATGACCTTGGCGAACCCATCCTGCATATATGGATTGATTAAGGCGCAAGAGAGCGGGCTGAATAAAGACTGCTCTTTTTTGTTGTGGCGCGGTCGCGGTCGAGGCCGCGCCATTTTACAGATAAAAAATATGAAAAAATAAAAAAATTTTTCAAAAAACCGCATAAAATCACTTGACACAATCTCCCGAAAGTGCTATAATATAAGTACAAAGAACGGAGGTACAAAAAATGTTCAAACTTAAAAATGTAAAACTCAACAACGGGGCGACCCTTAACAAGCAAGGCGAAAGCCTTTCCTATGTCAATGGCTATCAAGTAAGCGTAAAGGACTTGGAAATTATCCCTGCTTATAAGCTCACGAAAAAGCATTTGATTGATATGCTTAAAAAACTCCCTGTCGGTGCTAACCTTGGGGTATGGATTGATAAAGGCAAAGCCTATATCGACCATAGCGTAAGATTTACGAACAAACGCCAAGCCCTTGAATATGGCAAGGCTCATAACCAAATCAGTATATGGAATTGGAAAGCAGGCGAGGCAATCGCCTGCTAATAAAGGAGGAATATATGGAAGATATTCGTTATATAATTATTACTACTTATGATACATATTATATCACAAGTGAGCAGGAACTTGTAGATACTATTTTTATATTTGATAAAGCAAAAATGAAATATAAAATTTTTCAAGAAAAGTTATAAAAGTACTTGACAAATTGATTAAAATATGATATAATATAAATACTGAAACGGAGGCATATATGAAAATTTATTTAGCAAGTGGATTTTTCACGGAAGAAACAAGAAAAACAGTTATCCTTATAGCGCACAATTTACGGGGAGCAGGACATAAAGTATTTGTTCCTATGGAACACGAAATTGAAAATGCTTGGAATAAACCCAATAGACAATGGGCAAAATAAGTATTTGAAATGGATAAGCAGGCTATTGATGAGTGCGACAAAGTTGTCTATCTTGACTTTGGATATCAAGGGGATTGCGGCGCGGCTTGGGAAGTCGGTTATGCTTATGCAAAAGGAAAACAAATCACAACGCTTGCATTTGGCGAAAATATTTCTCTTATGATAGCAAATTCTACAAATATAGATTTTTGTCCTGAACAAAAATAATTTCAAAAAACTTATGAAAAACGCTTGACAAAAATAAATAAATGTGCTATAATATAAGTACAAAAACAAGAGAGGTAAACAAAATGAAAGTAGAAACAATTAAAATTCAAAAAATGATAGCAACGGAAGAAGAAAAGCAAAAGTTAAAAAACGGTTTGGAAGTGCTTAACACTATTGATAACAATACATATGGCAGTGATGGTTGTGTTCGTTGTCCTTTGGCAAAAATGTGTGATACCACGACTTGTCAAGTTGGTTGCTTAATTCACTTTTCGCAAAAAGTATTCACGAAACTTATTGATAATTTATAAAAAAATTAAAAAATTTTTCAAAAAACGCTTGACAAACAGGTAAAAGTATGATATAATATAAGTACAAAAGGTTAAGGAAAAAAGTTATGGAAAACGAAAAACTTAAAATTAAGATTGAAATTGATTTTACTTATAATTCTACTGCGATAAAAACACTTAAAAAATTTATCAAAGAAAGCAACGAAAAAGAAAACAAAAATGTTTCTTTGGAAGAGTTTTTAGACCGAGCCATTGAGAAGATGATGTATGACAGTTTTACATGCGATTATGAGTGCGTGGACGGGGAAGAGTATGAAATAAATTGGACTATTGAAAAAAAATTAAAAATTTTTCAAAAAACTTTCAAAAAACACTTGACAAAAGTGTGAAAGTATGATATAATATACTTGTAAATAAGGGTTGCGGTAAGTGAAACGGCAAGGCTTGTAAAACCCAAGCAATCGCAACCGCTTATATAGACTTTACTCGTAAGTCGTAAACAAAGGGCGGTCTACTTTTCAGTCGATAATGGAAAAGCGTGTGGTAATGTTCATTGATTTTTAGATACCCAACGAGATAGGTGTGTTGAAAGTAAAATCAAAGGCGGTGGCAAACGCCTCGAAAGTAGAAAAGCGGTGCGCAACGCTATTGTCAAAAAAATAAAAAAAGTGTGTAAAAACACTTGACAAACTCAACCGAATATGATATAATATATATACAAGGTTGAGATATGCGGATGTATACTCAAAAGGCAGAAACCAACATTGCAGGTTGGTTCGTGTGGGTTCAAATCCCATCGTTCGCACCACTCATAGAAGTACCTCCAAATGGGGCGAAAGCCCCTAAATGGGAAATAAGCGGTCCTTGTTGTTCGAGGGGTTCGACTCCCCAATTTCCCAACACCCCAAGTCGATAGGGGTAGCCAAAAAAATGACCGTTATGTTGAATGTGTTGTCGAACAATGAACATTCTACCTACTCTATATTAAGGAAAAAGAGCGGAAGTCAGCACGAGAAGGCAACCGTAGGGCAACGGATAGTCCTCCGAGAAATCAAAGGTGGTGGCTCATCAGTCCGAGATGTGTCAGATGTCCTGTGAATTTCTTCACAGGACATTTTTTGCGGCTCGCGGACGTGCGCCCGCGGCCGATTTTTGTAAATTTCTAACATTTCAAACATTTTAATTGAAAAATTTTTTCAAAAAATTTTTTCAATTTTTTCCTAAAAATGCTTGACAAATTATTTTAATTATGTTATAATATAAATGTAAATAAATGGAGGTGCTATTATGGCAAAAGGAAAAATTAAAATTACAATCGAAATTGACCCTCTTGAACTTATGAAAGAAAATCAAGAGCAAAGAAGAGAAAGAGTGCGGAAATCACGCCCTATGGGAACCAAAATCCAAAATAAAAAGAAAGCGTATAAACGCCACGAAAAACATAAAAAGGGGTATCAAGATTATGAGTAATAAAAATGTATTGATTGTATTGTGCGGTTTACCTGCAAGTGGAAAAAGTACCTATGCGGAAATGCTTGTAGAAAGCGGTATCTTTTGTAGTGTTTGTCCCGATAAAATTCGTGGTGAACTCTATGGTGATGAAAGTATCCAAGGTGATGGTAAACAAGTGTTCGCAATCGCCCACCACCGCATTAAAGATTTAGGACAAAGCGGAAACAATGTTGTCTTTGATGCAACTAACATTAGTTGCAAAAATAGAAAAAATCTTATAAAAGAAATGCGACCTTATTTTGATGTAATTATTTGTAAATGGTTTTCTGCTCCTTGGAAAATTTGCGATAAGAGAAATATGGAAAGAGAAAGACAAGTTCCCTATGAAGTTATGGAAAGAATGGCATTAAACTTTAAGGAACCTACAATGGACGAGGGTTGGGATTACATTGAAGAAATAAAAAATTATTAAAAAAATATCAAAAAAGTGGCGAAAAACGCTTGACAAACTCCGCCATTTGTGATATAATAAAGGTACAAAAAACAAAGGTAGGTATTAAGTATGGAAAACGAAAACGAAAACAAAAATTATTTTAACTCTTATGAAGATTGGTATAATAGTAGTGATTATTATGAATATAAAGAGCATTTAGTTAAAAGCGCACTTGATATTATGGCAGATGCTTGGATTTTGGGAACTAACTGTGCTTGGGTTAAAGCAAGATTTAACAACAATGAGCAAGACGAAGTTATGAAACACATTATCCGCAAGTGCCGTGATTACGAACGGAACGCTGACCGCTATTGCTTGACGGAAGATGACCGAGATTTGCTTGACCGTATTAAAAAGAGAAATCAAAGAGATTTGTACTCAATCCTTGTGAGCGAAATCTATGACTATTGTATGAATATGTAAGGGGGATGAAAATGAAAAAAATTGTTAAATACGAACTTACGCAAGAAGAAAAAGACATTTTATTAAAATGCGCCCACGAAGTTGCCGTTGACTGTGATTGTAATTGCAATGGTTGTCCTTTTGAGTTGGGAAACGATAATTGCATTTTGGAAAAACTGCAAGAAATGGTAGAAGAAAGTGAATAAGAGTTAAGAGCCGAAAGGCTCTTAATTTTTGCGGTTCGCCCGCGGCCGCGGGCTTCCGATTTCTACTATTATACCACATTTCCAACATTTTGTCAAGCAAAATGAGCCAAGTTTTTCAAAATAAATTTTCCTAAAATGATAAAATAATCGTAATTTATTGCTTTCAAATGCTTGACAATAGCACCGTTTTGTGATATAATAATACTACAAAAGAACGGAGGACTTTGAAAAATGAAAGACATTAAAGAAAAAGCAATTTACTTTGATATGGACGGAACTATCGCAAATCTCTATGCGGTTGAGGGTTGGCTTGGTATGTTAAGAGCCTATGACCCTACCCCTTATGAGCAAGCAAAAGTTATGGTCAATATGTCAACTTTGGCAAGATTGTTAAACAAACTTAAAACAAAAGGCTATCACATTGGCATTGTATCATGGTTATCTAAAATTCCTCAACCTATCTATGATACACAAGTAAAGCAAGCCAAACGCAAATGGCTTATGCAACATTTACCGAGCGTAGAGTTTGACGAAATCAAAATTGTTGCACACGGCACTCCCAAGAGCCAAGCGGTACTTTATAGCGGTGGTATCTTGTTTGATGACGA
Organism: Clostridia bacterium; assembly: GCA_017468205.1. Classification (GTDB taxonomy): domain Bacteria; phylum Bacillota; class Clostridia; order Christensenellales; family UBA1242; genus UBA7867. The sequence goes on from JAFUJK010000051.1 coordinate 5,046, forward strand.
GCAAGGAAACCGCAACGAATGGAAAGGTCAAGCGTATGATGAAAAAAATATTTTGGAAATTTTGAAAAATCTTTCCAAAAACACTTGACAAGATTAACAAGATATGATATAATATAATCAAGAAAAACAAAGGTAGGTAAAAGTTATGACAGTAAAACAAATCTTGAAAATTATTACAGGCATAGATGAAATTCATATTGAAAACGAAGATGAATTTAGATTTTATTTGGCAAGCCTTGTTGATAATATTATTGCCGAGTTCGGGGATAGAGAAATTGTGGCAATCTCTTTTTATGAAGATGGTTGCAATGATAAAATATGTAATATTGAAATAAAATAAAATTTTTTTCAAAAACGCTTGACAAATCATTTTAATTATGATATAATATACTTGTAAATAAATAAAAGAGAGGTAAAAAAATGTTAATTTATATTATTATTCTATTAGCTTTATTATGTTTGGTAGATTTCGTCAGATTAGGTATTGGCTTTATTGCTTTTGTCTTAACTGTCGATGAAGAAGAAGAATGTCAACTTTTTACACAAAATACAGTAAGATTTTGTATTTGTGCCTTAAAAGTTGTAGGGTTAATTTTGGCAATAATGTTGTTATAAAAAATAAAAAATAAAAGGTAGGTAAAAAATTATGGCAAAAGTAAAAGTGAAAGTAAATGTTTATAAAAAAAGACAGCGTGTGTATGGGTTTGGATATGATAAACCCGACCTTATTTCCGAAGAACAGTATGAAGAACTTGTAGCGGATAGAAGAAAAGTACTTGAAAAAGACGAAAGCGAATTTGAAGATTATCTTGCAGATAACTATTCATGTAAAAAAGTCTTTAATATGGACGAAGATGAAAAGGCGGAAGTGCGTATCGAATATGCGAATAAGTGCGCTGATTGGGCAAGAGATGACCTTGAAGAAGATTGGGGTTGCGAAGAAATTGAAGTCGAAGTTGAAATCCCCACGGAAGTCCCTTCCAAGCAACCCACAAGAAAGTGTCCTTGTTCTTGGTAATCAATAAAAATGCGGTGGGGGTTATCCCCCACCTACCTATGGGCAGGTTTGGAAACATTGACTGACGAGCATGTTGGGGTTCAATTCCCCACCTACCCACCACTTACACAAGTACCTCCAAACAAAAAGCCACTCTATAAATGGGTGGTTTTTTGCATTGAAATTTGCGGACCGTGCGCGAGCGCGCGGATCCGATTTTTGTGAAATATTCACATTTTCAACTATTTTTTTGTGAAAAATTTTCATAAAAAAATTTTTCAAAAATCCCACAAAACTACTTGACAAATAAAATCAATTGTGGTATAATATACTTGTAAATGAAATGGAGGTGGTCTTATGGAAAGACTTAAATTTGGTATCTACGCAACTGCAATGAATATGCGAATTATGAACGCATACGAAGAAATCGAAAATGAAGATTTAGCCGAAAGTATGTTAACTACTTGGCTTATGGTCGGTGTACCTGACGGCAATGAACTTATGGATAATATCAACGATTTTGGTGATAGAGTAGCCTTTAATGAGTTGTTTGGAAGTTATCGTTTACTTTGTAAACGCTGTGAAATAAGTCCAAACTTTACAAAAGAAATTGAAGAAATTAAGAAAAACATAGTGGAAATGCTTGACAACCCCTATTATAATATGTTATAATAGGGGTGTAAATAAAAGAAAGGTAGGTAATAAAAATGTTTGAAATCTTTGGAATTGAAATGTCAATCGGTTGGTATATCGTAGTGTTCTTTATCTGTCAGTTGGTAAATGTAGCACTTAACACACTTAAAACGATTATTATGTATCGTGAAGAAAAAATTTCTTCGTCCCTTATCAATGCAATCACTTATGGATTTTATGCGATTATCGTTGTAATGACCGCAAGTTCTTTGCCCTTATGGTTGACAATAGTAATCACTTTCATTACAAACTTAATCGGTGTTTATGGTTCAATGTGGCTACTTGATAGGTTTAAGAAAGATAAGTTATGGGAAATTACGGCAACAGTAAGCGAAGAAGAAAGTAAGCACTTGGCTACAATGTTAGACTTAAATAAATATTCCTACACTCAATTACAAGCAAACAATGGTAAAGTGGTGTTTAATATTTATAGCCATAATCAAAAAGAAAGTGCTTGGGTAAAGTTTTATTTAGATACAGGTGGGGCGAAATATATTGTCCACGAAGAAAGGGTACGGTTATGATAGTTGACGAAAAGAAACATTATTGGATAGCTTTATTTGATGATTATACCTATGACATTCTTTATAACACCTATCAAGGTGCAATAGAATGGTGTAAAAAGTATAGACCTCATAAAGAAAAAGTAAGATTGGTGTTAGACGATTAGCGGAAATGGGCGGTATAAGGCGGATAAAAAAGACAAAAAAATCCGCCTTAAAGACACCAAAACCGCTTGACAAAATTAAATAAATGTGCTATAATATAAGTACAAAATAAATAAAAGGTAGGTAAAAATATGGCAAATATCATAGTAAAAAAAGTAGTAAAATTAGAACTCACGGACGAAGAAAAAGAAGTCTTAAAAAA
>JAFUJK010000052.1 GCA_017468205.1 Clostridia bacterium
ACCATATTCGCCACCCACGATTGGGCCTTCGTCATAATCCATGCCAACTGTTTTGAGAGTGTCAAGAATGATGTCAACTGCACCCTCTACGTATCTTTCCATGTCTGTATCTTCAATTCGCAAAATAAACTTGCCGTCGTTTTTGCGTGCAAACAAATAGGCATAAAGCGCTGTGCGCAAATTGCCAATGTGCATATAGCCTGTTGGGCTTGGTGCAAAACGAGTGCGAACTTCTTTTATCATAAATCCCTCCATAAGGTTTGTCTTTTATTCTTCAAGCACGAGCTCTTGTTTGCCCATGCAGTTGCTTCCAAAAGTTTTTTCGTATTCCTGATTATATTTTAGCAACAAATCCTGTTTGTGAAAACTAAAATATTCGTCTTTGCCAATAATTATATGTTCCAAAAGTGTTAAGTCAATGCTCTTTAAAGTGTTGAACAGCATTTTTGTAAAACCAAGGTCGTCAGCAGAAGGTCTTGCCAGACCACTTGGGTGCGAATGTGCCAGAACAACGGCAACACCTTTAGATGCATAACAAAAACCAACAATTTCACGGGCAAGCACGTTTATTCTGTTAACTGACCCCTGCCACGTTTTTACGTTTGTTATTTCATAACTGTTGTCAAGGCAGATGACCACAAGTTCTTCTCTGTCAGACTCTTCCAGCAAAGTGTTGGCATAGTTGAACACCTCGTTGAAAGTCATAAGCCTTTTTTTGCTTTTGAGCATTTCCATTTTATATCTGCGAAAAACTGCAAGATAGTTTTTGATTATGGTTGCCGTGTTTTCGCCAACACCCTTTACTGTGACAAGTTCGCTCACGTCTGCATTTATTATGCCGGTGAGTGAACCAAATTTTTTGAGCAAAGCGTGTGCAATGCCGTTTGTGTCGCACCTTTTATTTGCCTGATATAACATCATTTCTACAATTTCGTGCGTCTGATAACTATCGAGGTCGCCGTTTGCAAGTCGTTGCCTCATTCGTTCACGATGCCCCTCGTGCACTTTTGTTTGTTGCAGATTTTGCCCATTTGCATTTTTGTTTTTGTCGTTGTTTTGCAAATCCATAGATATATTTTAACACAAAAACAAATTGAGTCTATATAAATGTAGCACTTTTGTCAAAAATTGTGTATAATATTTGCAGGGTTATGGCTAACCCTGCAAATATTACACGAGTAAAGTCTTTGTTAACAAGACATAGTAAGTGCTTTTATGTTAACGAAGATAAATTCGAGTATAATATTACTGCTTGAAAATTGCATTTTCCAGTAACATTTCACGAGTAAAATGTAATTTTTTACTTTGATACTAACTATGCAAGTGCTTGCTTATCCCACTGCACCAGTTCGAGTATGCATGCCACGAGTAAAGTCTGTGTTAATGCAAACTTGAAAAGTGCTAATATGTTAACCAAAGATATATTCGAGTATAATATTTGCGACTAACCCTGCAAATATTACACGAGTAAAGTCTTTGTTAACAAGACATAGTAAGTGCTTTTATGTTAACGAAGATAAATTCGAGTAT
>JAFUJK010000053.1 GCA_017468205.1 Clostridia bacterium
AGCTGAAGCAGAGAGATTTTACAAGGCAGCAGAAAGAGAAAAACAACAGCTTGAAAAGCGTATCAAGGAGCTTGACAATATCATCCGATGCTTATACGAGGATAGAGTTTGCGGAAGAATCACTCCCGAACGCTACGATACGATGGCAAGCGGATACGAACAAGAGCAAACCACGCTAAAAGAAAAGCTGATAGCCGTGAATAACGGTATCAGCGAGATGGATATGCGAGATAGTTGCATCAGAGAATTCATTGCAAAGGCAAAGCAGTATATTGAAATACCGAAGCTCACGCCTGAACTGCTACGAGTATTTATCCGAAAGATAGAAGTCTTTGAGAAAATGGAAAAATACTCAAGGAAAGTCGGCAATCTCATCAATATTCACTATGCATTCCAACTTCCCGAACAAGACGGAATGCCCGCGCTTGATGTGCTATCACCAAAAGAAATGCGAGAAACTGCCTAAAAAGCAGTACACGGAAGGCAAAAAGCCTTCCGTGTACATACTGCCCCGAATTCTCCGTTAAGAACACAACGGAAACGGGTATAGGTTTTTTGTGGCGGGCAAGTGGTGATTGCATTCTAACAGAAACCTTGTCTTTAATAATGATATTTATATCATTATTGTCTAGTAAATCAACGGTTTTACCACCTTTAATATTGAGTGTTACAAGCGTATAATCATCTCTTACAAACACTTGAACAACTAAGTTGTCTATAATCTTTTCTTGATAATCTTTGTCGTTTCTATCGCCTTTTAATAGTTCAGCAACAAAGTCAAGTATATCTTTTTTGGTTATTTTGTAGCCACGTTCTAATTCAAGTAAAGCCTCTTGGTATTTTAGGTCGTTAAGTAAAATTTCATATTCAGCCATCTTCTTTTCAATCGTGTCTTGTAGCAGTTTGCTTTTTGCTTTTACGAAAGAATCGGCAAGTTCTTCAACCTCTTTTTCAACGTTAAAAATCTTCGTTTGAATTGATTTTAGATTGTTTATATCAGTTCTTTTTTCGTAATAGTTTAAGACATCGTTTGCAGCAACTTCAACATTGTTTGGGTCGCTAAGAAAATCACGAACACAATCAACTACATATAATTCCAAAGCATCTTTATGTTCTCTACGCTTTTCGCATAGGGATTTTTTCTTTTTCTTGCAGGTGTAGTAGTGATGAGCAATACCTTGTTTGCTTACGCCACCATCTGAAACCATTTCCGTTCCACAATGCCCACAAAAGACTTTGCCTGAAAGTAGATACGTCAGTTTTGCCTTATTTTGCCCACCTAAAAAATATTTGTTTTGATTAAGCCTTTTTTGCACTCTTTCAAATAAGGCTTTATCTATTATAGGTGGATACATATTATTGCATTGTCTTCCACCAAACTCAAATTCGCCCGTATATTTTGGGCTTGTTAGCCATTTGTCAAAAGTCCTACCTTTGAAGGGCTTTTCTTTATATCTATAGCCTTTATTATTAAGGGCTTGGGCTATTTCCATTTTAGATACACCTAAATCGTATTGTTCAAAGATAAATCTAATAACTTCTGCCTCTTCTTCTTTTATAGAAACACGCTTAATAAATTTGCCTGCTTTACCAGATATAGGTTCAAGGTCAATTTGATAACCATATATCAAATAACCACCACAATACGTTCCGTTAGCAACACTTGTATCAAGTCCGTCTTTAACACGTTTAGAAAGACGCTTACTATATTTTTCAGCGTTCCACTCTAAAAACATTTCATAAAATTCGCCACCTTCATCTTCAGCAATAGGCTCTAATGCAGATAAAACTCTGATACCGTTTTTCTCTTTAAGCATTTCTTTATACATAATGCTATCTCTACGGTTACGAGCAAATCTATCAAACATATAGACAATTATATATTGAAAAGCCCCACTTTGAGAATCGGCAATCATACGTTGAAAACCGGGGCGCGCGTCATTCGTTCCCGTTTTTGCTTTATCGGTATATATGTTGATACACTTAAGACCTTTGTTTTCTGCAAATTCTTTACAGATACGGACTTGAGCCTCAATACTTTGTTCATTTTGACCGTGAGAACTAAATCTAGCGTAAATTACACAACTATCCATACTTTTTGCTCCTTTTTTTATTTTGTTAAATTGTCTTTGCAACCCTTCCTGCTCAACATTAGAACACATTGTCAAGGAAAAAGACAAGGGTTTATGCTTAACGAGGGATAACCCTTGTCCCTTTACAATGGGGGCTAATGGTGATACCCACATAAGCAAAGACAATTGGCTAAATAATATTTTTTTAACAAATTTCCATTTAATACCAAAAATCACTTGACTTATATCTCTATTATAACTAAAATATAATCATAACGCAACAAAAATTGCGTAATAAATTGAAAATAGGAAAAATAATTTTATGAAAGTAATGAACGAAGATAATTTTAGTGCAATAATCGCCTTTATAGACGAATATTACAACACTAATGGCAGAGTTCCTACTCAACAAGAGATTGCTGACGCAGTTGGCTTAAACAAAAGTAACGTTAGCAGAAATCTAAAAGTTATGAAAGAACGTGGTTTGATAGACCTTAACTCTGGTTGGGGTGGAATAAAAACTACCAAAATTCAAAAACGTAATATTGAATTAAACTACGTGCCTGTTGTTGGAACTATTGCTTGTGGTACACCTATGCTGGCAGAACAAAACATTGAAAGGTATATACCTATATCTAAAGAACTGATAGGTAACGGGAATTTCTTTGCCCTACACGCAAGTGGTAACAGTATGATTAACGCAAATATAGAAGATGGCGACTTTGTTATTGTAAGACAACAAAATCACGCAAACGAAGGCGAAATAATCGTTGCTCTCATTGATGACGAAACAACTCTCAAACGATATTATCTTGATAGAAAAAAACATAAAGTTAGACTTCACCCTGAAAACGATGATATGGAAGATATGTATTTTGACAGTATCAATATTCAAGGCGTTGCAGTCAAAGTTCTTAAGGACTTAATATAATATTGTTTTATATATAAGGGTCAATATCGTGGCTTGCTATGTAGGTGGAATCCCTAACCCCTACAATATAGTTTGTCAAATCCAACCGAGAAGTGACTAAAGGGAAAGGAGGATAAACAATGTATAAATACATCACTTGTCCTCAATGTGGGAAACGCTTATGCAGAGCCGAACTTGGTAGTAAGGTAGAAATTGCCTGCACCAACTGCAAACAAGGATTTGTTTCAACCGTTGACGAAAACGGTGGCGTTCACACATTGCCGCTTGATGAAAAACTTATACCTAAAAGTAAAAAGGTGTAGTCAAGCGTAAAATATAGGAAAACAATTACAACTTAATACTATTGAGAAAATCAAAGAAATAAATCTGACGTATGCGCAGAGATTACACTTTGTTTTTCAAAAATTGTTGTTGTCTATCTATATAATGATAGATACAAGAGCGTCCATATTTGGCTAGTCAATTAAGACTTCAAAAGCGACCATCAGAGGGCCTAACAATGGTTAAATCACTTTTTCACGAAGTGGTTTACTATTGTTGGGTCTTTTTTTATGCCCAAAATTGAATAGTAACCCCCGTCAATTGTGATTTAGCCCACGATTGTCGGGCTTTTTTCATATCTGCCTTCGGCAATCGTTCCAAAAACGAAAATCAAAAAACCGGAGGTTTATTATGAAAAAATTATCAACTACTGTAACCAAAAACAACATTACAAAAACTATCTACGCCATCGTAGATGACAGAACTGCTAAATTCCTTGAGGGTTTAGATGAGCAAACACGCCACGATTATATTGTTAGCGAACACGAGATTTATCTAAGCGAGTTGAAAGAAACAAGACGCCATCAATCTTTAGAACTTTCTCTTGAGAACGGACACGAATTTATTAGTGAAGAACCTACACCAGATGAAAAGTGTATTGAAGAAGAAACCTGTAAGACATTACATAATGCAATTTCTACTCTTTCAGAAGAACAGCAGTGGCTTGTAAATGAATTTTATTTCAAAGGTCGTTCTAATATGGATATCGCTAAAGAATTAGGCGTTGATAAATCTGCTATTAGTCATAGATTGGAAAGAATTTTGAAAAAATTAAAAAAAATTTTGAATTAGACCGTCAACTTTTGCCTTTTTCGTGCCTTTTAAGTGAAGGGGTTAAAACTTCTTCAAAAAAAACAAGGAGAAAATGCCCGTGAGTGAAATGTATCAGAAAGTTGCATATATAGGACTTCGCAATCCAGATGGTTCTTACCTAACTAACGTTCCGTTATATGTCAAGGTAAGTGAACTAAATCAAAATGGTCTAACAGATATGCAAGAAGAACTTATACACAAAATATCGGGCATTATGCTCCAACACTATCAGCAACAGTTTGGTGAATTTATAGACAGTAAGAGAAAAGAAAAAGCCAAAGAGTTGAGAGAAAAATCTAAAGCAAAAAAAAGGAGGCAAAAACAATGACGACTGTTGATTACATGATGGAGGCTGACAATGTATATCGCACCAAGAATTACATTGTATGTCAAAAAGTTTCTCTTTGTAGAAGTGGCAAAGGCAACACCCTGCTTTTAAGTGAAGATACATATCTTCTTCGCACCTACAAAAGAGATTCTGAATACGAACTTGTTTATAAGGTTCGTGGCAAGAAAATCAACGGAAAGCGTATGCGTTCAGGCACTTATACACGCAAGTACGTTGACTAATTAAATAATACTTGTGCCGGCGACAATGAATATACGATTGACTGTGGTTTTGCAAAGTAAAGATGGCCATCTACCACTACAAATCGCAGGAAACGTGTTGTTTCAGTAAAAGTCTATCACATTTATTATAAATCACAACTTAATAGCCGAAAAGTAAAGGCTTAACCCCTTGAAAAAGTAAGCAAAATGCTGTGCTATCGGCAAATCGGGCAAGTTCAATACAAGGAGATTAAAAATGGCAAACAAACCTAAAGAAAGGCGTTGGCTTAGCCCTAACACTAGAGCCCAACGTTATGCAGAAGAACTTAAGAATAAAGTTCACATGTACGGGCCTAAAGACGGACAACCTTTGACTGATAAGGAAGCGTGCGTCAGAATTGGTGCGTTACAAATGAAAAACGACCATATTGGTATCTACAAATATAAAAAGGCTTTAGACGAAGGTAAAACTAAGGCTGAAGCAAAGAAAATTTCTAGAACTATTGGTAAAAAGAAAAATTAAAGAATACGGAGGAATTAAACATTATGGCAAAAGAACAAAAATTCAACATTAAGGTAGAACGTGAACTATACACTTCTAAGAAAACCGGCAAGAGCAACTACACCTATTTTATCAAGGGTATTATTCGTGGTAAAGACGTAAAAATCGCAGTAACGCCCCCTGATTTCGGTGGTTACACCGTTCTTGATATTGTATTCAACGATGCAATGCAAGCAGATTTGGTTGTAAAGCCTTTTGAAATGAAAGATGACGCCGGTAATATTATCGCAGGCAATACTTATTCGGTTATTTCAATTGATGCTGACGGTAAAGTTTACGAGTGTAAAATCAAGCCTTTCCGTTCTTCTGACAAGCAACTTTTGACTATGCTACTTGGCTAATAGTCTGTAAAAAACAAGGTTTTCTACGGCTTGCGACAATAGTCGTAAGTCGTAGTTTTCTAATTTAAGGAGGTTTTTTATGGCAACTGCAACTGCTAAAAAGACGGGCTTTAAGGAGTCCGTCAATAACACAGGAACTAAGGTCAAAAACTATGCAAATCAGAAGTATCAGTCGGCTAAAAATAGTGTAAATCGCTATAAGACTGATATTCGTTTTGCATACGATATTGGCTATTCACAAGGCTGGGATGATGCTTACGACATCCCTAAACGTTTTGGAGCAAAAACTGCTGCGGCATACGGCTACAAGAAAGGTATAAAGCAACGCCATAAGGCAGATAAGTACACGAAACAATATTATCGCAGACGTAAGCAAGATTAAATTTAGGAGGATAAAAAATGACAAATAAAAGAACTAAAATTTTTACGTTGATTTTGGCTTTAATGACGGTATTTACTCTTGCGTTTACTATGGTAGGTTGTTCAAATAACACTAATACGCCTAATACACAAGTGGAACAACCTAACGGTGAATTTAAGACCGAACTTGTCATCACGCAAAACGTAAGACTTATGTCTGCTGGGCCTATGACGTATTCTACTAGAACAAATACTGCAACGCAAACACTTACGGCAACTGTTCTGCCTGAAACGGCAGCAAATAAGGCTGTAGATTGGTCGGTTTCTTGGGCTGATACAAATACTGCTGACGTAAGCGAATATATTACCGTTACACCTTCTTCTGACGGTAGCACAACGGCAACTATTACTTGTTATCAAGCATTTACGGGCAATATCGTTGTAACTGTTACTACCCGTGAAAACGGCTATCAAGCAGACTGTATCGTAACCTTCGTTGGCGTTCCTACGGATATTAACATTGATACTACTGCAACGTATTCTGGTGATGCGTATAGACTTGGTATAGGTCAAACTTATACTTTCAACGCAAACCTTTCTAACCCGTTTAACTCTATCGGCGCAGATTATCAAAATCTTGAAGTAAGCCTTAACGGTGTTGGTTCAGTTATTCTCGGTTATATGGAACACTACAACCAAAGTGGAACTGATAAATGGTATGACACGTCTGACCAAACTGTTGCACTTGATACACTAAAAGACAATTTTATCACGGCAAGTATTTCTAACGGCGTTATTACTGTAAACACCATTAAATCTATTGAAAGTTACTATTCTTCAACAAGTAGGCTTGACGGTGGTCGTACAACTGCTTATAACGACAAATTCCGTAGTTATGTAGATGACTGCTATTTCACTTTGACTGTTACAGAACCTGTTTCTGGTCTAACTGAAACCATTAACTTGCGTTTTGACGAAAGCGTTGTAACGGGCGTATCTACTGCAAGTACACAAATCTATTTTTAAGGAGGCTAAACTATGCAAAATGAATTAAATAAGCATCAGCGTTCAGATAAATTTAAGTGGTGGCTTACTCTAATCGGCTTTATTTTGGTAGGCGTTATGTTTGTAGGTCTTTTTATGGGCTGGTTTAACGCAAAACCTAATACCGATGAAGAAATACCACAAGAAGAAGTTGTTGCTGTTGACCCTAATGGCAATACAATGAACTCTGAAACGGTATATGCAATGCCGAAAGCAATGTCTTTTTCTTCAACGGCTTTATACTCTGCGATGGCAACGTCAAATGAGTGTGTAAGTGTCAATATTGAAGCATACGTATGGCCGGAAAACGCATCAAATCGTAAGGTTGACTATTCAGTTGCTTGGGGTTCTGCTCCTACTTATGGTAGCAATCCTGTAACTGATTACGTAACTGTTTCGCAAGCAAACGATGGCGATACTATTGCAACCGTTTCTTGTTATAAAGCGTTTGGAACGGACACGATTATTCTTACTGTAACTACCCGTGATGGTGGGTTTACAGACACTTGCATTATCTCTTTTGAAGGTATTGCAAGCAGTATGAATATTAGTGGCGAATTAACACTTTCAAATACTGCTGAAAGGGGCAACTACTATTTACTTGGCACTGGCAAAACTTACAATTTTGACGTAATTATGAACAACGTATTTAACGAAGTTGGTAATTACAATCTTACTGCAACTGTTGACGGTGTTGGCTCGGTATATTTTGGCACTACGTTTAGTGACGCAAGTTCAGGTTTTACTTACTTCCAGTCGGCTGAATTGAAAGAAATTTCAGGGTTTAAGGATGAGTTTATAACTGTTTCTATTGACGGAACTACTTTAAGTATTACAACTGATTCAACCTATATTGAAAACTACTATAGTTATTTTGAGTCTGACGAATATGGTATGGGTACTTACTCTTACGATAGATTTGTTTGCTTAGATGAATACGGCTTGATAGGTGGCTCTAATGGCTTTGACTATGAAGGAACTGCACAAGAGAACCAAACTTTGCTTAAATCTTGCTACTTTACTATTACTGTTACCGACAGCGTAAGTGGTTTATCTGAAACTATTAACGTTTGGGCTGAGCCTTCTGTTTCAGGTGTAAACCTTAGCGAAGATAGTTTAGGTTTTTAATAACTAAGTGAGGTGAATTATGAGTAAGACTAAAAAAGCAACTGTTATTTCAAAGATTATTGCTTACGTGCTTGTAATTCTTGTTGTCACCGGTGTAATTGGCTTTATTTTCACTTTTACTAACGGCTTTAATGAGAGTTTTAAGACTTTCTATATTGAATATGAAGGCGAAAGTATATTAAGCAACGAAAAGAAGTTGATTTTAGAAAGAGGTCAAGAACACCGTTTTGACGTAAAATACACTTTTGATTTCAATAGCGATAAAGCACACGGCTACGACGTTGCGATTTACGCAAATGATAATGAAAATAATTCGTTTGATTTTACGCTTGATGGCGACGTTTACGCATTTTATGCTGAAGGTGATATTACAAGTGGCTTTGATATAACGATGAACGACACCTACTTTACAATTAACGTGCCAGAGCATGCGACAGTAAAAGACGTATTGGAAAAAATGTATCCTAATTCAGTTATAGAAGTTCCCGAAGAAGGCATTAACGCAGTTTATCCTTTTACTTTGGTAGTTTCTTCTTACAACAATGAAGTTACATACAGTATAGATTTTGCTTTCTACGTTGGTGTATCTGGTGTAGAAATTGAACCGGGGGTGATTGTATTTTGATTTATGCAAAGGGAAAAAATAGATTTCTCTTTTGCATAATTGCTTTGGTGATGGTGGTTTGTACTCTCTTTACGACTGTACATTCCACTGTTGCTTATGCAGCAGGAAGAGAAATTAACTTTGATAATACAGACGTGTTAGAAGATTTAACTTCTTCAACTGTAAACGGACAACCTTTTGATATAAAAGATTACCCGTTTGATGAAAGCAAAGACGCTCAGATTATAAGTTTTGTAGAATATTGCTATTCGTATAGGGCTAATATGCGTGATAACTATGGTTTATATCTTTACGTTTATAACCCTAAGGGGCTTAACATTTCTACTAGCGATAAAGACAATAAAGTGCAGATGGCAGTTTCATATAACAGCGAAGGTCGTCCTGATAACTTTGAAAAGTTTTCATTGCAATTTTGTAGTAAGGTTGAAAGTGGCAATTACAAGAATTTGTTTTACAAGTTCAAAGTAATAGACCATAAAGTTGACGGAAAGTATTTTATAGACCGTGTAAATAGCATAGAAAGACGATACGATATTTCTGGTATAGAGTTAGTAACCTACGGAAGTAATGTACCAAAAGAATACAGCGTTGGTGGAACTTATTTGTTTACAGGCTACGTTAAAGGCTATGGTCCAGACGAAAATGCTGAAAGCAATCTTAGTGTTGAGATAAACCAACTTGAAACGGTAACGTTAGACGTGCATAGCACCTATTATAGAACCGGCGAATATGAAAGAAACCATAGACACGATTTAACAAGCGTATATTTTGCAGTTCCTAACAGATTCTTTGAAGACTACGGTAAACTGCAACGTATTAAAGCCGAATGGTATGAGTATGTAACAACGCCTATTTGTGTAACGAGTAATAACACTGTTTATGACCTATTATATCCATACTTAGGCACATTTACTAATGAAGTTGAAGGTCAATCTATTCAGTTATATACAGGCTATCAGCAAATGGTTGGAAGTTCAGGTCATTATGATAAATATGATTGGGCGTACAACTGCGATTATACTACTGCAATCAACGAGTCTTGTAAGCGTATATGTTATTTGTTCTCAACTAATGGTGCTAGCATAGGCAACTACGTTTTATCTAGCGAAAGAATTCAAGAATACATAGAGTCATACGATAAATCTTTTACTGATGGATATTTAGACGTTCCGGGAAAAACAAACATAAGCCATGACCTATTTGAAAAAACTTTATCGGCAGATAGACAAGCAGTAAGTTACGTTGGCGATGATATACACCATAAACTAATGGAATTTGATGCTGACAATACTTTTGATATGCTTAGTTATGATGAAACTCACGATGGTTGGTATAAGTTCTTTGCAGGGTTATTTGGTTTAAGCCCTAATGACGTTGACGTTAGTTATAAAGGTGTTGCACCTATAAAAATCGTAACTGAAGAAGATATGGCAAAAGACAATTTGTCCTCTACCTTGTTGATAGATGGTTCTGACGATGCTTTGCAAGAGTTTAAAGACTTCTATAACAAGTCAAAAGAAGAAGATAAGACTGTAGTTTTGTTTAGGTTCGCACAAACCGATTACGTAAACCTACCCGTTATTGCTTATGACAGTTATAAGGGTAAAAACTTAAGTGGTGAGTATGGTAAAGACACGTTTATTATTCAAGAAAGCGTGTTTATGAATTTTGATATCATTCAACTTACGTTCAATAAAGAAGGCGTTTATACGGTAATTCCCGTTGTTAGCGACCCGATAGATATTTACAATGATATAACTATCCCAGACGTAACAGGTTTAGAGTGGTGGCAAATACTTCTTGCTATTCTACTAATCATACTTTTGGTTATCATTTTATGGCCGATAATGCCTTACATAATTAAAGGCGTAATTTGGCTAATCTGTTTGCCTTTCAAGGCACTAAAAGCATTATTCAAAAGCATAGACCAAGGCGTTAAAAAACGCAAAGAAAAAAAGAAACAAGACAAACAAAATAAGGAGGCTTAAATGAAAACGATAAAAAGGATTATCGCTGTATTCCTTCTTATCGTAACGGTGGCTTTGGTTGGCTATCTAATATTTACGGGTAGCCAACTATCTACTACCGATACAGGAGGTATATATG
>JAFUJK010000054.1 GCA_017468205.1 Clostridia bacterium
AAGATTTTGCGTTCGCCTGCCATACCCTTTGAGGCGAAACCTAAAAAGCCCTTTGGTGTGATTGACACACAATCTTCATAAACACTTAATGTTAAACCTGCGCAAGATACTTCAAATAATTTAGACATAATAAACTCCTTAATTGTTTTGTTTTATAAATTTTTTAAATTGTTTAACCAATTTAACCTCATAAGGCGAAGTGTAGAATTTATTGCGTTGCAACAATTCTTGTAATCTATTCGCCCGATAGGTGGCGGCGGTTAATGACACGCCACATAGATTTGATATTGCTTGTGGTGTAAATGCTTTACACTCTTTAATAACACACATCGGCATAAGTATCCGTGCTGCAAACATATTTGCCTCGCGTTCGTAATCGTCATTAACTAATTTGTTAAGATGTAACAAAACAATATGCCCGAACTCGTGTGCGATAGTAAACCGTGTGCGTCCAATATTATTAGACTTTTTATAAATAATAAATATATTATCTTTATATATACAGGTAAACCCGTCGCAAGTGCTGTTGCGATTATCTTTATCCAACGCCCGCACGATTTCCACATTATCGTCAAATAACATTAAAATCCAATTATTTTGTTTGGCTATTTGCTCAACATCTAACGGAAGGTGGCGGATATTGTTTTTGATTAAGAACAGCCACGCAGAGTTGCGTATGTTTTTATAATTTATCAATTTTATATATTTTGGTGGTTTATTTGCTTTTGACGCTAACCCTTTTTAAAAAGTCGTCAACAAGTTGAGCGTCCGTTTCGCTTATCTCATAAATAGAACGGTTGCCACCACGCCCAATAAATATAACCGTGTTATCGGCCACATTGATTTTATTATTGATGTAGTCGTTATTTTTTTTATTTTGGAAGTTTACATCAATGTTATTGTCTGCCAATTCGTCAAGTGTGATTTGCATTGTATCTTTTAACTTTAACAATGTATCGCGCCTGATATTGTTATTGTTGTCGTCAATAATGTTTTTAACTGTCATATATGGCAATTTTGACATTGTTGCAAATTCGGCAACCGATTTTATATTATTAACTTCCATATACTGCTTAATCTTATCGGCTATTGTCATACGCTTAATCCTTCTTAAATTTATTTAGGAACGCGTCAACAATCGCTGCGTCCTCGTCGCTAATTTCATATATGGTACGCTGTCCGTTTCTACCGATAGATATTATTGTGTTTGGGTTAAAGTCGCCGTGTATAGATTGTCCGTCCTCGCCTGTGATTATATAGTCAAGGGTTGTACCAAGAGCGGCGGCAATAGGGCGCATTGTTTCAAGTTTGGTTTTACGGCAATTTTCTTCGTTTGATAATGCACTATATATCGTAGTGCGTGGCACTTTTGATAAAGCGGCTAAACGATTTTTATTGATGTTTTTTTCCTTCATTAAGGCTAATATACGCTCTAACATAAATAATACCTCCTTTATTTGATAAATAAATAATAGACCATTTTAATAAAAATTGCAATATTTTTACGACATATTGTATTTTTTTTATAAAAATTAGTAAAAATCGCTTGACTTTTGTACAACACATCGTATATTCTTTAATTAACAATGTACGACACATCGTGCAAATAAGGAGGTTAGGCAATGTTTAGAAACCTAAAAGCAGAAATGATTTTACAAGATGTAAGCGTGCAAGACATAGCAAACGCACTACATATTAAACCTGATACGGCACGCTTAAAAGTTAATGGGAAGATTGGCATATCCCTTGACGATTGCTACAAGGTTGCCGCACTTTTCAAAGAGAATAACAAAGTTGAGTATCTTTTTGAGAAGAAAGACAAGAAAAAAGA
>JAFUJK010000055.1 GCA_017468205.1 Clostridia bacterium
CATATAAAGAAGATAGATTTAGTTTTATTTATGCTGTTTGTGGTAAAAACTTGCTACAAATATGCTTTTCAGAAGAAGAAGGCGTAAATGCGTGGTCTATTCATAAAACAAAAGGTGAAGTTATCGATATATGCAGCGTAACTAAGCCTGATGGTGACAATGATTTATTCCTGAATATTAAAAGAAATATTAATGGAATTGACCGCTTTTATCTTGAAAGATTATCTGATTGGGTTGAATTTCCACGCCGTGAAGATTTTGTATCTGATTATGAAAGTGTTTCTGATAGTAAAAAACTTGAACTTCAAAAAGAAGATGATTACGCCTTTTATCGTATGGTTGCAGAAAAAATGCGTGAAGAAAATCATTTAGATTGTAGCGTTTACTATAATGGTTATCATAAAAACAAGATAACTTATAATGCAGAAACTTTTAGATTTGTGGCTGCTGAACCTGTTTTCAAAGAAACGGATGCTGGCAGAAGAATTGTTCTAAAAACCAATGATGGAAGAAAGCACGGATGGATTGAGATAAGTGAAGTTATAAATGAAACAGAATTTGTCGGCTGGTATAGTGGTGAATTTGGTGACAATATAGAGTTTGATGAATGGTATTTATCAGCAACTATCTTTGAAGGTTTGGAACATTTAGAAGGTGAAACTGTTAGTGTTGTTGGTAATGGTGGTTATATAGGTGATTTTAAAGTAGAAAATGGAAAAGTTGATATATCATCAGCAAACACAAACCGCGTTGAAACAGCAATAATCGGTTTAAAATACAAAGGCATATTGAAAAGTCCTAACTTGGGATTACAACTTCAAGGTGCGCAAACATTTACAAAGAAGAAAAATTTATACTCTGTTGTTCTTGACCTCTCATTTTCTGCTGGTGGTAAAGTTGGAACAAGTTTATACAAACTTGAAAAGGTGCAAAAATTTAACCCTGAAGGCTTGTATGACTTACCAGCTTTACCAATGGATAGTGAAGTAAGAGTTCTTTTATCTGATACATACGACAGAGAAAAACACTACTACGTTGTTCAGGATGAACCATTGCCGTTTAGAATTGCAATGATTGTACCTGAATACAAACACGTTATATAAGGAGCAAATTATGGGCTGGGCAGCAATATTTCAAGCAATAGCGCAAGGCATAACCAATGCTTATTCGACCTATAACTATATAAAAGAAAATAAATCACAAGCAAAAGAAATAGCAGCACAAGCACAAGAACATGCTGATGCACGTGCTAGACAGGCTAAGACTTTAATGAATGTTCAAAAAACATCATTTTTAAAAGGTGGTGTTTATTTTGATTCAGGTACGCCACAAGACGTTATTGAAGAAACTTATGATACTGCAATGGATGATATTAAGGCTATTAACAAAGATAGTATTACCGCACAAAAAAAATTGATTCGTGCTGGTAGAACTGCTTTCTTTAGTTTTATGATTGACCCAGCGAAAAATGATGGAACAAACTATGCGGAAAATATATATAAAGGATTTTCGCAACAAAGTTCTGCTAGTCAATTTTCTTCTACAAATGTCAATACTTCTAGTGGTGCTTCTGCTAGTACAAATGCAACAAGTCTTGTTGCTGCAAAATAGGAGTTATTAAAATGTCTATACCACGTGGAAATCAAAGAGAATATTATAGCCGCGAATTAACAGGTCATGAGGTATCACAAGGAATTATGCAAGTTGGTTCAGGTATTGCAAATGCAATTGGTACTGCTCAAACTGTTGTTGAAAGGGCTAATGAATCTAAGTTGGCAAACTATCAGATTGATTTATCGAATAGATTTATGCAAATTAATAATGATATTAATACAAAATATCAATCTGACCCTACTAATCCGCAACGCAACAAAGAACTTGATGAAGCGTTTTCTTTGCTTGCTGGTGAATATAAAGTAAATCCTATGGTTCAAGGGCGTTGGGGTGAAATTAAAAATAATGTTTTAAACAACTATAAAACATACAATGCTCGCTGGGAACTAAGCCAGCAACAAACAAATGCACAAAATGACCTTAAAAATGGATATGAAAAGTTAAACAATCAAATATCTATGCTTGGTTCTAATGGTGCAAAGTTTGATGAAGTCAAATTGGCATACGACAATGGTATTTCAGGATTAAGAAATGGGGCTACTGCTGTTTTAGGAAGTGAAGTAACTGAAAACTTTCTGAAAGATGCTAACCACGATTTTATGGCAACTTATATTTCGGCTTTAGCAACTAACAATCCACTTGAAGCACAAAGAATGTTACAAGATAATGCTGTATTAAATTATATTGGCAATGCTGATACAATCGAAAAACTTAATGACTACGTGGCTACATCATTAAAAAAACAAAATGAAAAAGCTGCTGTAATGGATTTAGGTGCTGCACTTAGAAAAATGAATTCGACTGAAGCTGATAACTTGCTATCAGGTAGGGCCAATCTTAATCAAGTAACAAGTTTTATTGAAAAAAATAAATCACTTACAGAAGGTAGCAAAGATTTAATATTAAGCATCTATGGAATTAGAAGCACAAATGATTATGAGTATGATTCAACTAAGAAAAGAATTGTAAAAAAAGATTCTGCTGGTGGCCCTGATGGTGGAACTTCGATTGGAAATTTGAAACTTGATGACATTCAAAAGAAAACAATGGCTGAACAATTAGAAGTTGACCTTCATGATATGCTCGAAAACTTTGGTAATGAAGAAAATATAGTAAAGGCTAAAGGTAATACTAAAGGTAATGCTGCAATTGATGCTCATAATAAAACTATTGGTAGTATAAAGGCAATTGCAGAAATGCAAGGAAGAATTGATTTAGCACGTGCTTGTGGTGCGATAAATGATTCTGATAGAAAACGTATGATGAAAACCTTTATTGAGCCAATAACTAAATTTATTGAAACTAATGCAGAACAATTTGATGAAGGAAGTTGGATTGGTGGAATAAATAAATTTAATAAACTGGGTTACGAAAAGATTAAAAAACATTTTGATACAACTGATTTAAAAGGTGATGAATTAATGGATGTGCAAAAACAAAAACTGTTTGCGCAAAATTATTACCTTGATGAATTAAACATTGCAGCAAAAAAACTTGGTATGAATAGCATATATGAAATTGAAGGGCTTGACCAAAGGTATCAACAAGAAATATACAAAACAGCTAGTGAAAATGCACTAATTAAAGCACAACGCTGGACTGATAAGCCTGAATACTTCTTTGCTAGGGAATTTCCTGATGCGTATGCAATGCCGTTTAAAATGTTTGGTCAAGAAAAATCTTTAATGATAAATAGAGTTGTTGCAGATGAAGTTTATAAGCATAAATTTAATGGTGCAACGCCTGAACAACTTGTTGATATTGCAAACAATAAAATGTTTGAAGAAATGAAAAAAGAAGTTAAAAATCAACAAGTTAAAGCCGCAACGTACTTAACGCAATCACAAACAATGATTACGCCTTCTGACCCTAAAAACGCTGATGAATTTAGAAAGAGAATTGAAGCACTTGGAATGAGCGAAAAACAATTTTATGATGAAGCGTTTGATAGAGGAATGATTAAACAAAAACGATTTGATTATCAATCATTACAAGCGTTAAAAGAATATGAATATGTAAAAAGTCTTGATGAAAGAAAAAGATAATGCCATTATTTGAAAGTATTGAACAAAATAATATACAAGAAGAACCAAAACAAGATTGGCTTGGTCAACGTGGATATGATGAACTTGTTGAAGAAAACAACAAAAAACTAGAAGCGCAAAAGCAAGAAAATAATCTTTGGGTACAAAATATTGTATCGCCTGAAAAAGTTGCTGAATGGAAAAGTAAGGGTTCTATGACTGCGATTGAAGTGTTTAATCGCAAAGAAGGAAATGAACTTGTTCCTTATATGTCAACTATTCAACAAGCCGACAAAAGTCTTAGAATTAAAAAAATCTCTGACAATATGCAAAAAGGTTTGTATATTTCGCCTGATGACAAAAAGTTCTATGAAAATTTTGTTTTGGATATGGCTGAAATACAAACACGTGGCTACACGTTTGGTGGTGGTGCTGTTAATATTGGGCTTGAAACATTGCCGTTTATGCTTGAATTTGGTGCTGGTTTATTAACTTCAGGTGGTGCTGGTTCTGTTGGTGCTACAGTTGCTAAGATTGGTGCTGCTAAAGTTGCTAAAGAAAGTTTAGCAAAAACTCTTGTAAAAGGTACAGGAAAAGTTTTATATGATGCAACAGTAAATCCTAGAACATTAGCGTTTACTGCAACAAGGCTTCCACAACAAGTTAAAGCACGTTACGCTGATATTATGCTTTCTGATAGTTTGGCTATATCTGAAGAAGGTCAAGCAATATTATTAGAATCAAAAGAAAAACCAGCAACAGCATTTTTAAAGGCATTGGCATTAACTCAAATTGAAGTTGGTTCTGAAATGGCTGGTGCAACGCTGCTTAAACCAGCAACACAAAAAATTGGAAGTGTTATTGCACCTAAAATTTTAAGCAAACTTCCTGAAAAATTTGCAACAAACTTAACTAAGGTTGCTGAAGAAGTAACAGGAATGCCGTTTGTTAAAGGTGTTGAAGCACTTGGATTTAATGGTGTTCTTGAAGAAATTGGAGAAGAACGTGTTGCTGACATACTACGCTTTGCGTTCAATCTTGATGAAAAAGAAGGTTATACTTTTGAACAGTTTTTAGATGCTGCGTTTCCTTCTGCTACGCAAGTTGCACAAGAAGCAATTGCTTTTGGTGCAATGGGGGGTGGTGCTGGTGCTGTAAATGCTGGCTTAAAAAATGTATCGCAAAAATATAGCAAAGATGAATTCTTACTTGATGCTGGTATCTTTAGGCAAGAAGGTAGAGATAGCCTTCTTGATAGGGAAGTACGTGCAAAACTTGAAGAGGCTGGCGTTCCACAAGAAGAAATTGAAAATACTCTTCAGTTTGGAACTACTGAACAAAAAATTGATTTTGTGAGAAATTCTACTTCTGATAGAAGTGAATTAGCGCTTGAAATTGAAAATGATTTTTATAACAAATTAACTGCTGCTGGTGCAAACTCTGAACAAGCGTGGAACTCTGCAAAAGTTATGAGTCTATTTATAGATAGATTTAAAGATAAAAATGAAGCAAAAGTAAGAGAATGGTATGACAAATTAGTTGTTACAAATAAAGGTGTTGCTGAAGGTAAAAAAATTGCACGTGGTGATGTGCAATTTCAGTTCGCTGGTGAAAAATCTGAAACAGCAAACAAATATTCTTTACAAGAAGCACAAAGACAATTAAATGATGGTATTGATGCTGAAACAGTTAGACAACAAACGGGTTGGTTTAAAGGTGTTGATGGCAAATTTAGGTATGAAATTTCTGACAATGAAGCAGAATTTACAGAACTATTTGATAGGGCAATAAAAATACCAGAATTATGGAACGAATATACGATACAAGATGCAAAATTAACTAAACAAAGAAATGAACTAAGAAAACAAAGAGATGAATTAGACAATAAACTTTCTGAATTATATGAAGCACCAGAAAACGAAAAAGAACAAGCAGAAAAAGAAATTACTAAACTTCAAAAAGAATATACTAAACTTGAAAACAAACTTGAAAAAATAAATAAAGAATTAAATACAAAAAGAGATGAAATAAACAATGCTCTAAACGATACGCAATTCTTAAAAGTTGGTGATGTTTTAAAGCACGATAAACTTTTTGCTGCATATCCAGAATTAAAAAATACTTATATTAAGTTTGAAAAATTAAAAGATAATGCTCAAGGTTATTATTCTGAAGTAGAAGATGAAATAGTTATTGATAGTTCTGTTTCAAAAGATGAAGCACTAGAAATAATAATGCACGAAATACAACACTTTATTCAATATAGAGAGGGTTTTGCTATTGGTGGTAACCCTAGTAGTATTGAAAGATTATTTTCTAAAGTTGTATCTAAAATTAAAAATAGCAGTGACTTAATTGAGTATGAGAACTTAATGAAAGAATACTCAATTATTAATGATGCACTATTAGTACATTCTATTGGCTCTAAACCAGAAAATATTACTAAAAGTTATTGGTGGCTACAAAAAGGCAAGGGCTGGTTTGCACCAAAGAAAACTAAAAAGAATGACAGAAAGGCTTATATAGATAAGGCTTGTGGTGAGTTATTATCTGACTTATTAGAAAAAAATAAAGAAAAAGGAACTGATGTAGAATATCAGGAATACCTTGAAAAAGATACAAAAGTATTAAGAAATAAAGCAAATAGTCTACATAAAAAAGCAATTAATAAACTTTCTAAGGTTGATATTAAAACTAAAGAAAAATTTAAAGATGCTCTTGAAAAAGTAAAAGAACATAAAATTGATGCTGATTTTCTATACAGAAGATTGGCTGGTGAAGTTGAAGCAAGAACAACTGAAAAAAGATTAGACTTAACAGAAGAACAAAGAAAGAGAAGTTACTTTAGTCCTTATAAAGTTAATCATTTTGGTTACGATATTTCACCAGAAGAACAATATGTAGTTTTTTCTGATGGAACAAGTGTACCTTATAGAAGTAATAGTTATAAAGCAAATGAAAGTGTTTTATATCGTCAAGATGGTGTTCCAGTTGAGATTGAATATTATGATAACTCTGATATAAAACAAGTTGATTATTTAAAAATTAACAAATTGAAATTTAATAATAGAGAAGAAAAAGAAATTAAAAATGCTGATTTAAAGAAAGAAATATTTAAAGAAAAAGAACAATTAAAAATAACAAATAACAGAAGTAAAATAACAGCAATTTTACCAAAAGGTAAGGTTGATGAAATGGTGAATACTATTTTTAAAAATATTAAAAAAGATTCTTCTTATATCCGATTAAAAAAAGAAATAATTGCAAATGTTGAAAATATTTTTGAAAATGCTATTCCAATACTTAAACACGAAGAATTAGAGAAAAAAAATAAAGCATTATATGATGTTCAAATAATTCATAGATTTGCACTTCCTATTAAAATAGGTGGTCAAAACTTTTATTCTTTAATTACAGTAAAAGAACGAACTGATAATAATACAGCAAGTGTTGAAGAATTTACCATTTATGATTTGTATTCAAAGAATATAACAAAAAAAGAGATGATTGACAGTAAATCCCAAGATGAAACATCTTTGAGCCGTAGCCAATCATCCAATATCAGTATGAATGATTTAATTGAGTTTGTCAATGCTTATCTAAACAAATATAGAAAAAATGATACAAATAATGTACATTTTCAATCTGCTGCAAGTGCTGGGGCTAACAAAAATGAAATTGCTATTGCTGAAAAAGAATATGCTGAAAAAGGAACTGAAAGTAAATATTTTAAGAAGTGGACTGATAATGCACCTTTTGTTCCTGCTGAACAAGCAAAAAGTTATAATTTTAAAACAGGTGAAAAAGTTGTAGTTGAAGCATATCACGGAACTCCTCATAGGTTTGATGAATTTGCTTTGGACCATATCGGAACTGGTGAGGGGCATCAAGCACACGGTTGGGGTTTATATTTTGCACAAAATAAAGATGTTTCTGAAGATTATAGGAAAGGGTTGGCATCAAAAAAAGAAATTGTTTATTATGATGGCAAACAAATCTCATTAAATAATCAGCCAATATATTCAGAACTATTAAAAGATGGAAAAGACAAAGTATTAAAAAGAATTGAAAATGAATTATCAATTCTTGAAGTAGAGTTGGAAGAAAATCAACAAAATACTTTTGATGATACAATTGATTATTTAGAACAAAAAATATTAAAAAAAGAAATTGAATTATCTTTTGTAAAAGATATTGATGTTAGTAAGTTAGAAATAAAAATAGAACAAGGTCAATTATTTGAAGTTGATATTCCAGAAAATGATGTATTACTTGATGAAGATAAATCTTTTTCAGAACAACCCAAAAAAGTTAAAAACGGAATTTTACAAATTTTAAAAGAAAAAAATCCTTCCGGTGTTATCTCTGAAAAAATCAAATGGTTTGATAATATGCTTGATGAACTTGAACAAAAAGCAATTAAAGACGGTGGTTATACAACACAGAGCAATTACGCAAGGGATATATACGAAAACAAAAAAACAGACCTTGAAAATCTTTTAAATAAACTTAACGACTATTCAAAATTAAAAGGCAAAGATATTTATAAAATACTGTCCGTAGTATATGACGGTGATAAAGAAGCAAGTCTTTTATTAAATGATGTAGGCATTAAAGGTATAAATTATGACGGTTATCGAGATGGTCGTTGCTATGTTATTTTTGATGATAAGGCTGTTAAAATTTTAAATACTTTCTATCAAGAAAATGAAGAAGGAATTAGCAATAATCTATATGAGATGATTGAGCGTGCTAAGGCTAATAGAGAAAAACAAGAAGAAGAATATAAAGGCTATTTTATTGAGGCTGATGCAAAAAATGTTTTATCTATTATGCAAAATCATGATGCTTCTACAATCATGCACGAAACAGCGCATTTATTCTTAAATGGTTTAAAAGAGTTTTCTCTATTTGATGAAGAGGCTAGAGAATTATACAATGCTGCAAATAAATATTTTGGTAATGGTGATGGTGAATTCACAAATGCGCAAGCAGAAAAATTTGCACGTTCTTTTGAGGCGTATCTATATCGCGGTAAAGCACCTAACAATACTTTGAGAAATGTTTTTGAATTATTCAAAGATTGGCTGAAAAAAATATACAAAGATGTTATGGATATACCTGAGGCTGATATTTCTGATGAGGCTACAGAAATATTCGATAGAATATTTTATGGTAATGATTATGCTTAAAAAAATAAGCAAATTAGACAATTATTGAA
>JAFUJK010000056.1 GCA_017468205.1 Clostridia bacterium
GAGAGGAATTAAATAATTTATTTTTATTTTTTATATTAAGATAAATAGTAAGCAATGTGGAAAAGTGGATAACTGTTCTCCCAATACCTACAATCACTAGGTTTTATCGCGCTTTTCTTAAAATTTCTGAACAATTTTTATGTGGATATCTTGTGTATATTTATGTAGTTTTCTGTGGATTTCTTATGGATAACTCGGTATTTTTAGTGGAAAACTCTAATTTTCGACAAATTCTTGTATTTTCTTGTATTTGAACTCAAGAAGCCCTTACCTAAGCCAAAAACTCAAAATCACCTCCAACAAATTAAATAATGATTTCAGCATTTTTAGCTATCTGAAAAAACAAAATCCCCATTTTTAGTATATTAAATTTAGTTTATAAAAATTATAAACTAAATTTAAAAATTATCAAAATAAAAAAACACTAAATAGCATAATTTTTTTAATCATACCATAGCTAAAAAACTTACTCTGAAAGAGTAAAAGTTTTAAAATTAATTTTTTTTAATTTCGTAATAAGAAAAAAACTTAAACCCCCTCCCCGCTACTTTGCTTTTTGTTGCTTGGTTAATATCCACATATCCCCATCAATGTGGAAAACCCTTTTACACGCGTGCGCACGCGATGCTTCAACAGGTATATTCACTTGCTCATTAATTGCGCAACTTAAACGTCTAATCAGAAAACGACCATTTTAATAATCGTAAAATTTTTTATCAAATGTTTAATTCTCTTTTTATATTTTTTATTAAAATGTGCCCACTTATTATATTTCCCAAAAAGCTTATTGTGTGTATAATTAAAACAAACAATTTCTAATTATATTTTTTTATAATGCATAAAAATACTATAATCGCTTTGATTTTAATTATAAATATTTATTATTTTAATTATTGTATTAATGTTAAAAAAACGACCATCGCCTAATTGTGGATATTTTAACTTTTAATTTTTTAAAAATATTAATATAATATTAACAAGTTAATATTTATATTAAATAAAAATTTATACCTACATTTTCAACTAAAAATATTTTAGCAATTAATTCAAAAATAAATAAAAAAATATAATTATTAAATACTTTTGAAAAAATTATTTCAATCTCTAAAACAAATAATTTCTAAAATATTTAAATAAAAATGCAGTTTATATAATTATTCCTTATTAATTATAATTTAAAAAAGTAAAATTTATAAATTCATTATCAATAGTCTAAAAAAATTATTTCTTTATATATTAAAACAATACTTGACAAGTTGATTTTTTTCTGCTATACTATTCTTACTGATTTTCAAGTATATACTTTTAGCAGGAGGAATCAAATAATGAAAAGAACTTTTCAACCTAAAAAGCGTCAACGTAGCAAAGTTCACGGTTTCCGTCAACGTATGAAGACAACTAGCGGACGTAAAGTTTTAAAACGCCGTCGCAACCGCGGTCGCAAAGAATTGGTTCGCGCTTAATTTGAGTACTATGCAATGCATAGTACCTTATTTTTAATTAAAAATATAAAAAAATGAGGTTTTTATGTTAAAATCAAAATATAGATTAAAAAAACGTAAAGAATTTGCCTATGTTTATAAAAAAGGTATAAAAATAAATCAAGGCGATATTTCACTCTATTTTGTAAAAAGTAAATTTAAATATCCAAGATTTGGTATTAGCGTTAGCAATAAAGTTGGAAATGCTGTTACTAGAAATTTAATAAAACGTCGACTTCGTGCAGTGCTATATAATTATGTTGATAAAATAAGTTCTAAAAATATTATAATAGTTGCTCATCCAACTATCGTAAATCTAACTTTCGAGCAAATTTCAAATCAAGTTGAAAAAATTTTTGTTAAAGGTAAAGTTTTAGATGAATAAAATTTTAAAAATTATTACAGCACCATTTAGATATTTGTGTGTCGGCTTAATTTATATTTACAAAGGAACAATAAGTAAAATTATGCCGGATTGTTGTATTTATGAACCAACTTGTTCCACATACACATTAATCGCAATTAAGCGCTTTGGAATATTTAAAGGTTGCTGGATGGGAGCAAGGAGAATTTGGAGATGTCGTCCTAAATTTGGAGGAGGCGTTGACCCAGTACCTGATAATTTAAAAACAAATTTACTTTATAAAATATAAAAAACACGCAATTTACGTGTTTTTTTATTTTTTTATGGAATATTTAAGAATTTTTGGTGGTTTTTATTAAATTTTA
The DNA here is from genome assembly GCA_017468205.1 of Clostridia bacterium. GTDB lineage: Bacteria > Bacillota > Clostridia > Christensenellales > UBA1242 > UBA7867. The sequence goes on from JAFUJK010000056.1 coordinate 2,211, forward strand.
TCGACTATATTCCACTTTTTTTGTTTTTTTATTGGTATTTTTACCATTTTTTTCGAATTTTTCCATAATTTTTAAGGAAATAAACGATATAATTAAACTCATCAATGAGTTTGTAACGATGTATAACGCAAATGCAGCCGAATATGAGATTGTAAAGATAATCATAATTACAGGCATAATAAATTTCATTATTTTTGTTGCGCCTTGCATTTGGTTTTGTTTTTGATTTTGTTGTAATTCAGGTGGAGTTTGTTTCAATTCTTGTTCTTTTTTCTTCTTACTTGATGTCATTTGTGTAATAACAAAAGATAAATATGTTACAACACCAGCGAGCACAACAAGTATAAAGTAGCCATTCCAACTAGAATAAGCACCTTGAATTTTTGCTGTCACTATATCATAATTTTGAGTAATTTCACTTTTGCGAGCTTCATTTTCACCAAGCTGACCATTAATATTTGCCATTGATTTGAAATCATTATATGCAGGATATCCACTCACATACGTGTCTGGACGCCAAATATTATCAATCCATAACCAATTATCTTTGATTTCCTCATATTTTTGAGCTGCACTATCTTGTGCGTTACTAACAATATCTTGAATAACTGTTGTAAAAACTAAATCACGCGCTTTCGCTAAAATTTGAGCTTCAGTAGGTTCTTCAACACCATCTTCAATCAAAGCATTTTGCGCTGTTGTTATTTGAGAATTTATAAGTTCATTTAATTTTTCATTTATGTCTGAATTATCTTCCAGCGCAGTTAATCCGTATTGCGCTCTAAACTCTTCATAGAATACAGTATTATAAGATTGTTCAAGTTCTAAATACTGTTTATATGTTTTTTCTTGAGAAATTCCTTGCAATCCTGTAAATAATGTAAAGAATATAAATAATGTCAATGCTAAATTCACAAACATACTTAAGCAAGAACCAATTACATTATATCCCTCACGTTTGTAAAGTTCCATGGTCTTCTGATTCAACATTTGTGTGTTTTGACCATATTTCTTCTGTAATTTTGCAATTTCTGGTTGCAATTTTTGTTGTTTCATCATACTAGAGCGACTGACCTTTTTTTGCCAGTAGTCTAGAGGACTTAAAATTATTTTCAAGCAAATTGTGAAAACAATAATCATAAACCCATAGCTTGGTATAAAACTAAATAGGTTGATTATCGGTGACCACATATCTGCTGTCCAACTAGCTAACATATGTAAATCTCCTTTATTTTAATAAAAATATAGCAAAAAGCACACAAAAAACATAATTTTTTATTAATTTTTGCTTGTTTTTTGAATGAGTTAGTGTTCATTCAAAATAAAAATCTCGGCTCTCATCGCATTTTAAATTTTGATATTTTTTATAAAATTCTATAAAAAATCATTAAAAATGCAATATTTTTATAGTTTTTCGTTATTTTAATTTGTTTACGAGTTCATAAATACGGTCAAGGTCATCTTTATTGTAATAATCAAAATAAATACGACCCTTTTTATTGTTACCAATAATTGTAACTTTTGTACCGAAAACTTGTTGCATATCTTCGCGCATTGATATTAATTCAAGACTAAGTACGTTTGATTTTGTATTCGTTGCAGCAACTTCTGGTTTGTTTATTTCTTGAACAGCTTTTTCGACTTCGCGAGCTGTCATTTTACCATCACAGGCTTTTTTAGCCAAAGCTATTTGCAAATCACGTGGGAGTGTAATAATTGCCCTTGCTAAACCTGCTTGCAATTTTCCCTTTTCTACCAAAGTTAAAACTTCAGGTTCAAGAGTTAACAAACGTAAAGTATTAGCGATAGAAGGTCTACTTTTACCTATTTTTTGAGCAATTTCGTCTTGTGTTAAACCATATGTGTCGATTAATTGCTTAAGCGCCATTGCTGTTTCAATAGGATTTAAGTCCTCACGTTGTAGATTCTCAATAAGCGCAATTTGGCGCATTTCTTCTTCAGAATAGTCTTTTATAATAACTGGAACTGTTTTTAATCCAACAATTTTACTTGCACGATAACGGCGTTCACCTGCAATAATTACATAGTTATCTCCGCGAGGAACAACTATAATAGGTTGAATAACGCCGTGTTCTCTTATCGATTGAGCTAATTCTTTTAAAGCCTCTTGGTCAAAACTCTTTCTTGGTTGGTCTGGATTTGGTTGCAATCTATTTAATGCTATTTGACGCACCCCACTACTAGAATACATCTCTTGACTTGCATTTTTAATTTTTTGTTCAAGATTTTGCTTGTTATTTAGATATTCGGTATTAACTGATTCTGTTTCTGGCGCGGTTTTCACCTTATATTTTTCAAGCAAATTTTCCGCATCAGATAATATATTTAATTTAGGCTCTAAAACAGGTTCTTTATTATCAACAGGTTCGTTTTTAGTAATAAATTCCGTTTTTGTATCGTTTTTTTCAATTTTTTCTTCATTTTTTGTTGTTTTTTCAACTTTTTCCTTCTTTTCGTCCTCTTCATAAATCGCAAATAGAGAACTTAAACCTCTGCCTAATCCCTTACTCATTAGTTAAATCTCCTTTAAAAAACTTTCTTCTATCAATTAGCGCACCGCTATCTTTATTGCGCTTCAAAAACTCACGCGCCAGGTCGTTGTAGGCAATTCCGCCCGTGCTTTTATTGTCGTATAAATAAATAGGCAAACCGTGACTTGGGGCTTCTGCAAGTCTAACATTTCTAGGTATAACTGTTTCAAAAACTTTTTTACCAAAAAAGCTTTTAATTTCATCGGCAACTTGATTAACCAAATTGCTTCTACTGTCTTTCATTGTTAAAATAACACCCTCGATGTCGATATTTGGGTTATAATACTGCTTTATGAGCTTAACGGTATTCATTAATTGACTCAATCCCTCAAGAGCGTAAAATTCACATTGGATAGGTATTATTACACTATCTGTTGAGGTCAATGCATTAACCGTAATCAAACCAAGTGAAGGTGGACAGTCTATCATTACATAATCATAACTAGCTTTTACCGTGTCTAATTGTTTTGCTAAAACTTTTTCTCTATTCTCCATTTGGACAAGGTCTACTTCTGCTCCTGCTAAATCAACATTACTCGGAACAATAAATAAGTTGTGAATGTTTGTAGCCATAATAATATCAACTAATTCAGCTTCCCCCGCTACAACATCATAAAATGTATTCATATCTTTTGTTTTTTGAACACCCACCCCAGTGGTGGCATTCCCTTGTGGGTCAAGGTCGACGAGTAAAACCTTTTTACCATAAGCGGCTAAATATGTTGCAAGGTTTACACATGTCGTAGTCTTTCCCACACCGCCTTTTTGATTGGCGAAAGCAACTACTTTTGTCATATTCTCCTCCTTAGAGTTGTAAATATTATATCATATAATAATAAGCATTGCAATTATATTGAGCAATTTTTTTCAAAAAACATTGTTTTTACATTATTTTTACAGTACTATGCAATGGTTTTGGTTGTAAAATTCAATATAATACAATAATTATTACTTTTAAAATTATATAAATCATTAAAAATAAAAATATAATAAAGTGTTTAAGTGTGGATTTATCCTAAATAATACTTTTTAGATAAAAGATTGATTACGCTGTGCTTTAAAAATGATTTTTTAGCACTTGTTCCACGTGAACTTAATATTTTTTGAAATATTTGTTAATATGTTATTTATTAAAAAAGGATAAAAGCAATAAAAAGTGGCTAAATATAATAAAAAACGCGATTTTTAGCTTAAAAATCGCGTTTTTTATGTGTTTTTGCTATGTTTTTAGTGTTTTTATAATGGTTTTAATTCTATTTTGTTTTTTGGTCTTGGATATATTGGATTTGTTTTAGCTTGTTTTGTTATATAGATAATATTTCTGGTATATTCACCGTTGTTTAATTTATATTCCTCGATATTTGATATTTTACTATTTAAACAATCTAAAGCATGTTCTGCTTCTATTATCTCGTTTTCATAATTTGTGGCTTTTAATGCTACCATTTCGCCGTTTATTTTGATATATGGAACACATAATTCGATTAGTACGTTTAAAGGAGCTACTGCTCGGGCTGTAATATAATCAAAAGATTCAAAAGGTATTTGTTGTTTTAATTCTTGTGCTCTACTGTGTACTGCTGTAATGTCTTGCAAATTTAATTCCTTTATAACGGTGTTTAAGAAGTTAACTCTTTTTTGTAAGCTATCAACCAATATTATTTTTAGGTCTGGGCGCATAATTTTTAGCGGTATACCGGGAAAGCCTGCGCCACTCCCCATATCGCAAATATAAGCACCGCTCTTATAGTATTTGTGGTTAAGAATGCTATCTATAAAGTGTTTTACTACAACTTGTTCTAGTTCTGTGATTGCTGTAAGGTTAAATTGTTGGTTAAAAGTGGTTAAAAGTTCAAAAAAACGGCAAAAATATGCGGCTTGAACGTCATTTATGGGGGTATTATGCAATGCGAATAAATTTTGAATGGTTTTTTCTGTGTTCATTTAGTTCTCCTCTGTTCTGTGTTTTTTGAGATAAATGATTAGTATAGTTATGTCTGCTGGTGAAACACCACTAATTCTACTTGCTTGGGCGATGTTTAAAGGCTGAATGCGTTGAAGTTTTTGTCTTGCTTCAATTCGTAGTCCTTTAAGGGTATTGTAATCAAAGTCTGCAGGTATCTCGATATTTTCATTTTGTTGTTGGCGTGAAATTTGTTCTTCTTGTATTTTAATATAGCCTTCATATTTGGCTATAATATTAAGTTGTTGTTGTATTTCTAGTGAAAATTCATCAAAAAAGTGAAATTTAGCATTAAAATTAAATATATCTATGGTGTTTCGCTTTAAAAGTGAGCGAATTTGTATTCCTGTTTTTAGTTCAGGCTCCCCTACTTCTTTTAGAAATTCTTGTAACTCTAATGTTGGTGGTAGGGTTTTATCTAAAATTAATTCTCCTAGTTGTATATCTTTACGTTTTTTGAGTAGTTTATTATAGTTTTTTCGAGTAACTAGACCTGCATTGTATCCTAATTGAGTTAATCTTAAATCAGCATTGTCTTGTCGTAATAATAAACGGTATTCAGCTCTTGAGGTCATCATTCTATAAGGCTCGTTGGTACCTTTTGTTACTAAATCATCAACTAAAACACCAATATAAGCATCATTTCGTTTTAAAATAAGTGGAGGAAGCGCACGAACATATAGACTTGCGTTGATGCCTGCGTAAATACCTTGCGCTGCTGCCTCTTCGTATCCACTTGAACCATTAATTTGTCCAGCAAAAAATAGGCCTTTAATGTTCTTGTATTGAAGTGTTGGGTCAAGTGCTGTTGAGTCTATACAATCATATTCTATTGCATAAGCATATCTCATTAAATGTGCATTTTCAAGTCCTTTTATGCTGTGAATGATGTCTTGTTGTACATGGTAAGGTAAACTGCTTGATAAGCCTTGAGCGTAAACTTCGTTAGTTGAAAGTGATTCTGGTTCAAGGAAAAATTGATGTCTATCTTTATCGGCAAAACGTACAATTTTATCCTCAATTGACGGACAATAGCGAGGTCCTACCCCTTTTATTACCCCTTGATATAATGGGCTATAATGTAGATTTTTACGTATAATTTCGTGAGTCCCCTCATTTGTGTATCCCATATAGCATTTAGCGACATTTTTGGGGGCGCTAGTAGTGTTTTTGCTGAATGGTGGCAAGTTGTCAGTGCCTTCTTGGACTTCAAGCGCATCTAATTTTACTGTGCGCCCGTCTATTCTCATAGGTGTCCCTGTTTTAAAACGAAGAATGTTTAGTCCAAGACGTTTAAGGCTGGCTGTTAGTTTTGTGGCATTTGTGAATCCATTTGGGCCACTATCCTTTATATATTTGCCTGTGAGTGTTCGGCTGTTGAGATATACACCTGTACAAACGATAACAGTCTTTGCTTTAAATTTCTCCCCCATCGCGGTTTTAATTCCCCAAAGCTTCCCTTGCTTTACGATGATGTCAGCAACTTCTGCTTGTAAAATGGTTAGGTTTTCCTGTTTCTCAAGTGTAGATTTCATAATTTCGTGATATCGTACCTTATCTACCTGCGCTCTTAATGAGTGAACTGCTGGTCCTTTTGTTTCGTTGAGCATTCTGCGGTGAATGGTCGCTTTGTCTGCGCAATAACCCATTTCTCCACCTAATGCATCAATTTCAAATACAAGATGCCCTTTTGCTGTTCCTCCTATGCTTGGATTGCAAGGCAAAAAACCAATGCCATCAAGATTAAGTGTCGTTATAAGAGTTTTTAAGCCTGTGCGCGCGCAAGCCAAGCCAGCCTCACAACCAGCGTGTCCCGCACCTATAACAATTGCATCATATTGTTCGTATTTTTTCATTTAAATTTTTCTCCTAATGTTTATAGTATAATTATAACATATTTTAATTAAAATGTATAGACCCTATTGCTAAAAATTTAAATTTTGTTTTATATAATATATATGAAAAGAAAAAATAATTTCAAAAAAATAAGTCAAAAAATAGCAAAAAAATCATAAAAAAATACAAAAAATGAACTTTATTATCATTTTTCCACAGTGGATAACTATATACAAAGTAGTTTTTATGATTTTTTAAATTAGTAATTTTTACTAATAGGTATAAAAATAATATGTATAAAAAATCATTTTTTTTGTATTTTTTAGATATTTAATGTCGAATTTTATTATATTTTTTAGCGGTAATTATTGAGACATAGATTATATTTAATAATGAAAAAGTGAATTATATTTGCTTGCTTAAATAAAAGAAAATATATTATATTTTTTATGTATAGTTTTTTATTATAAGATAATTAATGCTTGTTTAAGTTGAATTAAAGTCTAAAAAAATTCTAAAATAATGTAAAAAATTATAAAGTTTTACAAAAATGTAATTTTGAAATTGTGATTAAATCGTTAGTATTTTATAATATTTTGTGGTATAATAAGAGTGTTAAATATGAAGGAATTGTCTTTAATGCCGAGATTTCTCGATGCGTCCTGCGGACTTACTCGAAATGACAGTCCGAGCAAAAATGAACGAAGCCTGTCATTTCGACCAAGCCCATTAGGGCGCGTGGAGAAATCTCAGTAAATAAAAGACAATATAAATCCTTAAAAATGGAGGAAGCAACTTTATGAAAAGTAAAAAGTTATCCACGTTGAAAACCCCGCAGGGGGGGGGGGGCGTTAAATAGCCAAAAAGATGTTGAAAAAGCCGATAAAAACGGCACTTTCAGCGATTTAAAAACCGCAGAAAAAACCCTAAAAAAAGAACAAAAAAAGGCGAAAATAATTGCCTCAATTCTCTCCATAATATTCCTTTTCACTGCCCTAGTTGGTGGTAGTGTGTTTTTGATTGTAAAGCATATAACGCAAACAACCGCAACAACAGAAAGTCCAACATTAACAACAAATCTTTTTAATACCAATGGCACGATAAATAAATCAGGAGTTCAGGCTCTTTTGAATATTGTTGGCACAGATACTGGGACATATGCTGCTCACGAAATTGCAAGTAATGGAAAATCTATAATTTTTCCTATGGGATACTATGTTAATGCAAGTGGTACAATGGATACGAGCAAGACTTTGTATTGGCAGGCAACATATAAGCGAGGCGGTTATCTCACAATTTGGTTAACCCAGCCATATACCTGCGCACATTATAACGACAATGGCACAACCTCAAACTCATTTGACCCGGGGACAGACCATTCAGGAAGTAGTAGTTCAAGCAGATATTCAAATTATTCAATGTCCCAGTTGCGTGACACAACAAAAAACATATACAATTTGCTTAAAGCAAAACACACAGGGCTAGATAGCATCATAGTTGCGCCAAGCACGAGTGCAATAAGTGCTTGGCAAAGTGCACAAGATGATGTATACACAGCATTTTCTAGTTCATATTACGCACACCACAACGGACTTGGAACATATAGCGGAGATTATAGTGGTTGGGGTAGTGGTACTGGTACTACTTGGTCATCTTGTTTAGCGGACAAGATGTGGATACCAAGTGTTTATGAGATTTTTAACACAACAACAGGAAGCGGTAATGGTTCAGACACCAATGGCTTATGGGGCTTAACAGCCACTGATATCGCGTATACCAATACGCGTATAGATACTGGCGCATCTAGTTCAAGTAGTAGTAGTACGGGAAATTCGCAATTTTGCTGGCTGCGCTCCGGCTACTCTTACAGTTTCAACTATGCGGTGCAAGTGTACTCCTCGGGCTCCGATGACTACGACTATGTGGACGATAGCGACGGCGTCCGTCCTGCTTGTCATATCTCATTAAGTGCTTTAAAAGCAACTTTAACAACCACTGTAACCCTCAACAAACAAAGCGGTTCGGGCGGAACTTCGTCAGTATCTTGTACGGGCGGTTCAGCAATGCCTAGCATCACCATTCCAACGCGCACGGGATACACATTTGGAGGGTACTACACAAGCACAAATGGCGGTGGTACGCAATATTACACATCAACAGGAGCGAGTGCGCGCTCATATCCGTCAAGCGGAGGACCAACAACCCTTTACGCAAAGTGGACGGGGAACACATATTATGTAAAATACAATGCTAATGGTGGAAGTGGCACAATGTCCAATTCAACACATAAATACGGTACAGCATCAAATCTAACGGCAAATGCTTTTACGCGGACGGGATATTCGTTTAGCGGTTGGGCAACAAGTTCAACTGGGGCAGTAGCATACTCCAACGGCGCGAGCGTTTCAACACTCACAACCACGAGTGGTGGAACATACAACCTATACGCCGTTTGGACTATAAACACATATACAATTACGGTAAGCGCAAATAATTCCGCTTATGGTTCGGTGAATGGCGGGGGAACGTATGACTACAACACATCGGTAACCCTCACCGCTACACCAAACTCGGGCTATACTCTGGGTTATTGGCTAATAAATGGTGTTGAAACAACTCCAACAGGCAATACATACACATTTACCGCAACACAAGACCTAACGGCAGTTGCTTATTTCCACCTTGCAAGCACTTGTGTAACTGCCAACGCGGGCGGGGAAGTGCGCATATCCCAAAATGCGGACGGCTCGGCGAATTTTAATGCCGTTCCATATGCTGGTTATTATCTTAATGGTTGGCTTGTGGACGGAACAATTTACACCCAAAACAACGCAACATACACAGGCTTAACGATAATCATATCCGACACCCACAAATGTGTGAACGCGATATTCTCAACCACAAAAGGAGCAACACCAAGTGGAGCAACAGATTTAACAAATGGTCTTGCAGTTTATGCTGAATTTGGCGGAGAAGCGCGTATCAACGGCTATGCAAGCACGGATACAACAATCCATTTAAGCGCAACAATTACACAAAATGGCTACAAATTTGACGGCTGGTATATATATGGCGAAAGCACGGCATTAAGTACGGAATGGAGTGTAGACCTTGAAAAATCGGCAATAAATAACAAATTAATAGTTGCAAAATTCAGTGAAACAAACGCACAAGTGAATACGGAAACAAATAATACGGTGAATTTGACCTAGCCCCCCCCCGTGTCATTATGAGGAGCGAAGCGACGCGATAATCTCGGTGTCAAAGTCGCCGCCACGGGGGACAAAAGGCGAGAAGTATCTTAATTACTGAGATTTCTCGATGCGTCCTGCGGACTTACTCGAAATGACAAAAAGGCGAGATTGCCCACAATAAGTATAATAAAGAAAACATTAAAAAAATAGCGAAAAATTCGCTATTTTTATGTTTAAAAGATAAATGCTTATTTTGACTTGATATTATATTTGTTTTATAGTATAATTAGATTAATAAAATTTTAGGTGGAGAGAGTTATGTTTGAGTGGATTAGCAATTTTAGTGAAGCAATAGGCGAGTTTATTGCTGAATTTACGGGGTTTGTTTCGCTGGTAATCTTGATTGCACTTTTCTTTATTTTCGACTTTAAATTTTTGATTCGCGCTGTTTCAATGCTTCGCAAGTTGTTTAAAGAGCAAGATTTGTCTTTTGCCATTGCTTTTTGGTGCGCTTGGCGTATACGTAAGGTGGACAAAGAGGATAAAGAAGCAAGATATAAATATTTAAAAGCTTTCTGCGAGTTTGCAATTTTTCGTAGCAAGGGTGAAAAACTGGACGCAATGGAATGGAAAGATATCTCACAAAAATATTTTTACGAGCAGTTTATCACAGACCCGCTTTTAATTCCGCTTGACTCCTCATTTGATATTTTAAATGAAAAAGTTGACCACTGTATAAGAAAATATTTTGCGTTCTTAAATAATAATGATAAAAAGTACATACACAACAAAAAGAAATCTAAATTTGTGTGTAGATTGGGTTTTGAAAATGGTTTCGTTTATCCAGCTTCGTTTATTAATGGTTTGGAACGCAAATTTGCAGATTCGTGGACGGATTTGCTGGTAAAATATAACTATACACTAAAAAATGCGAAATATCACAACTCGAAGGAAAGTGCAAGTATAATCAAATCAATGAATGCGTATGACAATCAGCACTTTATTGCATCACAAAATAACAACGCTTTTCACATTAGAAGCAACGAGCTGTTTATGATGTACAGTTGGTTGATGTGGAGCCCAAGTTATCAGATGACATTTAATGACGATAAATATAAAATTATTTTGTATGGTGTGGGTGATGAGAGTAATACGACAAACCTTATTTTGGACACGTCGGAAAATTCGCAAGCCCTTTGGGAACAACTCAAACAGTGTATCGCAAAAGATGTTTTTGGTATGAATTTGAGCATTGAATGTGAGTTGTATGAACTTATTCCGTATGTTCGAAACAATATTCAAAACTTTGGTGTTGAAACAATGCCGTTAATTAACAACCTTTTAAATAATTCAAATGATGTGCATTACATTTTGAGTTATTTGGCTCCAACAAATGATGCAAATTTGAGAAATACAACACTAATTGACAATAATGACGCCTTTTTCTCGGGATATTTGTGGGCTTTGTTTGGAAGATATGATGAACAGCACACTTCATTTGATATCAAAAATTCAGTCGTATTCTTTGAACACTCAAACTTGGCAGATAGCACAAGTGTAGACTATTTCACAAAATCAATGGCGCAGAAAACCGTGTTGCATTTTAAAGATGTTTTGAGCACAAAAGAACACAGCACATACGTGTTAAATGCGTGTGTGGCTCCTTCTTTTGAGAAAAAATATATTGCTTTAATCAATGAAGAATTGAAAAACGAAAGCCCTGAATTCGTAAAAGAGTTTAAAAAATTCGTAAAATTAAAGAATAATAGTGTAACATTGAATGAATTGCTTGAAAATATTGACGAGGAGTTCCCTCTAAATGAGTTTGACTTCAAGCGCGTGAAGAGTGCAAACGAAATTGGTGAGTTCTATGCTACGATTTACGTTAAAAACTTTGCGCCCGATGAGCGAGATTCAATTGACGACCTTATTTATAGAACACTTGAACTTAAAAGTGAGAACCATCACGACATAATTTTGGCTTATCAAAATGAAAAAATTGTCGGCGGAATTGTGTTCGATTGGTTCAAGAGAAGCAACTGTGGTCTAATTGAATATATTGTGGTTGACAATAAATATAGAGGTATGCGCATTGCTCGTAAACTTGTAGCAAAAGCTACGGCACAAATGACAAGTTACGCTGGCAAAGACCCGCTTAAAGCGGTGTTCATCGAAATAGAGGACCCTGAAAAATTGACAGGACTTGATGCACAAGCTGCCGTTGATAACTATCGTAGATTGCAACTTTGGAGTAGCCATAAATATGAACGTTTGGACTTCAATTACATTCAGCCAGCCCTAGCACCAGGTCTTAGCAAGTTGGATAATCTTATGCTCGCGGCGAACACTTTTGAATCTAATGATGGCTATATCGAAGCCGATGTTTTGGAAAAGTTCTTGATAGACTTTAACGTGATTTGTAACCGAATTGAGGATATTAATGACCCAGATGCGGGTGTTAAGGAAATGTTGGACGAGATTAGAAGCAAGCCAGATGGCAAAGTGCAAGTTCTCAAAAATTCTATTAATTATGAAAAATATTATCCAACAAAAGTATTGAAAGACGAACACAGGCATTTAACAAAGCACGATGTTCAAGTTTTGAAAAACTCTCTTGAGAAACCTAAAAAATCTAAAAAAATAAAAGAAAAATAAAAAAAAGGCAATTTTTGCCTTTTTTTGTTAATATAAATGATTTATAGATTATTTTTCTCATCGTGTATATTAAGGTATAAATTTTTGTTATTCCATAATTGGACGGGTGCAGAAGTTAGGCTTTTAGAGAAAATTATTGTCTTGCTAATTTCAAAATGCTTGTCGTCTGGATTGTCATAAATTTCGCTTGTCATTCCAAATTTTTTATATAAATTAATTGCGTTTGAGTTATCTTCCTCATCCGTGTAGAGGCGCAAGGTCTTGAAGCCCAGATTTTTTGCTTGCTCTAAAATAAAGTTGAGAATTTGAGTAGCATAGCCCTTTTTACGATATTTTTCACGTATACCGAACCAGCCAAGCCAAGCACTTTCAGGATATTCAGTGTAGGCGTAAATTCCGCAAATACCAATGTATTCGCCATCAATTTGGGGTAGCCAGTAGTTAAGAGTTGAGTAGTATTCAGGGCGTTTATCAAGGGACGATTTGATATCCTCGCTTCCGTTTTCAAGCGGAAAAATTTCGTGCTGAATGGCTATTGCTGTTTTCAAATTTTGAAAATTAAGTTCTTCGTATATCATATAATGCCTTTTTGTATTAATGAAAAAGTTTTAAGTTAGTTTGTGATGTTTAAAAGTTGGTTTTTCATTGTCCTTAAATGTAATTGTAGCATAAGTCCCTGTTTGGCGGTCCTTGATTGCTCCGGGGTTGAGAAACACAATGCCATCGCGTGTGAAATAGTCCTCTTTGTGCGTGTGCCCAAATAGAACAATATCAGCGCCTTGTATTTTGGCAAATGAAATCATTTTTTCATAGTTCTTTTGAACGTCAAACTCGTTGCCGTGCATATACAAAATGATTTGCTTGTTATACTCAACTTTGCCCATTGTTTTAACGCGCCCATTAAGGTCGCAGTTGCCACGAGCAGCAAAAAGTTTGCCGTCAAATTTAATATCCGCCAAATCATTAAGCCCATCGCCAAGATGGATAAGTACGTCTGGCTTTTCGCGGTCAATCGCGGTTAAGATTGGTCCCACACTACCGTGAGAATCTGAAATAACTAAAATCTTCATATTAAAATTATAACAAAATTAAACAAAATACGCAACTAAAAATCAATATTGTATAAAAAAATATAAAAAGTTTTATATATTATTAAATTTTATTAAAAATAATAAAAAATTGCAAAAAAATGTTAGTATTTTGTCGAAAAATGTGGTAAAATAAGAACAATAAAACCTTTAAGGAAGCAAGTTGTGATATAATTGATGATTATTACAACCAGCAAGGAAAATAGGAGGAAACAACTTTATGAAAAGTAGAAAGTTATCCACGTTGAAAACCCCGCAGGGGGGGGGGGGGCATTTAAATAGCCCAAAAATTGTTGAAAAAGCCGATAAAAACGGCATTTTTAGCGATTTAAACACCGAAGAAAAACCCCTAAAAAAAGAACAAAAAAGAGGCAAAATATATGCCATAATCCTCTCTATAATATTCCTTTTAACTGCCCTAGTTGGTGGCAGTATATTCTTAATTTTAAATCATATAAATAAAACAAATGCAACAACAGAATCTCCTACAATTTCAAATAATCTTTTTAACTCAGATGGTACGATAAATAAATCAGGTGCCCAACAATTATTAGATGCAGTAGGTTATACAGCAAATCCAAACGATACAGGTACATATACCGCGCACAACATAGCAGGTCGAACAAGCAACAATAGCGGCAGTACAATAATCTTTCCAATGGGATATATAAATGGTACGAGTGGTTATCCATTATATTGGCAAGTGACATATTTGCATAATAATTATCTTACCATTTGGCTTTCTAAAAGTTATACAACAAGTACTTGGTACTCTGAGGTGGTTGAAGCAAATTATGAGACTTATGCGTCATCAGTAGTGCAATCATATATAGATAACACATTTTTTTCATTGGTAACACAAGGAAAATCAGCACTACAAAAAATTTTTGTTACCCCAGCAACAGCAGGATATCAAACATTATCATCGGCAACCACTAGTGATACAAAATATTATTGGGGAAGTTATATGGGAATGTTAAGCGTATATTCATATTTTGACAATATGTCCACAATCATAGGTAATAGTAGTTATATGTGGTTGCCTTCTTTTGGCGAGATTTTAAATAATAAAGAAGTATCTGTTACAAATAATACAACTACATATACAGGACAATGGGGGTTAAACTCAACTGATAGATGTTTCGAAACATCTGTATATGTAAATGCAAGCACGACAGTAACTAGTTGTTGGTCACGCTCTGGTATTTTTGCTGGTGGCTCCGTATATGCCAATTATGCTGCAGGAATAAATTCATCAGGTAGTAACTTTACATCTTCTGTTACGTCAAGTGAGGGCGTTCGTCCAGCGGCTCATATTTCTTTAAATGCCCTAAAATCAACTCTTTCAACCACCGTAACCCTAGACCGACAAAGTGGTAGTGGTGGTAGTGCTAGCGTTGATGCTTCAGGCGGTTCAGCAATGCCTAGTATCACAATTCCGACACGCACGGGATACACTTTTGGAGGATATTATACAGACACAAATGGCGGTGGCACACAATACTACACATCAACGGGTGCTAGTGCAACAAACTATCCAGAGAGTGGAGGGCCAACGACCCTTTATGCAAAGTGGACAGCAAACACCTATTACGTGCAATATAACGGCAATGGAGCAACAAGCGGAAGTATGTCCCAATCAACACATACATATAATACAGCATCAAATTTAACAGCAAATATATATACAAAAACGGGGTATAATTTTATAGGCTGGGCAACAAGTTCAAGTGGTTCGGTCGCTTATGCAGACAAAGCCAGCGTTTCGACCTTAACGGGGACTAATGGCGGAGTGGTAACGTTATATGCAGTGTGGGAAATAAAGGGCTTTAATATAATCGTTCAACCAAATATAAGTGATGCTGGAAGTGTTTTGGGCGGAGGCTCATTTGATTATGGTGATGTTACAACAATTTCCGCAATCCCAAAAGTTGGATATGGACTGATGTATTGGCTTGAAATGGATAGTAATGGATTGGAAATTAATAGATATTATGATAATCCGCTACAAGTTACTATTACTGGTGATTATACCTATGTTGCGATGTTTTCGGATAGTATGCTTAATGGTATCGCTTGTATGGCAGAGGCGGGCGGTGAGGTGCGAATGAACGGCTACACTGACAGCGACACAACAATACATTTTAGCGCGGTTGCATACTCGGGGTACACGTTTGATGGTTGGTACATTTATGGTGAAACCACACCATTAAGTACTGATTGGAGTGTAGACCTTGAAAAATCGGAAATAAATAACAAATTAATAGTTGCAAAATTCAGCGAAACGAATGCGCAAGTGAATACAGAAACAAATAATACAGGGAATTTAACGTAATTAAAAGAGCCGTTTGGCTCTTTTCCTTTTTTAGACAAAAAATCTATAATAAAACACTAAAAGCAAAAATTTTTAATTTATTGCTAAAATCGTTTGTAAAATTTGGTGTAATTAGATATAATATATTTAATTAGTAGTTTAGCGCTTGCGTTTTTTACTCATATTTTTTAAATTTTGCGCGCATACTAAACTAAAATAGGGGGAAATTATGAAGAAATTTGCATTTTGCCTAAGTTTTTGCCTTATGTTCTTTGGTGTCTTTGCGTTTGCTGGCTGTGGTGAAGGGGATTTGAATATAGTCAGCATTTCGATTACAAAGGACCCAACAAAGGTTACTTATGCAGTTGATGAAACTTTGGATTTAAGTGGAGGAAAGTTCACTGCAAAACGTGGAAACGGCACAGAAGTAGAATTTGACCTTTCTGTTGCAACTCCTAGTGTAACTCGTTTTGACGAGGCGGGCACGATAACCATTACTATGACTTACGCGCAAAAAACTAGTACATTTGAAGTTACCGTAAATCCTGCGATGTATCAACCTAAATATAATCGTACAATAACTGCAACATATAACGGTCAAGAGCAACCTGTGGAATTGTTTGATTCTGACAGCCTTTTGAATGGAATGAGCATCATAAGTACGACTTATATAGATTCAACCAATACAGCTCTTCTTTCGGCTCCTGTAGAAGTGGGCAAATACAAAGTTGAAGTTGTTGTTGATGGTGGTGTTAATTATCAAGATTTTACAGCAATCGCTGATTATACAATTACAAAAGCGGACTATTCAAGCCTTGCAACTCAAAACTACCTTGATTTTGTTGGAATTTCAACATTAACTTATGGAACAGATTTTGACTTGGCTAAACTTTGGGCAACTGACGATACTCGCACACAACTTGGTGAAGTGCCTTTGGCAAGTGATTTTGCTCAAAATATTACTTATTCATATAAGAAAGCAGGCGCAACCACAAGCACTGCGATAACCCCTGATGGAAATGGAAAAGTTTACGCTAACCTTGGCGTAGGAAGTTATACAATCACAGCAAGTGCTAGTGAAACAAGCAATTTAAATGCATTTAGCCAATCTTGCCAACTTCAAGTAATGGCAAAGGAACTTGTGCTTGGTGTTGATTACGATTTCATTATTACAACAGCATCTGGCGATGTAGATTATGTTGCTCCTGTTGGCGACACAATTAACACACTGGTTACAGTAAATGGTGCAAATCCAGACGTAACAGTAACTGTTCAATTCTATGGAAATGCTCAAGAATGCGCAAGTGATTATAACCTTGTAATTCGTTACGGCAACAGTATTAACTCTACAAACACATACACAAATGACATCAACGAAGCAGGCGTGTACAATTTAAGCCTCGAACTCGCTAGCGACTCAAACTACTCATATTCAGACTTAACAAGAAATGTTATTAGAGTTATTATAGAATAAAAAGTAGGGGCATTTGCTCCTTCTTTTGTTTAAAAAATCTTTAAGAGGTGATATTATGAAAATTTGGGATAAACGCTTTATGGAAATGGCAATGCTTGTGGGCACTTGGTCGGACTGCATTCGCCCCGAACGCAAGATTGGTGCAGTAGTTGCTAATGGCGAAAATTTGCTCGGCGTTGGATATAATAAGGTGCCGGGAAATATGAAAAGTTGCATTGAGCGCGGAGAATGTATCCGCAAGAAAAATAACATTGAAAGTGGCACGCATCAAGAATTTTGTTATACAATTTGTGCCGAGCAAAATGCAATCAAACAAGCACTTATGAACCAGTCAGATTTAAATGGAGCGACAATTTATGTGTCGCATACTCCTTGCGCAATTTGCGCCCGCTGGATTATAAGCACAGGGATAAAACGCGTTGTATATCATTCGCCTTATACAGATTCATTTAGTTTGCAACTATTAAAAGAGGCAGGAGTAAAATTAGAAAAATTTTAACTAAAAATGGGGTTAAGCCTCATTTTTTTGTAATATAACATATAAAAATAGCGATTAAGTGCGAAAAATGAATAAAAAAAGCCAAACGGCTCTTTTAAATTTGCTTAACATTTTGTTAGATTGAATGTTTAAAATCACAATTTTTTAAATTGTTTTTTTGCATAAAATCCTTGATTGTTTTTAACATGTGTGATATAATATTGGCAAGTGATAATAGGCTTGTTGGGCTTGTTTGCTTTTCTTTTATTTTATCGCGCGCGTGCGCGTGCGCGCGTGTAAGAGTTTTTTACTCTGCAAGCATTATTGAAAGTGGTTTCAATATTAACTAAAAGGACTAGACTATGAAGGCAAATGTATTAAAGATTAAAGATTTTCGCAACTTGGAGCAACAGGAGATTCGCTTTGGTTCGGGACTTAATGTGATTTGTGGTGCGAATGGCGCGGGGAAGACGAATATTTTAGAGGCTTTGCACTTGTGTTCCATCGGGCGCAGTCCTCGAACCCGAAAAGACTCCGAAACAATCAAACTAGGGAAACGCAGTGCTGAAATTAGGCTTGATTATACCCGCGGTGGCGTTGAGCGAAGCGTTGGGGTAGATATTCACGCAACCAAAGGGAAACTGGTTTTGTTGGACGGCGTGCCTAGTCCAAAGGTGAGCGATTTAGTTGGAAATTTTGCAAGTGTATATTTTAGCCCTGATGAACTTAATATCGTACGCGGTGGCCCACAGTATCGCAGAAGATTTATGGATATTATAAATTGCCAGATTGGAAGCGGTTATATGAATAACCTTAGGAATATGCAACACGCACTAAAACAGCGAAATGCAATTTTGCGCTCAATCAAGAATGCAAATGAATATGACCCTGCGCTTATTCCGTGGGATAGGCAGATTAGCGCATACAGTGTTAGGGTAATGTTGAGGCGCGCAAATTTTATTCGTAGTTTGGATAAATTTAGTTCGGTTGCTATGAGAATTTTAACCGACAATAAAGAAACCTTGCATATAACTTATCGAACATTTTTTGATAGATTAACAGAAATTAATGTGAATTTTTTTGATAAAGTGTATAATGAGAAAGTTCGCGCTAGTTATGCTCGCGATATTGCGACAAGAACAACTAATATTGGCGCGCACCTTGATGATTTTGAAATAAAATTAGGATATATTACGCAAACCGAAGAGGGTGGCGACCGTAGCACGGAGAAATATGATTGGATAAACTTGCGCACATCGGGCTCGCTTGGACAGCAACGCACTGCAACACTGGCGCTAAAAATTGCGGAAATGTTCTTGTACAAAAAATTCTATGGCGAAAAACCCGTGTTGTTTCTCGATGATGTGCTGTCTGAATTAGACGAAAATCGTCGTCGTCAACTAATGGAATATTGCGGAACTTTTGACACAATAATCACTTGTACTGAATGGGAATATCCAGCCGTGCCTGACAAACTATTCCGTGTTGAAAATGGCAGAGTAGAGGAATTGCCTATCGACCCCGAACTTAAACAGCGATTTAATGCTGAAATCGCAAGCAAAGCCGAAGAGCTTGAACGGGCATTCAGTGATGCGGAGGTCGAATAATGGATGCAATGCTAAAATATGACAAAATAAAGTTTTTTAATAATAAAAACTTGCTCCGAAAAAAGTTTGGAGTTCACGCAGATTTGATTGAGCCATTTTTTAGAGAGGTGGTTTCTTATGCTCCCGCTCGCGAACGAGAAATATTTGAAAAATTGCGCGGTACTAAAATGCGATATGCCGACAATGAAAAAGTTTTTGGCGCGGACGGATATGCCATAAGGCTAAATATGCGAAGGCAATATTATAATAGTATCAAATTAAACAACACGGATTATGTCGACCGCGGAGTTTATGACGACAAAGGAGAATGGCTTCACGATAAAACCGATGAAGAAGTCGTTGCAGAGGCTTTGGACTATTATTTTAAAAGTTATAAATCGCGAAAATATTGGAAAAATCTTCTAAAAATACGAAAAAATAAAAAAATGCAAGAAGAATGGCGCGAGCATAGCGCTTACGTAAGAACTAGTAAAAGTTGGACAGCCATACACGAGTTGTTGCATTGTGTGGAGTGTAAAAAAATGTTGTTTTTGCCCAAAAATGCCGAGTTCGCAACTTTTAGCGGAGCATATCAGCAAGCGGTGAAGCCTGATAAACGCAACTTGCGGAACTACTGGATTGCTGTGGGATATGGTGATTGCAAGTTGCAAGTTTTTGAGCGAGGGCGGGGCAAGGAAATGAATGCATTGTTTAGCCCTATGGCGTCTTTGTTGTTGGAAGAGGCGGTTGTGGATGAATGGGCTTATACGATAACGCGCGATTTTGGAATGTTTGAGTTTGATTTGGCGGAATATGACCGATTGCAAACCGATGCGGATTATCGTCCGTTTACCTACTTTGTTGGTATGTGGAATTTGATTTCCAATAACGAGTTGCGCAAACGTATGGTTAGTGGTCGCGCGAGTGCTAATAGCGTGGCGACTGATTCATTTGTGCGCGAATTTGAAGCACTATTGCTTGAATGCGTTGATAATTTCTATCTTGATAAAGACGACCCAGCCCGTCTTGATGTAAGTGAATTTGACCCGCAAACTATAGGGAAACGCGTTGCGAATGTGTTGGGGTTTATTGAGCGACACGCTTTAAGTGTGCGCTTGAATGAGGAGGAGCAAAAATATTTTGACTATTGCCACAAACAGGCGCAAAACGTACAGAAATTAACTGATTATATGGCGGAGTTTGTTGACTTTGATGACGATGACGTTGTAGAGGATTTTCAAAAGTCGATTTTGAGCGGAATGCGTAGTGCTAGCGCGGAGGTGATAAGATGACGGAAATAATGGAGAAATATAAGCAGAAATATTTTGCGAACGGGCCTGCTTTGCGAAGACAGTTTGGAGCGAATTATGCACTTGTTGAAAAAGTGTATGATGCGGTTGTGGCTGATTTCCCCGAGTATGCAGACGATGTTTTCAATCGCCTCACAAAAGTGAAAGTTCGATATAAAGAAATTTACGATATGCAGTTGTATGGAATGACAAAGAGGCGCGAGGGGATTGTTGGTGATAATTCCTCCGTGTGTTTAAGCAAAGTGGATTTTTGCGAAAGATTGTTAAACGAAAGATTGGATGGTGCAAGATATTTGGCGAGTATGCCGATTGAGCCTCGCGAGGATTTGACCGAAGAGGAAAAGAAACAGGCTAGATTTGTTCAGCGGGTTTCAGAGTTTGATAAGTATATGCAAAAATCGGTCTTTGTGCATGAATTAATTCATACGATTGCGGGTGTAAGTATGCTTTATGTTGACCAAGATTTTACGCCGATTTCAAGTAAAAAGTTTAATCCAAATAAGCACTTTTTGTGCTTATTGTGGGGTGGGGTCTCCGAAGAATTTTACGAGCACGAAATTTTACCCGAAAACTTTGTTGGCGCGGACCCTTATTCATCTTTGATAGAGGAGGGAATTGTTGAGGACTGGGCGCAAGATATTTGTAGGCGTATTGGAGTGCGTGGCGCGCGCGAGGATAAAATGATGCTTGAAAGTACAATGGGCTACCAGCCATATGCGATGATTTGCGGAATGTGGAATGCCGTGAGTGCAAATCAACTTAGGCGCGAATTTTTGGAGGGAACGCCGATAATGGATTTGCAAGGGCAAAAGACAGCGATGTTCAAAAAGTTATTGCTTAAAGAAATTCGTGAAGCCAACCCCGAGTATTTTATGAGAAAAGATGGGACTATGGCTGAATATGATTTGGAAGCCCTCGCAGATGCGCAACAGCGCGCGATTGATTTGTGCGATACCGAAAAGGAAAATATTGCTCACGAGTGTGCGGAAAAATATGAAAAATATCGCTCTGCTTTGTTGCGTGGAAAAGCCCTTGCTATGGCGGTTACTTGTAAATGTGAATGCCAAAAAAGTACGGAATATAGCGATATGCTTTATGAGTGTGTTGTTGATGCCGTGAAAAAACGAGCAAAGCAAACAGAAAAGGAAAGATAGAGTAAGAGGTGAGGAGAATTCTTTAATATTGAGATTTCTCGATGGGCTCCGCTTACTCGAAATGACGGTGTCATTGCGAAGCGCGAAGTGCTGTCAGCCAAGACTTGCTTATCAATCAAGCATAAACATTTCCTAGAAAGATAATGAAAAAATAAAAATATTTGCCCGAAAGATTTAAAAAAATTATATGAGGTTTATTATGACACAAAAAATTACAGAACAATACACCGAAGATGCAATTCAGGTGCTCGAAGGGCTTGACCCAGTTCGTAAGCGCCCGGGTATGTATATCGGTAGTACAGATGAACGTGGCTTGCAACACCTTATCATCGAGATTGTTGACAACTCCATTGACGAGGCTCTTGCGGGCTATTGTGATACGATTACAGTTACACTTATGCGCAACGGCGCGTGCTGTGTACGCGACAATGGTCGAGGCATTCCAACAGGTATGCACAAGACAGAGAAAAAGTCCGCCGTTGAAGTTGTACTTACAAAACTCCACGCTGGCGGTAAGTTTGGTGGAAAGGGTTATAAGATAAGTGGTGGATTGCACGGCGTTGGTTTGAGTGTTGTTAATGCTCTTTCAACAAATCTAGAGGTTGACGTTTATCAGGGTGGACAGGTTTACCACCAGGACTATAAACGCGGAATTCCTCAAAACCCGCTCACTATCGTGGGGAAAACAAGCGAAACGGGTACACAAGTTACTTTCTTGCCTGACCCTGAAATTTTTGAAACGGTCGACTTTAACTACGAATCGCTAAAATCTCGTTTTAAAGAAATTGCTTTCCTTAACAAAGGTTTGACCCTAACTCTCGTTGATGAACGCGAGGGGCGCGAGAGAAGTGAAACATTCCACTATGAAGGCGGTATTGTTGAGTTTGTGGACGCCTTGAATAAGGGACGCGACGTGCTTTTCCCTCAACCTATTTACATAAATAAAGAAGGCGAGAACTATCAGGTCGAAATTTGTTTCCAGTATAACGATGGATATAGTGAAGTGCTTCACGCATATGCAAACAACATTAACACCGAAGAAGGCGGAACGCACTTGGTCGGATTTAAGAACAGTTTGACAAAAATCATCAATGACTATGGTGTGCAGAACAAGATTATGAAGGATAATGAAAAATTGTCTGGTGACGATGTCCGTGAGGGTATCACTGCGATTATTTCTGTTAAACTAACAGAACCACAGTTTGAAGGTCAAACAAAGACAAAACTAGGCAACTCCGAAATGCGTGGTTATGTCGAAAAAGCAATGATGGACGAGTTTGGTGCGTTTTTGGAGGAGAATCCAGCCCCAGCGCGCGAATTGGTGCTTAAATGTGTAACTGCTCAACGTGCTCGTGATGCGGCACGTTCCGCCCGTGAACTAACACGCCGTAAGGGTGTTCTTGAAAGTACTACATTGCCGGGTAAACTTGCCGATTGTACAAGCAAAAATGCAAAAGAATGTGAGATTTATATCGTTGAGGGTGATAGTGCGGGCGGTACTGCAAAGGAAGGCCGTGATAGAAAATATCAAGCAATTTTACCCCTTCGTGGTAAAATCTTGAACGTAGAAAAAGCACGCCTTCATCGTATTTTGGAAAATGCCGAAATAAAAGCAATGATAACCGCTTTTGGTTGTGGTATTTCAAATGAGTTTGACGAGTCTAAATTGCGCTATGACAAAATTATTTGTATGACCGATGCCGATGTCGATGGTAGTCACATTAGAATTCTTCTTCTAACGTTCTTCTTCCGCTTTATGCGTCCTTTGATTGAGCACGGCCATGTGTACATCGCGCAACCACCTTTATATCGTGTTAAACGTCAGTCAGGTGATAGATATTTCTTCGATGACGACAGCCTAAACTTGTATCTTGATAGTTTGGGACGTAAAGGCTATGAATTGCAGAGATATAAAGGTCTTGGTGAAATGAATGCTGAACAACTTTGGGACACAACAATGAACCCAGAAACTCGTACAATGCTTCAAGTTACAATGGAGGACGCTTTCGAGGCTGACCAAATATTCACCCTGCTTATGGGCGAACAACCCGAGTTAAGACGCGAATTTATCGAGCAAAACGCAAAACTTGTCGAAGAATTAGATATATAAGCAGGGAGGACTTGAAAGGTGAAAAATGTATATAGCATAACATTGGTCGATAATCAAGACAATCATGACTTTGAGAGATTAATTAGATGTCGCTTTAATGGGGATTTTTCCGAGAATATTGAAAAATATATAAAAGATAAAAATGTAATACATTATTATCATAACTGTATTATGCTACCAGATTTATATGATGCTGAAGAATTTGTTACAAAGGCTTTAAAACAAGATTCAAAATTTATCCCATATGCCGACAAAATGATTGATAAAGCTCTTGATATGTTGATTTTTGACAAAGCATTAGAGCCTGATTTTGAAATGAGAGTTTCTGTTCTTTATAAAAATTATCACAATGACAAAATGGAAATTTTAAATAATCAATTGAATTTATTACAAAAATATTTTGATAAAGATAAGCTTACTTTTTATTTTTCTACAAGAGAAACTGATTATTATGATAAAGAATCAATGCAAAATATCGTTAAATTGTGTGAAGAATATCCTCGAAGTTCGGTGGGATATTGGGGTGGATTTTCGCCAGTTGACCGATTTTTAGAGGCAAATCAAAAGGCGGATATGCTGGTTGAACACATAAAATCATTAGGTTTATCACCATTTGAGCAATTTTTGCTAGTTCACGATTTCGTGGCAGGCAAACCTTATAAAGATGACGAAAAGCTATTCCATTCGCCTTCGCCTGAAGAATTTAATTGCCGTAAATTTGTCGATTGTATGACTGGCGACAAAATTGTTTGCGTAGGTTATGCAATGATTATGGAGAGATTGTGCGACAAGTTAGGCATTCAATGTGATTATGTTCACGGAAAAGCTCAGGAGCAAGATAAAACTTCAGGTGTTACAAGGCTGGTTGAAAATGGCCACGCGTTTAATATGGTGCATCTTGTTGACCCAAAATATGGAATTGACGGGTGCTACTTGTGTGATTCTTGTTGGGATAGTGAATTATCGCAAAGGGGGGTAAGGAATTATTTCTATTCTGCTATGCCGTTGCAAGATATTCAATATGATAGTCATAGTAGGTATTTTAATGAAGATATGAATATTAAGGATTATGGAGATAATATTGTGAAATATCCCGATTATTCCACCCCAATTCCATTAGAAACCTTTGAAACTGCATTGTCCACCGCTTATAATAAAATGAATGATAGTGAGTATGATGAATATTTCAACAAAGAATTTATAACACGTTCCTTGAAAATGACAGTTTCTCACGGGAACAGCATTTTCGACAAACAGGCAGAAAACTGCTTTACCCAAAAGGATTTAGAAAGATAAGATATAAAAAGGAGTGCAATATGGACTATGAATCAATTTTGGAATCTATAGATGACGAAATAGCTTTAAAGAGAATTACCGATGAAAGAAAAATAAAAGAATATAATGAATTATTAGATAATCAAGAAGCGTTACCAGAAAATGTTTTATATAAAACACGAGAAGAATATATAAGTGTTGGTTATGAATATAAACTCAGTATTAAGCATGAATTTTATGAAGTAAAGAGTTTAGAAGAAGTGGAATTATCATTAAAAATGGAAAATACACGTAATTTAAAAAATATATCAAACAATATAAATTTTTTTAAAGTTTTGACAGTTGTGAATATAATTATTTCAATAACAATTTTGATATTATCATTTATAATAGGATTATCATAAAAAGTAAAAAAGAAAAATATGGAAAAAATAACTTTAAATTTAAACCGCGAAGTAACGCAGGATTATGTCTTTTTCAAATTTATGAATAGAGCGATAGAACTTTTCGCGCCACATATAGACAAATATATAGTAGATAAAGATGTTATAAATTATTTTAATGATTGCATTTTAAATCGCACAAAAACACCAACCGAATTTATTGAAAGTTTAAAAACAAAAAAAGATTTTAAGTGGAAATTTAAAAATATTTTAGATAATAAATGGTTCGTAAATGAAGCAAACAATATGCTTAATGCAAGTTATGGTGCGTTTATAATAAGCGAGGTAAATAGAGGAAACATTGAAGTGGAATGCCTTTGCTGTTTTGATGATTATCACGATGAGAACTATCAAATTTGTTGTGAATTACTCGAAGTGGTTGCTAATTTTGTGGACGGAAAAAACATGAAAGTTGTGCTAGAAAATCCTCTATACGATACAGGTAGATTTTACGATAAAGAAACAACAGAAAATATCCAAAAAATAAACGAAAATTATTATAATTTATATATAAAAGATTTAAATGCTTACATTACATTCCCACAAGTTTTGGAAGCGCAAGATAAGGCGAATATGGTGATTGAAAAAATAAAATCACTAGATTTATCGCCTTTTGAGCAATATCTATTAGTTTATGATTTTGTTGCGGGGAAGCCTTATAACATAAGCGAAGATTCACAATTTGATTGCAGAAATTACATTCATTCTATGATTTCAAATCAAATTAATTGCGTAGGTTATGCTAGTTTAGTGAGTCATTTGTGTAATGAGTTGGGTATTGAGTGTGATTTTGTTGGCGGAAAGCCCAATGACTTGGCGCATGAGGAAAAGCCTGACCTATTGGACAATGGACATCAATTCAATATTGTGCATTTAGTTGATGCAAAATACAACATTGATGGGTGGTATTTATGCGATATTACAGCAAACGATGAAGCATTAATGATTGGTTTACGTGATTATAATTTTACCGCGCTTCCTTTGCAAGATGTAAAATATAGCCCTCATAAATATTATTTTGACAGAAAATACACACAGTATATCTTAATTCCAGATGACCGTGTTTATCCCGAATATTCAACCCCAATTCCTTTTGAAACCTTTGAAACCGCGTTAAAAAAGGCATATACAACTTTAAATGAAGAACAACATTTTTCAAATAAATTTGTCGAAGATTCGCTTGACGTAACTTCATATAATTCGCTAGGATTTATTGATAATCCAAATGCAGAAAATTGCTTCACAAAGCGACAACTTGAAATAGAAAAAAATTTGCAAAAATAAATAAAAAATTGCCCGAAAAATAAACCTCATTATATAAAAAAGGAAAAATTATTATGGAAAATCAAGACAACACAACGATTACTCCAACCCCAGAAATGCCTGAAAAAATCGACAACACAAGAGTAATCAAGGTGCCAGTTGTTGGCGAAATGAAAAAATCTTTTATCGCTTATGCAATGGCAGTTAACGTGTCGCGTGCAATTCCTGATGTTCGCGACGGACTTAAACCTGTTCACCGCCGTATATTGTATAGTATGAGCGAGTTGAACCTATTTAACGACAAACCTTATCGCAAATGTGCACGTATCGTTGGTGATGTTTTGGGTAAATATCACCCTCACGGCGATTCTGCTGTTTATGATGCACTTGTGCGTTTGGCGCAAGGATTTACAATGCGCGCGCCACTCGTTGATGGCCAAGGTAACTTCGGTAGTATTGACGGCGACCCAGCCGCTGCTCAACGTTATACAGAGGCTAGATTAAGCAAGATTGCCGCTGAAATGCTCCGAGATATTGATAAAGACAGCGTTGACTTTGGACCTAACTTTGACGATACTTTGCAACAACCACTTGTTTTGCCAGCACGTTATCCAAACTTGCTTGTAAATGGTGCTGATGGTATTGCCGTTGGTATGGCAACATCAATTCCTCCACACAATCTTGGGGAGGTTATTGATGGTGTAATCGCGTTGATTAATAACCCAGACATCGACATTGACGAACTAATGACATATATCAAAGCCCCAGATTTCCCAACAGGTGGTATCATTATGGGGCGTATGGGTGTTCGTCAAGCATATAAGACAGGACACGGAAAAGTTATCACTCGCGCCCGTACAGATATTGAAGACGACGGCAACCGTGCAAGAATTGTGATTACAGAAATCCCTTATCAAGTGAATAAGGCGCAACTAATCATTCAAATGGCTAATCTAGTTAAGGATAAGAAAATTGAAGGAATTTCCGACATTAAAGAGGAATCCGACCGTACAGGTATGCGCATCGTGGTAGAACTTAAACGCGATGCAAACCCTCAAGTTGTATTAAATCATTTGTTCAAGCACAGTCAGTTGCAGACAAGTACGGGTATAATTTTCTTGGCGCTTGTGAATGGCGAGCCTCGCGTGCTCAACTTAAAAGAAATGTTATATCATTACTTGGAGCACCAAAAAGAGGTTATTTTGCGTCGTACTCGCTATGACCTTGAACGCGCAAAAGAGCGTGAACATATAGTCGAAGGCTTGGTAATTGCGCTAGCGAATATTGACGAAGTTATTCAAATAATCAAGAGCAGTAAGGAAAGAGCCGATGCGCTTGTTAAATTGTGCTCAAAGTTTGAATTGTCTGAAAAACAAGCAAACGCTATCCTTGATATGCGTCTTGCTCGTTTGACAGCATTGGAGGTTGAAAAACTCCAACAAGAGTTGAACGAACTCCGCGCATTTATTGCAGAATGTCAATCAATTCTTGACAACCCACAAAAAGTGCTTGCTATTATTGCTCGCGAATTGACCGAAATTAAAGAAAAATATAACACACCACGCAGGTCTGAAATCAGCCACGACATCGGAAGTTTTGACATTGAAGACTTGATTGCCCGTGAAGAAATGGTTGTTTCAATGACTGCACAAGGTTACATTAAGCGTATGGCTTTGAGTGAATATCACACTCAAAATCGCGGTGGTGTAGGAATGACAACTCACAAGTCAAAGGATAACGACTACATCAATCGTTTGATTGGGGCGAACACTCACGATAATTTGTTGTTCTTTACTAACCTTGGAAAAGTTTACTCAATCAAAACATACGAAATCCCAGAAGGAAGCAAGACAAGCAAGGGTAGGGCTATAATCAACTTATTGCAACTTGCCCAAGAAGAGAGAGTTTCTGCTATGATTTGCTTGCCAATTGATATGATGTCGGGTAAACGCAAGCCTGAATATCCAACCGATGACGACATTGAGGACGTTGCCGAAGTCGAGGACAGTGCACTTGCTAGCATTGCGGAAGTTGTTGAAGGTGATGAAATGGACGGCGGAAATGAAGAATTTATCGACATTAAGAGTCCACATGGGTATCTAGTTATGACGACCCGAAATGGTTTAATCAAGAAAACACCTATTGACCAGTTCTTCAATATTATGAAGATAGGTAAGCGCGCTATCAGCCTTGACGAAGGCGACGAACTTATCAAGGTTGAGCGCAGTAAGGGCGATGATGATATTTTGATTGCATCTAGCAACGGAAAATGCATTCGCTTTAACGAGGCAAAACTTCGCGCGCTTGGACGTAGCGCTCGCGGTGTTAAGGCAATGAACTTAACTGACGGTGCAAAGCTTGTTGATATGTGTATCGTAAAACCTGATATGGAAGTACTTACAATTACCGCAAATGGTTTTGGTAAACGTGCCGATATCAATGATTATCGTTTGCAATCTCGTGGCGGTATGGGGGTTCGCGCTGGTGAATTTAACGACAAGACTGGCGACCTAGTTGGTCTTCGCCAGATTGAAGAAAATGACGATATATTGCTTATTACTAATAATGGTATGACAATCCGCCTAAAATCAGGGGACGTTAGAAAGGTTAGTCGTACTTCAATGGGTGTACGTATGATGAAGTTGCGTAACGGCAATTTGATTGCAAGCATTGCAACAGTTGCAGGGGATGCAAACGAGCCAGAAGAAACAGAAGAGAATTCAGAAAATACAGAGGAAAATTCACTACCAGTTGTCGAGGAAAAAACAGTCCTCGAAATTAACGAAAACGAAACTAATGACAAAGTCGTTGAAGAAAATATCAACGAATAATGTAATAGAAAATGTCTAAAATTGTAACAATGTGTAGAAAAATTGACACTAAACTGCATTTTTTGACGATATAATTGCATAAAAGTGAGTTGTAACTATGGATTTTGAGTTTAATGGTTTTGAAATTAAAGATAATTGTGTTTCTGTTGATGATGAAATTGTCGATGCTATTCTTTCGCGTTATCAGGAGCAAAAGCGTTTGATTGAAGATAGCATTAAACTTATCGTTGAACATGAAAAAGATGTCGAAAGTCTACATCTTGAATCCGAAGATGAAGCACCAAAAGAGCCTGAACATATAGACTTTTATGCACGCTTGCGAGAACTCAATCGTAGTGAAAGATAAAGAAAAAATCCCAATTTGGGATTTTTTCTTTATTGAATAAAAATAATTTTTATTTATCAAAATTAACTCGTATAAAAAAACTTGACAAATCACAAAATATGTGATATAGTATTTTATGTAATAAATGAATTTTTCGAGAATTTTTTCGGAATTTTTGATGATTTATTAAATAATTTTTGAGGTGGGATTTATGAGCCAAAATAAGAATGTGGCGCAACAAGTTTTGTTGGAGGTTCTGGGCAATTATATCATCACAGGACACACATATAAGAATGAATTTAAGGCAATCGGCTCTTGGGTGTTTACTTCACCTAAGAACAAACGCAAGTTCTTGCGTTCTAATATTGAAGATGTTCGAGTTTCTATGTTGCAAGTTAGGTCGCCAATTATGCTTGACAAGACCGTTGAAAACACATTAAAGCACAATTTGCTAGACACACTTTTTAATGAAAAAGGTGAATTTGAAACATATAGCGTTGCTATGCCAATTCGCGATAAAACAGGCGACAATGAAGCACTCAGAGATATCGAGAGCAAGCGAATTGAGGACTTTATTGCTGGTGCTGACCCTGAAAAATTGCACGCAATCAATTCAGAAATTATCAAAAGCCTTTCTGTTGACCCTGATTATACTCTCTTCCTTGAGGAAGCTACAAAGGAATTTTTGAGTGATTCTCAACAAATTAATCCATTCCCAAATATGGACGTAAGCGGTTATTTGAATAGTATTGTTGCACACAGCAGAGATTGCCACCAAGAGTACACAGCGACAAGAATGTCATCAAATGAACGTACAAGATAAAGAAAAAGACCTTGCGGTCTTTTTTCTATTTTGTTGTTAGAAAAGTTTGAATTTGAGTTGCTGGTACTGCGAAAGAAACGCCTTGAATAACATTGCCAGAACTATCTTTTAACCTAAAACTTACCAAACCAACAAGTTTTCCAGCCTTATCAAAAACGGGGCCTCCGCTGTTGCCTTCATTTATCACAAGGCTTGTCTGCATTGCCAAAATGTTTTTATCGTTATGTTGTACATTGCGAAGTTTGCTTGAAACGTTGCCCTTTGCAAACGAAAGCCCAAACCCGCTAGGGTTGCCGATGGTGTAAATTTCTTGCCCATCCGAAATTTTGCTTGCTAGTACAAAGTAAGGAGTGTTTTCGCGTGCAATAGAAATTGTTGCAAGGTCGTCATTTTCGGAAATTCTTTTAATTTCCGCATCTATAAAATCGCTCTCGGTAGGTAACCGAACTTGCACTTTTTCATAATTGCTTGCGTTTGCCTCGCTATACACCATATGCTTGTTGGTGAGAATTGTTCCATTTCTGTCTATAAAGCAACCTGTGCCATAACCCCAATTTTCACCGTCCATTGAAACGCGTATTTCAACTGTTTTGTTGATGTTTTCATTAAAAACTTGGTCATCTGTTTTAGCAAATAACACAAAACAGCAAAATATTATCGCAAATACGCTTAATATCAGGGCAAAAGCGCTAATAAGTGTAGCTGTGCGGTTTTGTTCATTTAAAAATTTACGTAAATAATTTAGTTTCATAGAATTTCTCTTTTTTTAGTTGTGTTTGTAGCAGTCTAAAAGATGGTAAAAGTGATTTTCAGCGTGCTCACTCTTGAATTTAAAACTAGAAAGCATACTTGTGTTAATAACATTCATATCACCATCAAATTCGGCAAAAACAATGATTTGATTCACACACCAGTTTTCTTCTAAAACTCCATTAGGGTCAAGATTATTGCGTTTAATTTTTAATACAACAAAATTATCACTACAAATCTCGCCCTCTGTGATAGTCGCAATGTCCATTTTTTCACCATAATAATCAGGACGTGGAAGAAATTTGCTCAACTCTTCAAGTTTAAGCACTTTGACTTTATATTCTTGCTTGAATAAATAAATAAAATCTTTTAACTTCATAATCTATAATATTTTATAACAAAATGCAAAAAATTTCAATATTTTTTCAGTATTTTCTGCTTGTTTTTGTGGCACTTAATTTATTTGTTCTTATAACATTCAATTAAATTATACAATTTACTTTCTGCTTCCGCATCTTTACAATTATAACTTGATAGCATACATGCATTGACCACTTCTTTTTTCTCGTTGTATTCTACAAAAATAATAATGCAGGAAATGCCCCAATTTTTGTCCAATTTTCCAGTTGGGTCAACATTGGAACCTTTTAATATTAATGTTGTAAAATTGTCGCTACAAATCTCACGTTCACTAACTGTCGCGATGTTAAAATTGTTTCCATAAAAATCTGGAGCAGGGAGATATTTCTTTATTTCCTCAAATTCAATTATTTTCGCGTTAAATTCCTTTTTAAATATATCGATATATTCTTTTATTTGCATTTTTTACTCCTAAACAATTCTAGGGAAACCATAGAAAACGTGTGGCTCGTGATAAATTGAACCAGGGTGGTAGTGGCTAAAATAACCTATTTTCATTGCATAATGATGTATATTTCCAGGACAACCGAGCATTGAACCTACGGTTGCGGCAATGTTTGATGCTCTTGCTTGATTTTCTGTATAAACACTAGCAACAAAACTTTTCTTTGAATTTTGATGTGCTGAAGGCACAAAAGTTGCACTGTAGATTACTGCGCGAGCAACACTTTCATTAATTGGTGTTGTTGATATGTACATAAAGCCGTCATCAGTATCAGCGAGAGCAAGATAGTAAGATAATGGGTCAAAATATCTTGTTTTCTCGTATTTTTTCAGTTTATAAGTAGTGCCTGAAATGGTGATAGGATAAGTAATTGTTGTTGTAACAACACTAGATGTTACAGTTACGGTTTTCTTCGTGAAAAGGCTACGGAACCAAGACCAGAATGATTTAACCCAAGTTACAACTTGAGTTACAACTGTTGTAACAACATCAACAATTACAGGTGCTGCAACTACAATGGTTATTGCGAGCGCAGCTGCCACTAAAATTGCAGCATCATCAACTATTGCTACGCATTCATTAAAATTATCATCTTTTAATGCTTCTGCTACTGATAAAGCAGTGCCATCTTCTAGTGGGATAAAATAGTCATCTTCAGTTGAATCGTAATATGGAATTACACTCTCCTCTGTAGTTTTGATTACTACACCACTTTGTTCAAATTTAGTAATTAATGTGAATGTTTCAGTTTCCACATTAAACTTTGTCGAATAAGTTTTTGTAACTTCAGAATCGTCAATAGTGTTTAATTTTTGATAACCTGTGATATCACTTAAATTTCTAATTAATGAACCTTCAAAAGTTATCTCTGTGTTTGTGTAATCATAACTATACACGTCAAATTCGTTTAAAAGTTGGTCTACTTTCTCTTCATAACTCAACATTCCGATTTCGTTTACATTGATGTCGCGAGTTGTAAGTTCGGTAGATGTTGCACGTAGATAATAACTGCCAACAAAAACCGCAACGAGCGCAACGATAAGCGCAATGCTTGTTGTAAGTAAAATACTTTTTGTCTTTGACATAAAACTTCCTCCTTAATAGAATACAATCGAAGTATAAGTCATAAGTAGGTAGATGTCAATTATATTAAATCATTTTTATTTAAAAAATTATAATAAAAAACACCCTAAATAGGGTGTATATTTCATTAATAATTAGTGCTTTTTAACATTTATTGTGCTTTTAGATTTTTCAGGCTTATCATCAGCCAAAATCTGTGCTAGAATTTTCTTTTGCTCTTTTGAAGGTGGTGCGTAATTTTCTGCCAGTTTCGTGCGTGTTTCGGCTTCGCCATTTTGTTTGAATATGCTAGTATATTTTTCCCCCAAATAACCATCAATTACAAAAAGTCCTTTGTAATAATTATGGGTTTCATCAAACTCAACTGCAATAACTGCGTTTTCGGGCTTTTTAAAAACTTCTAATATAGCGCATCTTTTGGGATTTATAAGGCCATCGGTCAAATTAGTTATATCTCTTTCAATATCTTCGTCAGTAAAATCATTTGCAATTAAATATTCATTGTAATCTTTATATTTTTTTATACCATATTTTGTATCAAGATATCTAATGAAATCTTTATATGTAAAATTGCTATCTTTCCCTAAAATCTGCTTAACTTGCTTTTTATATTCTTCTAATTCTTTTTCCCAGTTCAAACCAGTGCTCCTTTTTTAACGTGGAAAGCCAAAACAAACGTGGCAAGTTTGATTTACTCTAACGTATTTTTGACCTTGTTTTTTAAGTGTGTGATAGTGTTCAAATGAAAGAAAATAATCTTGTTCGTGCCATTCTGTTAGATTTACTTCATATTTTTTAGTTAGGCTATTTTTAGCGCCTGCTTGATATCCTGCAGTCTTTACAGCATTTCTCGCATTTACTTTAAATAATGTCCAAACGCTACCACCTTTCTTAATCCAGTTAGCCGCATTTCTTATGTCAGTTAAACCATAAGAAGTAGTTAAATGGCTGTTTGGTACAAACGAATTTAATAATAAATAGATATTGTCATTAGAATCCCTTTTTTCAACTTTCTTTGCTACTGATTCGATTGCGTGTGTTGTTAAGGTTAATGATTGATGCAATTTTGTTGCGGTTATTGCCCCAAAAGCAAGTTTAATGGAATTAAACCACCCGCCAACCGTATCAACAATCCCGTTTATTACATCATTAAGGATACTTTCTTGTTGGGTGTCAATAATGTCCATTCCGTTTGAAGTAGAACCTTGTGATATGTCTGGGGCAACTACTGCTGTTATCGTAACAAGTCCAATCAATGCAGCAATTCCCCAAAAAAGAGTAATTGCAATACACTCTTCATAGTTACTTTCTGCAAATTCTTGCAACAAATCTAATTTTGTGCCATCTTCTAATATTATATAAGGAATATCGTTTTCCTCATCATAAAAAATGCTAGTATTTTCAGAATAAGATGAAACAATTTCGCCCTTTTCAGTTACTTCATTTCCTGTGATAAGAATAGTTCCTTCTTCGTAATCAATTTGCGAACAGAATTCTAAATTATTTGCATTATTAGTAGATAAATAATTAATTTGTGTAGTTTTGTTTAACGCAAAATTAATTGTTGCATTATTACCATTGGTGGTGGTTTCAAAATTTGTATAGTTAGCAACAAGTTTTTCATACTTCTCTTCATAACTCAACATTCCGATTTCGTTTACATTGATGTCGCGAGTTGCAAGTTCGGTAGATGTTGCACGAAGATAATAACTGCCCACAAAAACTGCAACGAGCGCAACGATAAGCGCAATGCTTGTTGTAAGTAAAATGCTTTTTGTCTTTGACATAAAACTTCCTCCTTAATAGAATACAATCGAAGTATAAGTCATAAGTAGTTAGATGTCAATTATATTAAATCATTTTTATTTAAAAAATTATAATAAAAAAAACACCCATATGGGTGTTTTAAATTAGTAATTTGTGTTTCTTGAATTGCGTTCGCATAATCTAATTTGCTGTTGTAAAATTGCCGCGATAATAAGCCAAATAGCAGACAATAAAACTAAAATGTAAACTATGATTGAACCAGCATTATATCCACCAAAAATCCAGCTTACTAGGTTGAAGTTGAAAATGCCAACAAGACCCCAGTTAATACCACCGATAAGCAGAATTACAAATGCTATCCAGTTAGGTATAACAAAGTTCATACTTTTCACCTCCTTTCATTTTTATCTTATCCAACATATATTTTTTTACGCAAATATTTAAAAAATTACAAAAATTGCTAAAAAATCATAAAAAAATGTAAAAAAAGCTTAAATTTAAGTATTATGCAATGTTTTTAAGCGTTTTCTTTTACTATTGAAAGTATTATCCCTTTTATAAATAGAGCATCGACAGATAGGTTTTGAATGGTTAAGTTTGTGCCTAAAATGCAATATCTTTGCGACCCGAGTTTTAACTTGATTTCCTCATTAGTGTGCTTTTGTAAATTTATTTTCCCTTGAATGTACACACCACGACCAGCGTAATTAAAAATGGAGTAGTTGTCGCCATAAACTCCGCTTGCTCCAAGCTTTTCAATTATTTCATCTAAAAACATAGCGCCTCACTTCTATATATTCTATTTTATATGTATAAATAATATGATATAATAATAAGGAGGGGCTATGCGCAAGAGTTTATTGAGTGGTTTAGGAATATTGGAAATCGAGATTAAAGGGGTAGGCCTTGCGCAACTTTTAAACGAATTTACGAAGAATAAAATTAATGTAAAAAAAGTACGTAAAACTAGTGATACTTCAATATTTATTCGCATCAATTCAAAATATGCCCCCGCAATATTTGCTATATTGCAAAAAAAGTGCTATAATTACTCCATAACACGCAAAATTGGTCTGAAATATGCAAATTTTGGTGTTTTAATAGGCATTTTGGTTGTTTTTTGCGTAATACCAGTGCTTTCTATGTTTTGTTATGGCGTTGAAATAGCAAGTGATGACGATGCGCTAGTCGCGCGTGCAAACGAAGTCTTAACGGCAAATGGTTTAGGTGCTGGGCGAACGTGGAACACATTAAATTTTGCTGAAATAGAGCAGATTTTGCGTGAGGAAATTGAAGGAGTTGGGCTAGTTAATGTGTCAAGGCGCGGTGGATATTTGTATGTGAATTTTTCAGAAGCCACGCTTGAAACTCCGCTAGAACCCATAAATACTACTGGGATTTTGGCTAATCAAAATGGCGTAATTTCTCGAATTTTTGTCAATAGTGGCACGGCTCTCGTAAAGACAGGCGATACTGTAAGAGTGGGGCAAATGTTGATAGCGCCATACTATTTGGACGAAGAAGAAAATCAAGTGCCTTGTGAGGCGAGCGGAAACATTTATCTCGATGTTTGGGAGTCTGCAACAGTAGAATTTAAAGAAAATGCAGTGGAATACGCTAAAACTGGCGAAAAAATTACATTTAGCCGTATAACTTATGGAAATGATGTATTGGCTGATGATAGTTCCGAAATTAATTTTGAACATTATGAGTTGGAAACTCGGTTGGAGTATTTATCAAACATTTTGCCTATCAAAATTGAATATATAACTTATTATGAAACTACACCAGTTAGTGTATTCAAGGCTTTTAAAGATGAGGAAGAGGTTTTGATTTATGAGGCACGCCAAAATGTGTTAGAGCTAATCAAGGATAAAGAAATTTTAGACGAACGCCACACTATTAGTTTAATGGGAGATACTTATTATATTACCTATTATCTCAAGACTGAAGTTTGTGTTTAGGAGGAAAAATGAAAGTAATTTTAACTAACAAGACAAAATATATATTGCCAAGTGCAAAAATTTTGCAAAAAATAGCAAAAAATGTGTTAAAAAATGAAAAACAGCCTACAAAAAAGATTGCTGTCGGTGTTTATTATGTGGAAGCTGATGAAATTCATAGTATAAATAAAGAGTATCGCAATAAAGACAAAGAAACCGATGTTATCACTTTTAGATTAATTGATAATCCTGAAAATTTACCTATAAGTAAAGCAAATTTTCCATGCGATTTTGATGATGCTTTGGGTGCAATATATATTGGTGAAATTTTTATTTGTGTAGAAGTTGCGGAGGCACAAGCCACAGAGTGGGGACATTCCCTCAGCCGTGAAGTGGGCGAGTTATTTGTTCACGGAATGTTACACGTTTTGGGACATGACCACGAATTGGAAAATGAGCGCAATATTATGAAAGAACGCGAGTGCGCGCAAGCAAAATTGCTTGATAAATTGATAAAATAGTGATTTTTTAACGTTTTTTTAAGATTTTTCCGCATTTTTTGCGGTTTTTGAGGCGATTATGGAACAAATAGTTATTGATAAATTAATTGAAAAAGCAAAAGACGCAGCTGAACGTGCTTATTGTCCTTGTAGTGAAATCCCTGTTGGGGCATGTGTTCTTACGCAAAATGGTATGATTTTTACTGGTTGTAATATCGAAACAACTGCACTTTCGGGTAGTCTTGGAGCTATGGAAGTTGCTATATGTAAAGCGATAAGCGAGGGTGGTAATTCTATCCTTGCAGTTGCTAATTATTGTGATAAAAAATTGGTTTTTCCAACGGGAAATGAACGCGAATTTATGTATGAATTTACAGAACGCGCGTTGATTATATGTGCATCAAAAAACAAAGTAGAACAATTTAAAATACAAGAATTGTTGCCATTTTCATTAAAAGATTAAAGAGAATTATAAGCATTATATTGTAAAAAATTGCAATATAGTGTATTATTTTTGCAGTATAGTTACAAAAAAACACCTATTTAGGGTGTTTTTTGGTTTTTGTAAATAATTTTGTCAATATGGGGAAAAATAAAGCAAGAGGTGATTATATGGCTTATTCTTATAAGGGGTCAATTTCTTTTGGGTTGGTGTATATTCCTATTAAATTACATAGCTGTATTCGTGAAAATAATATAGGATTCAATCTTTTAGATAAAAAGACTAAAAGTAGAATAAAATACAAGAAAACTTGCGAGGAATGTAACGGGGCAGAAGTTAAACCAGAAAATATTGTAAAAGCTTATAAATATGATGATGATAAGTATGTAATATTTGATAATAAAGAATTTGAAAAATTAAAATCTCCAAAAGATAAAAATATAACGATTGAGCAGTTTGTAAATTTAGATGAAATTGACCCAATTTACTTTGACCACCCCTATTATGTTGAGGCTACGGGTGCAGAAAAGGCTTTTATTCTACTTTTGCAAGTTTTAGAAAAAGAGAAAAAGGTTGGTATTGCAAAAACTGTCCTAGGTACAAAGGAAACTTTGGTTGCATTACGCTCTAAAAATGGAGAAATGATATTAAATACATTGTTTTTTGAGCAAGAGATACAAAAAAACCCTAGCAAAACCCCAACAGAAAAGCCAGATAAAAAAGAATTGGATATGGCAAAAATGATTGTTCAAAGTATGAGTGCACCATTTGAGCCGTTGAAATATAAAGATGAATATCACGAACGTATTGAACGTGCGATTGAGCAAAAAATTGCTGGTAAGGAAATTGTGGCACCGAAAGAGGAAAAACAAAGAACAGTTGCTGATTTAATGGAAGCATTAAGTGAAAGTTTAAAAAATATCCGCGATAGCGATAATATTAAAAAGCCAGCAAAAACTAAAAAAATTACTAAAAAATAGGAAAATAACACATTTTGAACGATGTTTTTACAAAAAAAGGGTTAGAACCGATGCTTTTACACGAAAGTAAGCCTTTTAATGACCCAGATTATATATTTGAATTGAAATTAGACGGCATTCGTTGTTTGGCATATCTTTCTAATGAAACCAGTTTAAGAAATAAACGTGATAAAGAATTAATTGATATATATCCAGAACTTAAGAGTTTGCATAAAAGGGTAAAAGATAAATGTATACTTGATGGTGAACTTGTGTGTATGGTCGAAGGAAAGCCAGACTTCTATTCATTGCAAAAACGTGCAATGTTGTCTGATAAATTAAAAATAAAACTTGCAAGCAAATTTACACCAGTACAATTTGTTGCTTATGATATAATATATTTGAAGGATAAGTTGATTTGCGATTTGCTACTACTTGAAAGAAAGAAAATACTTGAAAAAACCGTAAAAGAGTGCGATTTTATGTCAATTTCGCGTTATTTTGAAGAAAAAGGCGTTAATTTCTTTGAAATTGCTAAAAATCAAGGACTTGAAGGTATTGTGGCAAAAGTCAAAGATAGCACATATCAACTTGGTAAACGCTCGTATGACTGGCTAAAAATAAAAGCCTTGAACGATGACGATTTTTATATTTGTGGTGTAAAATTAAAAGACGATGGCACTATTAAAGATATATTGCTATGTACTAAAATTGGAAAGGGATATAAATATAATGGCAGTGTTGCTATGGGAATAAGCAAAACTGATGCGCGTGTTATTTTAGAATATGTAAAGAAAAATCCCGATAAACCATTGGTTGATAAAGCCGATGCAATATTCTGTAAACCAAAACTTGTCTGCACCGTGCGCTATATGGAAAAGACTAAATCTGGCAGTTTGCGCCAGCCTGTTTTTAAAGGTTTGCGAGATGATAAAGTGTGGAAATAATTATTTTTGATATTTAAATTAAACAATAATTTAAACACTTTCCTGCATATTTTAATCACTTAATATACAAAAATTGCTAATATAACTACAAAAATCGACATTTTAAAAATTTTTTAATACAAAAATGTATTTTGTAAGTTTTTATATTTTATTTATGGTATAATATAGTTGTATAAAAATATTTCCTTTATTTGTAGCCTGAATGGGCGTTCGGAAATTTGGTTGATTTTCGCAATAGAATATGGGGAAATGGAGGTACAAGTTTTATGAAAAGTGAAAAGTTATCCACGTTGAAAACTCCGCAGGGGGGGGGGGCGCTAAATAGCGAAAAAATTGCTGAAAAAGCCGATAAAAACGACACTTTCAGCGATTTAAAAACCGAAAAAAAGACCCTAGAAAAAGAAACAAAACGCACTCTCCGTGACGGCGATTTCATCGCCGAGATTGCCACTGCTTTTTCAAAGCCTCGCAATGACACGGAGAGGGAAAAAGCTGGTGGACTGTCATTTCGACCAAGTCCGCAAGGACGCGTGGAGAAATCTCAAC
>JAFUJK010000057.1 GCA_017468205.1 Clostridia bacterium
AGCAGAGGCAGGTCGTTTCTAAGGTTTAGACATTTGATTTTCTAAAAAATACAGTTAGACACGTCATTTTGAGCAAAATGCCCATGACGTGTCTAACTTTTTTTGTACCAAAAGGAGAGAAATTCAAATGGCTAAAATTAAAATGACAGTATCAAATGACATTACTTTTTATGAGGGTTGTGAGGAGTATATCTTAGATTGCAAGGCGCGCAATTTAAGAAATGGAACTTTAAGA
The DNA here is from genome assembly GCA_017468205.1 of Clostridia bacterium. Taxonomy (GTDB): domain Bacteria; phylum Bacillota; class Clostridia; order Christensenellales; family UBA1242; genus UBA7867. The sequence continues at coordinate 236 of JAFUJK010000057.1, forward strand.
CATTACACAGACAGTTCAAAACAAATAATACGATACATTGGGGAAGATACCTTGATAAAGGATATTGACAAAGAAATGATTGATAATTTTATTATTCAGTTGAGAGAGAACCCATTATTGAATGAAATGAGCCTATACACATACGCGCGAGACTTCAAAACCTTAATGTATTTCTTCATGCGTAAAGAGTACATACCGACTTTCAAAATCAGAATACCAAAAGTAGATAAGCAGCCGATAGAGACATACACGGATAGAGAGTTGCAAATACTTCTTAAAAAGCCTAATTTGCGGCATTGTGGCTTTACAGAGTACAAAGTGTGGGTTATGACGAACTTTCTTCTGTCTACTGGTATAAGGCAACATAGTCTTATAAATATTAAGGTTAAAGATTTAGATTTTGATAATAATGTGGTGTATGTGAATGTAACAAAGAATAGAAAGCCTTTGATTATCCCACTTAACGCGGATATAAAAAAGATACTCCAAGAGTACTTGAAGTATCGTAAGGGGGAAGAAGAAGATTATCTGTTCTGTAATGTGTTTGGAAAACAACTTGTGCGCTCGACAGTTTACCACGCCTTTTACGATTATAACAAGGCGCGTGGCGTAGACAAAACTGGTATGCACAGATACAGACATACATTTGCAAAAAAATGGATATTGCTTGGTGGAAATGTGGTAACGCTTCAAAAGATATTAGGACATAGTAGCCTTGAGATAACGCAGAATTATTTGAACTTGCTTGTAAGTGATATTCAAAAAGATGTAGAAGAATTTAATATTTTGCGAGAATTTAAGCGTGAAAGTATCAAGATGTAAAGGCGAGACACGGACACGGCGGATATTTTCGAGTAATACGATAGAAGTATTATAAATAATGAGCGAGAGCGCGGCTCTCGCTCAAAGTAGTTATTTAGAAGTCAAAGTATTCTTGTTCGGCTCTATCAAACTCAATAGGAACTACACGCATTTCTTCACGCAGAAAATAACGCAATTCCTCAACCGCCGCCAAGAGTTCTCCATAATCTTTAGGCTCTCTGTCAAAGAGAAGTTGTCCGTGTATTTCTTGTATCAAATTAGTCATATCTTGTGTATTCATTGATTACCCCCTAAAACACATACTTTTCTACTAACAACGAATGAGAAACTTGTTTCTCATTCGTGCTATTTATAGTATTATTTATGTTATTTATATTATTTATTTCTATATCCTCGGACGGCTTTTCAAGAGCGACATCCGTTTGCTCTTGGACGATAGCCGTATAATTTTCAAAGTCATAGCCGTCTGCCGTATTCGTTTGGTTTATACGCGTGGCGTCCTGTGGTGTTTCATAAAAGTCATACCTATTTCCGCTTCTTGGTACGAGATAGCCGTAATTGATAAGTTTTCTAAACTGGTCTTTATAAGTGGAGCGTGGTATACCTATTTCTGCTTCTATTGCGGCAGGAGAGAGTGCAAGTTCAAAGTTGTTAGCATTGGCGGCTAAATACATATAAAGTCTTAATGCGTGCGCTCCAAGTGTACGGCTCGCGGCTTTCCAGTTCTCATTTTTAATACCTAAGAAATCGGACGAGGCGCGTTCTCTATGTATATGTACCACTCTTTGATGTGGTGATGTATTCGGCATTTATTTCTCCTTTTCTCTTTATTATTGTACGCCTAAACGCTTTAGAGCCGCATTTAAGCCATCTATTTGCTTTATAGCATTATTTGTATCAGTTGATACAGAAATACGCTTTAGAACTTCGTTTGTAATTTCATTTACAAGTTTCTTGTGCTCCTGCTCTTGGTTATACCTAGAAATTGCTTTTTCGTGGCTACAATGAAGTGCTAAATTATAATTGCCTTGTTCATTTGCAAGTTGCGCTAGAATGTCATAAATTCTGTATTCATTCACTTTTGGTTGCCCCCTTTCTATCGGTATTTGAAAAAATTCTTATTTACTTTTCATAAATATATTATATAAAAAATTTTTAATAAAAACCAATTAAAGGACGGCAGGCGTAGACCGCAGATAACATAATATAAAGGACGGGGGTATATTATGGGAATGGCTCGTGCGGCAGCAGGGTTGCGACTATGCGTGGCTCGTACTCCCACTAAATTATATTTTATTTGTCCGTTACCGCTGAATAAATATAATAAGCCTTATTTTGCCTTAATCGAATAAATTAAGCCTTATTTTGCAAAGATAGAATAGAAATAAGCCTTATTTTATTCGATTAAAAACAAATATGACAAAATAAGAGAAAAATGGAATTATTTTGATATATTCTATTGACTTAGCATATATATATATATAATATTTTGTGCAATATTCTTTTGTGGATATTGCACATATTTTATTTTACGGAGGATGAATAAATGCGTGTAACTATTGATTTAGACAGAGACATTATTATTGTTCCAGACAAT
>JAFUJK010000058.1 GCA_017468205.1 Clostridia bacterium
CAAAACTTTATTTAAAATTTTTTAAAAAAACAAAAAACATTTAAAAAAATCTGTTTTTAAGTAATATTCATAGGTATTATGAATAGTAATATTCAATAAAAAATCGTTTTATTAAACCCGTTTTATTAATGTGTAGGTAATGTTCTAGGGTGTCCTCGACGATGTCTTGGTTCATTTGAAATTCCAAGTGCTTCGTTTTGTTTTCGTTCTATATATTGTCGTAAGGCTAGTGCTAACTGTTCTGGACAACTGGTTTCGTTTTTGCATTTTATTCCATCACATATATCTATAATTTCGGCAATTGGTTTGCCAATAGCAAATCTTGCCAAAACTTGAAGCGCACCAGTGCAACCGCCCAAAAATTTTAAATCCTGCAAAATTCCGTTATCGTCAACTTTAAAAAGTATTTGTCTTGAACATGTCCCTTGTGGACTAAATGTTTCCATAAAAACCTCCATTTTTATGATATATTAATTTATTAAGTTAGTGTACACAAATTCGTAAAAACTAGGTGCTTTTGTTGTCCAAATTTCAACAGCGCGAACTGCATCTGCGCGTGTTTGTAGGTCTATTTTGATTTCAAACATTGGCTCACTGCATGATGTTTCAATAATGCGTAGAGTTACCTTATATGTGCCGTCACTATTCTTTTTGAAGTCGGCAACATATTCTTGCAAGCGTTTAAAGTACATACGATTGGTTTTTGAAAACTCGCTAATTTCTTGACGTATATTTTCAGGCACTTCTTCATAGTAGATACTAAGCCCACTGCGCCCTTTTGCTGTCAAGGTGTAACGACAACGTTTGATGTCCTGTGTGTCAGGGGTGTAGATAAAACCATCACGTAACAGGTCGTGGAAAACAGAAACGCATTCCATATAATTTATCCAGTCGTTGCGCGTGGTGCAAATGTCTAATATAAATTGCTCTGTAAGAGGAATCTCAATTTGCTCCAGCATATACAACAACATAAGTTTAGTTTGAAAATCATCATTACTAAATTCTAATTTCACGATTAGTCACTCCTTAAATTTGAAAACACAATATTATATCACAATGCAATAAATTTGGCAAACAAAACAATGTAGTTTTTTGTAGTAAAAGTGATAAAAATCGTTTTTATTTTTTTCGCTTATATGATATAATAATGAATATTTATGCGGACGTGTAGGAGGCGTGTGATGGAAATCGAAGAACAATATCAAGCATTTTGCGATGCTTGCGAAGAATTGAGAAGTGCTAAAATAATCTTGGCTGATGCGAAAGTAAGTAAGATACTTAGAAGCATTGTGTCAAGCCCCAATCTTGTTGAAATAGTTGGTGATGCGTTAGTTGGGTATGACTTTGAAGAGGAGTTAAGCAAATGCACGGGGACGGATATGGAGGGTAATCAGCATATAACTTTGCCTGCTGAACCATATCGCGTGATTGCTCTTGTGTTTAGTATATTGTCCGAATTTGACGGCAGAAAACTCGATTTGCAGGAGTTTGTTCACCAGTATTTCAATGCTGAAAATTTGACCCAAAGTTTTGCTCGTTTTAATAATGAAATGATTGAGCCATTCCGTGTGTTTTTGTGTGAATGGGTAGGTTATAAAACTAAAAAGGAGAAAATTGAGGATATGCTTTTTGCAAAAGAAGAAGTCGAAAACAAGGTTGAGGACGAAGAAATTTCAGAAGACAAAGAGTGCGAATGTGATTGCTGTGAATGCGAGTGTGAGGAGGATAGCCCTGAAGCACTTTTTGAGGACTTGAAGGTTATCTTTAATCAAATCAAAGAAACAATCAAGTTGGATACAAAAATTAAGCAAGATAGGCTCGATGACCTAAATATCACACTTGACGGACTTCTTGCTAGTATTGAATTGGCAAACTTCAAAATTTTAAATGCGTTGCTTATTAGCCTTAATAATCTTCTTACTCCAATCAAATCAGTTAGATTTTATAATATGGAGTTGCAAAATCGTTTGGCAAAATTCTATGATAGTTTTATGTAAGGAAATGCTCGATAATGGGCATTTTTTATTATTAAAATATTGACTTTTTTATGTAAATTTGATATAAATTTATTAGAAAAATTTTTAAGTAGAGGAAATAAATGAAAGTTTATAATATTATCAAAAATAAAGTTGATAGCACGTTGATTAATAAAAGTTTTAATGAACTACGCGATGTTAATTTGAAAAATTTGGGCTATTGCTATTTGTTGGATATGTCTAATAAACTCTATCAAAATAGGACTTATACATTAATTGATGTATCTGAAAAAGAAAATGGTATAAAGTATGCTTATTTTGCAGATGTAACAAGTAAAAGCGATTTATTAGATAGCATTTTTTGTGTAACTAGCGAAATGGATGTTGGAGAAGAAAATCCAGCAAAAGAGGAATTATTTAAAAATATCGGTAGACAATATACGATTAAGGACGAATGTTTGTTTGGTGATGAAACTCAAAATTATTTTGATAGATTTCAAAATTTGGGTTTAGTGTGTCGCTTGCCTTTAAATAGAAATAAAGGCGACGAGTTTGAGATTATGATACATAAAAAATTAAGATATCATATGATTTGTTTGGCAGAATTTAGTGGAATGAAAGTGAAAGAAGTTTATAATGAACGAGGCGCTCTTGATTTGAAGAAAGAATTGTTGGATAAATCTGATTGTTTTGTAAAAAGTAATGGTATTTTCAATGGAACAAGTTTTGTTTATGCTTGCAAAGAATATTTTGATACAGAGAAAGAGCAACAAAAATAAAGAAAAACTAGCATTTGCTAGTTTTTCTTTATTACATCAAAATTGTCGAAAGCAACCAACAAATAAACCCGCTTAAAGTGCATTGGGTGAATTTTTGTAGAAAAAAGATAGGTTTGCTTATTCCGCATTTTGATAAAAACGTCAGTGCTTGAAGGTGTATACAAAGTCCGCCCCACGATATGATTGCGCAGGCGATAGGAGCGATTGTTTTTAAGTCAATGCCAGTTTTTGATAAATCAAAGCATCCTCGTGTGATTTCAAAAAGACCACTTGTTATGCCTGTTGCAAGGTCAGCAGAAAGACCTAAAAAAGATAAAATTTGCGCTAGAATTGTGCTTAATGCCGTGAGTAAACCAATGTTGAATAAAACATCAATTAAAATAAAGAAAATTGCTATATATCCGCCTACTAAAAGTATGGATATTATAGAATCATACATAGTAGAGGATAAAATATCTTCTGTTTTTGCGCTTGAAAATTGTTTATTTGTTTGTTCTGATTTAGTGTAATGATAATTGCGATATAGAATACCATTAAGCAACGCGCCCAGTAGGTGAGAAATAAGCATTATTATTCCGCAAGTGTGGTCTACGAACATTCCAACACCAACCGAACCAACAATAAATAAGGGACCAGAAGTGGAGGCAAAAGCGTTTATTCTCATAACTTGCGCAGTAGTCAATGCTCCGCGAGCATACATCTCGCTTGTTATTTTTGCACCCACGGGATAGCCAGAAATAATGCTTAAAAGATATATAATTCCGCTTGAACCGGGGCAATGAAAAAGGGTGGTCATTGGTCGTGATAACATAATTCCTAACTTGTCCACAGCTCGCATTTTTATGAGTAAACCAGAAAAGAAAAAGAACGGAAAAAGCGCAGGAAGTACGGAGTTTAGCCAGATTAATAGCCCATTTGTAACTGATTGCATATAGGAGTCAGGTTTGAATATGAGTGCGAGCATAAAAAATAAAATTAGCACCGTGAGTATTATGTGTCGCGCTTTGATAAAAAGTACTTTCATATAATATATGTATTAATTAAAGCAGGGAATTATGATTGTTGGGCGCGGGCTGCCTTTCGTGTCATTATGAGGCGAGATTGCCACGTCGCGTTGCTCCTCGCAATGATATGTTTCTTGAATATTGAGATTTCTCGATGCGCTCCACTTACTCGAAATGACAGCCCCCCGTGTCATTATGAAGAGCGAAGCGACGCGATAATCTCGGCGACAAAGTCGACGCCACGGGGGATAAAAGGCGAGATTGCCACAGCACTTTGTGCTTCGCAATGACAAGTATCATGAATGTTGAGATTTAGCCTATATGGGAGAAATCGCTTTTAAGCAACGCATGGAGAAATCTCGGCAAAATAAGGAATTATTTTCTTATAAAAATAAAAAACTCCAAAAAGAGTTTTATGCTATATTTTTCTTTATTCTCTCCTGCGCAATTTGACGCCTTTTTTCAACATCAACCTGCAAAACTTCATCGCCAGTCAAATTGAGCGCAACGCAAAGCCCGCGCAAACTGCATAGGTTCGGTTCACAAATTCCGCGCTCCCACTGGCTAACCAAACTGCGGTCAACATTCAATTCCCTTGCAAGTTCTTGTTGAGTCATTTGATAAGCCTGTCGCTCTTTTTTTAAAAATTCTCCAAATGTTTCCATAAACAATATTTTATAATATTTTGTTTAATTTTTGTTGACTTTGGGAGAAAATCTCTCTAAAATATATAGTGTAGATTTGAAAAATAATCTGAAAATGTATTTTTTTTCAGTCTTCGATGAGTTTTAGCATAAAAATGAGATTTGTAAGCATAGTTTTGAGTGAAAATTCAAATGCTAGGGTAGAAAAAAGAAAAGCCAAGCGAATGCAAGGCGCAAGGCTTATATTTTGTCAAGACCAAAAAGGTAGTCAACGCTGACATTGAAGAATTGTGCAAGTTGATATAGCATTTCGGCACATGGCGCGCGAAGTCCGCGCTCCCATAGTGAAATCGTGTCCTCGGTTGTGCCAATGATTTTGCCTAAATCTCGTTGTGTTAGTTGTTTTTCAAGTCGTAGCTCGCGAATGTTAATTCCAATTGTTTCTATAATTCTCATACAAATATTTTACGACAAATTGTCGAATTTTATTTGACATCCGACTTATTATCGGTGTAAAATATTGTCAATACGACAATATGTCGTTTTAAAAAATAGGGGTAAATTTTATGAAAGAAACTGCAAAAAGGGTAAGTATAATAGTTTGTATAGCGGTTCTTGCCGTTGCTTTGGTTGGCTCGGGCATATTTTTTATAATTCGCCACATCAATAATACAAATGCGACAACCGAAAGTGCGACAATTTCGACTAATCTTTTTACGACGGATGGTACAATAAATACGGTAGCTGCAAATGAGTTGTTAGCTTTGGTGGGATATTGGAATAATACAAACAACACAGCCAAGTATACCGCCCATAACATAGCAGGGCGCACAAGTAACAATAGCGGAAGCACAATAATCTTTCCAATGGGCTATGTAAATGGCACCAGTGGCGACCCGCTGTATTGGCAGGCGACATATTTAAGTGGTGATTATTTGAGCATTTGGTTGTCAAAATGTTATACAATAAGCAAATGGGGTGATAGTTCTTCCGTTACTGTATCGTATGATACATATGCAACATCAACAATTCAAGCTTACATAGACGATACATTTTATCCACTTGTAACTCAATCAAGCAGTACGCTACAATCAATCTTTGCTACACCTAAAACGGCAGGCTATCAAACATTGAAAAGTGGGACAACTAACGATACAAGTTACTACTATTCAAGTAGTCAAACATCAAAATTTGACAATATGTCTACAACAGTGGGAAATAGCAGTTATATGTGGTTACCATCACATGGTGAGGTATCGTGTAATACAACTAGTTCATATACAAATAATACAACAACATATACAGGACAATGGGGCTTAACAGCCACTGATAGAGCATTCGCAACGTCTTTATATAGCAGTACAAGTTCAACTACCAGCTATTGCTTTCTGCGCTCCGGCAACTCTAACAATAACAACCTTGCGCTGCTAGTGACCTCCTCGGGCTCCGCTTACAGCACCTATGTGAACACTAGCCTCGGCGTTCGTCCAGCCGCTCATATTTCATTGGATACACTTGCAACTTATGTTGAATTTTCAATAAACACCACATCTAATAATTCTACACAAGGAAGTACAACTGGTGGCGGAAATTACAACTATAAAACAATCGCCACAATCACAGCTACCCCAAACTCTGGCTATCTATTTGACTATTGGTTAGTGGGGAATAGTAGAATTGAAAGCAATTCTTATTCATTTGTAGTAACGGAAGATATATCTTGTGTTGCATATTTCAAATCAGGTATTATAATTAATGCAACTTCAAATAATTCTTCCTATGGTTCGGTGTTTGGTGCTGGTACTTTTGAAAGTGGCGACACGGTATCATTATCGGCAATGCCAAATACTGGCTACACTTTTGCATACTGGCAGGACAGCGGAGGAGGAACTTATGAAACAAATCCGTTGACGATAACAGCGAGCAGTGCGCAGACATACACAGCATATTTCATAAAATATTACACGGCAAACATAACAGGCACCCAAACTTTTACTAACGAAATGAGTCGTGTGCAAAATTTTGAACTAACGTACTATTTAACGGCTGGTAGTGGTTATTACTTCTCACAAATCACCTTGGGAAGTGATGTGGCGATTGCCTTTGAATATTTGAGCGGAACGCTAGTTAACTCAAATTGTTTTAGCATTGAATACACGTTGAACGCAAGCGGAAATGAATTGATGTTGCGCATCAATAGAATAAAAGCGGACTTTAACATTTCGCTGGGAATGCAGAACACTGCGCCCGTGCTTAAAGAAGCTGGCTGTGGTGGGCTTGAGAATGTTGCGGTTGTATCAACAATAGGCGGAAGCGCGGAGATTGTGGGTGATGATTTTGAAAATCTTGCGGAGGGCGACACAATAACTGTTGTTGCGCGTCTCAAACTAAATGGTTATCAATTTGACGGCTGGTATGTAGACGACACTTTAATTAGTACAAGTTGGAGCGCGCGTTTAACCTATGACGACTCAATCAAAGGAAAACTTATTGTAGCACAATTTAGTGAAATCAGCGCAAACGTGAACACTGATACAAGCAACACGGATAAGTTGACGTAACAAAAAGAGAGCCAACAGGCTCTTTTTTGTGTTTTTAAAGGCGAGATTGCTGTGTTGTGTTGCTCCTCGCAATGACAAGTTCCTTGAATATTGAGATTTCTCGGCTATGCTCGAAATGACAGGAGGGCGCGCTTTTTTTAAAATCCTACAAAATTTCACATTTTTTTATACCTTAAATCATTTGCTAAAATTTGCTTTTTCATATATAATATATATATTAATTATAAGGAGAAAGACTTTGGGCATTATAAACATATTTACTTCAGGGCTTGATGCTGCGCATATTTTTATATACTTGGGCGCGTGGATAATCGCTATTGTTGTCGCTATTGTATGCCACGAGTTCGCACATAGTTATGCCGCTGTAAAAATGGGCGACCTAACCCCAAAATACGCGGGTAGGCTGACTTTAAATCCAGCAAAACATTTTGATGCGCTCGGCTTTGTGTTTTTGATTTTAATTGGTTTTGGTTGGGCAAAACCTGTGCCAATTAACTCTAACAATTTTCGCAATATAAGGAAAGGTGAAGTTATTGTTGCACTTTCAGGAATATTGACAAACTTGGTGCTTTGCATAATTTTTACGCTTTGCTATTCTCTTTGCGCGTTGTTCCTCGACCCAACATTGCTAATTTTTGAGTTCTTGCAAATTTTATTCTACTATCTTGCTTGTACAAACTTGATTTTTGCTGTTTTCAACTTGCTTCCACTTTATCCACTCGATGGTTTCAATCTCGTGTCTGCGTTCTGCCGATATGACAACAAATTCCTCGCGTTTATGCGCCAATGGAGTTGGGTGATTCTGCTTGTGTTGTTAATTACAGGTGCTCTTGGCTGGGTTTTGACTGCGTTTTCAAATTTAGTTATAGGCAATTTGCTTGCGTTGTTTGGTATGATATTTACTTAAAAAGGTGTTACAATGGAGAAAGAAAAACTTGATTTGGGTGATTTTTCTGATGCTCTTAATGACGAAAATCTAGAAGGCATTACACAGGATGATGTGGCAGAAGTTAGCGAAATGGTGTTTTATTTTGATGAACACGAAGGGCCTCTTGATGTCTTATGGCGATTGGTAAAATCGACAAAACTTGATATTAAAGATGTCAAAATCGCCGATATTACAGGGCAGTTTTTGGAATATGTGCGCGCGCTCAAAGATATTGATATGGAATCTATGAGTTGGTTTATCCGCGAGGCTGCGAAACTTCTTGAAATAAAATCCGCCTGCTTACTTCCTAAACCCGAAGTTGATGATGATATGGAAGAGTTGGATATGGAAGCGATATACAAACGGCGAATGGAGTTATATCGAATTTTCAAAGAAACGAGCGAAACTCTCGGGGTTCACGAAAATGTGGACAGGTTCTATAAAGAGCCAGAAAAATCAGCAAATGATTTCCGTATTGTTTTAAAAAATATGAATATGCAAAATCTTGTAGATGCATTTAGTAAAATGTTGATGCGAATTGAGCAAAAAACTGCGCCGATAGTTGAAAGAAAAATTCAGAAAGACAGATTTACAGTGCGTGATTGCTTTCAAAACATACAAAATCAACTTTCCCAACGCAAAAAAATGCGCTTTAATGACTTGTTTGCTCACGACTTTACAAAAAGTGAGATTATAAATACATTTCTGGCATTGCTTGAATTGCTCAAAATTCAGTATGCTGCGGTAACACAGGACGAGATTTTTGGGGAAATACACATAGAGAAAAAAGATGAGGAGGTAGCGGTAAATGCAGAAGAATTTACCGAATATAATTGAGGGTATTTTATTTGTCGCGGGTGCGGGTGTAAGTGTTGCTGAAATTGCGGACAAACTCGAAATAAAGGAAAAAGAAGTCCTTGAAGCGGTGGAGTTTTTACGCGAAAGTAAGTATAATGACCAAAGTGGTATTCAGTTAATTAATTTTAAGGATAAAATTCAACTTTGCACAAATCCTAGTATTGCTGACTCAATTAGTGTGGTGCTTAACCCAATTCGTGAGCGTGCGCTCAGTAAAACAGCACTTGAAACTATCGCGATTATTGCATATCAACAGCCTATCACTCGTCTTGAAATCGAAAATATAAGAGGTGTAAGTAGTGATTATGCTATTCAGTTGCTTTTAACACATAACTTGATTGAAGTCGTCGGGCGTAAGGACGTTGTTGGAAAACCGTTGCTTTTTGGAACTACTGATGAGTTTTTGAAGCGTTTTGAGTTGGAAAGTTTGGAGCAGTTGCCTAAATATGAGGAATTGCTTGAACAAATTAAGATACTTTCTGTTGGAAGTGATAGCGATTCTATTTATAATGAGTTTGAGGTCGTTCCTCTTGATGAAGACGATGCCGAGGCTGAAATGTTGAAACAAAATGGTTAATACATAGCATAAAAATAGTCCGCAAGAGATTAAAACTGATTTTTTATCATAATATTGTTAAAAAGTTATTTTTGTACAATAACGATAAAAAATTTTAAGAAAAATGCGTTTTTGACGCATTTTTTTTATTTTTTCTCAAATAATAGCGATATGCAATGGTATTTTATTGTGTTGATAGTGCTTGCGTCTCTTACTATTCTAATGTTGTTGCCTCTTTTTATGAGTGCGAACTTGTACCTTAACATAAAAGAAAATTTGGGTGTGGTTGTACTCACGTTGTGGGGAATACCTCTAATATGTTTTCAAGTTAGGTTGCAAAAAACAGCGATAACTATAATCAAGCGAAGAGGTGAAGAAAAGCAAGTTCCATTAAAAGTTTATGACCCCAAAGTAGTGTTTTTTGAATACTTTGCGAAGGTGATTTTTCGGTACATTATAATTCGTAATTTATCCGTATTTTTAACTGTGGCAAAGAAGAATGATGCTTTTGTGTCGAGTCTTGCTGGAGGTGTGTTTTTAAACACTATGTATTGTTTTTTGGCGGGTATATATACTAAAAAAGGCGAGATACCCGCATATATTGGGGTAAATGCTCAAAGTGATGAGGACGAGTTTAAGGTGGTTTTTCATACCAGTGTAGTATTAAATTTTCTTATAATTTTAGCAGGCGCTATACGCGCAAAAAGATTAACTAAAAGGTGGTTTAAGGTATATGAAAGATTCTCAAGACAAAATGCAAAATCCTATCGCGCAACTAGTGGCAGACGCGCTTGATAATATAAAAACACTTGTTGATATGGATACAATAGTTGGAAATCCTTTGGATATGGGCGGTGGTGTTGTCGCTTATCCAATTATAAAAATAACAATAGGCCTAGTAACTGGGGGCGGTCAGTATGCGAACAAAATGGTTGTTAGAAAAGGAAATAATTTCCCTTTTGCTGGTGGTACTGGCTCAGGTTTTACTGCTGAACCAATGGGGTTCTTAATTGTAAATAATGGAGAACACCAAATGATAACTATGCAGAATCAAAATGCGTGGGCTAACGTTATGGATAAAGTGGGCGATGCGCTTTCCGATTACCTTAAAGCCGTTGCTAAAAACGGGGCAAAAAAAGATAAAAAGGACTAAAAACAATGAAAAAACTCGTATTTTTATCAATTTTTACGCTTTTTACGGCAGTATTATGCATTTTTAACAGCGATTTGAATGTATCCGCTATACAAGAGGAAGTGTTACCAAAAGGTAGTATTTCTGTTGGTTGTAGTGGTAGTTCGGCGTTTGTTTTTGATGCTGATAGTGGGCGCGTATTTTATGAGAAAAATGCAGATGCAAAACGTGCAATGGCTAGTACAACAAAAATAGCAACAGCGATTACTGTTATAGAAAATTGTGATGACCTTGATGCTATTGTAAAAATTGATAAGCGTGCGGTTGGAATTGAGGGTACAAGTATTTATTTGCGTGCTGGTGAGGAGTTAAGCGTTCGTGATTTGCTTTATGGTTTGATGTTGCGAAGTGGAAATGATGCTGCGTGCGCACTTGCTATTTATACGGCGGGAAGTATTGATGAGTTTTGCTTACTTATGGAAGAAACAGCGAAAAAAGCGGGCGCAGAAAACACTAGTTTTGCAAATCCGCATGGTCTTGATGCAGAAGAACACTATACAACAGCGCGAGATTTGGCGAAAATAACAGCTTATGCTCTGAAAAATGAAGATTTTGCACAAATTGTAGCTACAAAGAATATAAAAATACCAAGCAGTGAAGAAGGAATGCGCTTTCTTGCAAATAAAAATCGCTTGCTTAACAGTTTGGAGGGGTGTATCGGTGTAAAGACGGGATATACTGGCGATGCTGGCAGATGTTTGGTTAGCGCAGTTGAAAGAGATGGATTGAAAGTTGTTTGTGTTGTTTTAAATTGTGGGCCAATGTTTGAAGAAAGCGCATCAATGCTAAACGCTGTTTGTGAAAAATATTCTAGTTATCAAATTTTAGAGCCTTATCAATATATAAGAGATATTCCTTTAGAAAATGGTGAGGTTGGAAGTATACAAGTGTTTTCAAAATCTGGTCTTAAATTGGCTTTGACTGAGGAGGAACGTCTAAATATTAATATAATATATGATTTACCTGAAAAACTTGTCGCTCCTGTAAAATCAGAACAAGAAATCGGCAAAGTTGAAGTTTATTATGGTAAACGCTTGATTTTTAGCGAAAAAATATATACAATAGGAGAGGTAGATTCAAAACTACTACGAGATAAGGTCAAAGATATCATTGACCATTGGGGCGTAAATTAATTACTAAAGAGGTCAAACAAATGATGAGATTAAACAAATTTATGGCATTGTCGGGTGTAGATAGTAGACGTAATTGTGATAAGATTATTACGCAAGGGCGCGTTCGTGTTAATGCTCGAGTTGTCAAGAAAATGGGGACAATAGTTGATGAATATCGCGATGTTGTAACCGTTGATAACAAACCAATTCGCATAAAAGGTGATATGGTTTACATTATGCTTAATAAGCCTTTGGCTACTGTAACAACAGTTAAGGACCCACAACATAGACGTACGGTTATGGATTTTTTGCCAGATATTAAGCAACGTGTATATCCTGTCGGCAGATTAGACTACAATACAAGTGGTCTTTTGCTGTTTACAAATGATGGTGATGTGGCGCAAAAACTAATTCATCCTAGTTTTGAGTTGAATAAGACTTATCTTGCAACAATTAATGGCGAATTGGAGCAAAAGCAAGTTGAGATTTTGAGAAATGGAGTAGATATTGGCGGTTTTGTAACTAGCCCTGCAAAAGTTGAAAAGAAATTTTCTAATAATGGGCAAACAACATATTCTATCACTATTCATGAAGGCAAAAATAGACAAATTAGACGAATGTTTGAGGCTGTGGGAAGCAAAGTTGTAGTGTTGAAACGAATTTCTTTTGGAAAACTTGAACTTGGAGATTTGGAAATCGGGCGCACTAGAACGCTTACTAAAGAGGAATTGGAATATATTACCTCGTTATAGGAGGATATTTTGGCAGTTTTTTATCATATTTGTAGGTGCATTGTTTGGCCTTTTGCTAAAATTTTGTACCCAATTAAAGTAATAGGTAAGAAAAACACTCCAAAAGGACGTGCTATTTTGGCATGTAATCATACTTCAAATTTGGATATAGTTATTTTGGATTGTTGCAGGGTTAAACGTCCGTTTGTTTTGGCAAAACATACTCTTTTTAAAAATAAATTTTTGGGTTGGTGTTTCAAAAAATTTGGTGGTATTCCTGTAAATAGACAGGATTTGAGTACGGCAACAGTTCGCGAAACTATTAAAGTGCTTGAACAAGACAATCACTTAATTTTGTTTCCAGAAGGGACAAGAAAGGAAACGCTAGACGAAACCACGGCATTGAAGAATGGAATGGCGCTTTTTGCGTTGAAAACCAATTCGCCAATTGTACCGATGTATATGGCTATGAAACCAAAATTGTTTAGATTTAACAAACTTTTTATTGGTGAACCAATTGATTTGAGCGAGTTTGAAGGGCAAAGACCAAAAAGAGATGTGCTGGACAAAGTGAGTGCGCTCGTAATGGATAAAATGCAGGAAATGAAACGCGATTATGAAGCGACATTGAGCCCTAAAAAATTGGCAAAATTAGAGAAACAACGTGCAAAAGAAGCGTTAAAACTCGAAAAAAGAATTCAAAAACGTGCTCTAAAAAATGCAAAGAAAATAGAGTTGCTTGAAAGTGTGGAGCAAGAGAAAAGCGAACAAGCAGTTCAAGAAAATGATGTTAATGATGAAAAATTAAAGAGCGAAGTAAAGGAAGAAGTTGCTACAAGTCCAGAAATTGAAGTTAACAAAGTGGAAGTCGAATCAGCAAACACTCCAATTGAGATTGGCGAATCATTACAAACGGAAAATAAATAAGAAAAACAACCTAAATGGTTGTTTTTTCTTGTAAAAAGTTTTATTAAATGTAATTTGTAAAAAATAGTTTATTTTTTATTATCAATATTAGTTGAAATTTATTCATCTATGTGTTATAATAATAACACTTGCTACTGTGGCTCAGTTGGTAGAGTAGCTGATTCGTAATCAGCGGGTCGCGGGTTCGAGTCCCGCCAGTAGCTCCATTATAAGTAAGCGCGTGGTACGTGCTTTTTTTGTTTTTGTGTTTTTTAATTTAGGGTATTGTCAAATTGAAAAATTTGTTGTATAATTTATTTTAAATATAAATGGAGTTTTATTATGCAAACAAACAAAAAGAAAGCTATAATTTTCAATCCTATCAACTTAAATAGTGTGGAGGATTGGTTTACAGAATGCGAAAGATTGATAATTAAAGATAAAATAAGTAAAAATTATGAACCATTTTTAATTATAGAATCTCTTTCAAAACAAGTTGAAATTTGGAATAGGGTTACTAAATGTCATAAATTGTATAACAAAGAATTTGAAACATCGAATGTTATAAAATCTGTGTATGAAAATAATGGCGATATATCAAGGACTATTTTCTTTTGTCATAAAAGCGAGGTGTCATTTCTTCAAAAGAAACTTTATGTTGAGATTAATAAAGATATTATAAGAAGTAATGGAGATATTACCTGTGTTTGTTTAGTTCAATCAGATTTAACACTTCAACCAATAATTAGTTACAAAGTACAACCTGAAGCAAAATACAAG
Organism: Clostridia bacterium; assembly: GCA_017468205.1. Classification (GTDB taxonomy): domain Bacteria; phylum Bacillota; class Clostridia; order Christensenellales; family UBA1242; genus UBA7867. The sequence continues at coordinate 14,028 of JAFUJK010000058.1, forward strand.
TTGGAAAAAGGCGTTATTTATAACCCTGAATTGTTAAAAGAATATGTTTTCTTTAATTCAGAGATAGACGAGATTTTAGCTCATTATAATCTCGAAAATAATACAAATGAAACACCAGATATGATAAAATCAAGAGTTATTGAGCGTAAAGAAAAAAAGATTTTAACCCCAGAGGAAAAAGCTGAAAGAGATGAGCAAAGAAAGCAAGCATATGAAGCTAGAAAACTTGAAAGGGAAAAGTTTACGGAAGAACGACGTAGAGCTCGAGAGGAAAAACAGAAAGCCGAAGAAGAACAAATAAGACTAGAAAAAGAAAAAAGAAAAGAAGAATTGAGAATGAAAAGGGAAGAGAAAAGGGTTCATAATGACAACCCTAAAAAAGAACCTAGAACACGTTTGACCGAGGAGCAGAAAAAAGAACAAAATAAAAAATATCAACAAAAATACTATTATAAGAAAAAAGCGGAAGAAGAAGCTCGTATCGAGGCTATGACTCCTGAGGAAAAAGCGGAATATTATGCGCAAAAGAAGGCAAAAACTAAAGTAAAAACTGAAAAAGCAAGAGTTAAATTACAACAAACAATTGCTAATATGACTCCTGAAGAAAAAGCAGAGTATGATAAAAAACAAAAAGAAAAATGGAGAAAGGATTATCAAAGAAGAAGAGCGAATTTAGAAGCGCGCTATGCAGAAATGACCCCAGAAGAAGCCGAAGTTTGTGAAAAAGAAAGAAGAAAAAAACTTAACGCGTATTATAAAGAGCGCAGAGAAAGAATTAAACAACAAAAAATGGAAGAGCAAACGAAGAATATAGAGCAGGAAAAGTAGAAAGAAGAAACATTTTTAACAATGTTTTTTCTTTTTTCATAAAATGGCAATAGTAAATAAAAAGAGGTTGATTTTATGAATTTTAATAGAAATTGTTGTCGAAATACTTCGCGTTGTTGTGGAAGTGGAGAGCCTTTTTTCTGTCCGCGTTTGCGTTCCTATGTGATTCGTGGTCCACGTGGGGCAACGGGAGAAACGGGACCACAAGGACCGCGTGGATTGCCTGGTGCAATAGTCGACTTTGGTAGTTTTTCCACGCCTAATAATGTTTTGGTGGCTAGCGGTTCAGATATTCCTTTTGAGGTAAATGTTGTTTTAAGTGGTACAAATATTCAACACGCACAAGGAGCTACATCTATTACTTTAAATAGTGGTACTTATATGATAAATTGGTCAACAGATGCGATTATCCCTGCTAGTGGAAACGTGTCCGTTGCGCTAACTGTTGGTGGTACTGTAAATGGTAATTCTAGAAGTGTTATTATGGGAGCAGTTGGGAATAGGGTGTCTTTAAATAGTGCAATTATTTTAACGTTTGGTACTTCAAATGTATTAACTTTGCGGAATATTGGTGCACAAACAACGTTTCAAAATGTATCGTTTACAATAGTAAAAATAGCATAATTAATTACATAAGTTATCAAGCATAATCTATGCTTTTTCTTTTTTTAATTTTTTTTGGAAAACATAATGTTTTTTATAGCCTTAAAAATTTATTTGTGTTATAATTTTATTAAATTATACAAAAAGGAGAGAAAAGTGCCAGAAAAAGAAAAAACTACAAAACGCGCCCCAAAAAGCCTTAAAAAAGTAAGCGAAGCAAAAAAAGTTGACGAAATTATTGAAGATGTAAACGGAGTTGCTGAAAACAACATTGTTGAGGAGCAGGCTAATATTGTCGATAAAAAAGAGCTAGTTGAGGAACCAACAAAAGAAGAAAAATCAAAAATGAACGATACAGACATAACAAAACCATATGTCAACAACAGCAAGCCAGTAATTGAACTTGTATCTGCTTTGTCATACATTTTGTTTTTCTTGCCGTTTATTTTTTGTCGCCGTGAACCATTCGCACTTTATCACGCAAATCAGTCGCTGATTTTGTGGATTTTGATGTCAATCTTATATCTTTCTGTTGGTTTTATAGATGAAATTAAACTTATAGCAATTCCTATTATTATCATTTTTCACGTTCTTGGAATTTTTTATGGAATGTACAATTCTGCACACGGAAGAGCGCGTCCTTTCTGGCTGATAGGTAAGTTAACAATAATCAAATGGCATTAATGTTTGTATAAAAATTAATGAAAAAGAGGAGTATCTTAAAAATGCTCTTCTTTTTTACTTTTGTTTAGTTTTCCAGTATTTAACAGCAGAACTATTCGTAAAATTTATTGCATAGTACTGTGCGTATCTATGGTTTTTGATAAAAGTATTTTGCAATATTTGTCGAATGTTGGTGAATTTGCTTTATTTTTATTCATCATTTTTGATGTTTTAAAGGGTTTTTGGCAAAAATCGCTTATAAATATTCAAAAAATACCCAAATTCGTTTGACTTTATTTATTATAATAAATATAATTAATGGTAAATAGGGCTAGTTTAACTAAAATAGGAGGTTTTTAATGGTAAGAAAAAATATCGCCGTACTTGATTTCGGTTCAAGTCATATTTCAGTTTTGATTGGCGATAGAGGCGTTAATGGAACGTTTGACGTTAAGGGTTTTGCGCAGAGTTCGTATGCAGGTTTCTTAAATGGCGAAATTTTAGAGCCTCAAGCTTTAAGCCAAGTCTTGTGTAGCACGATAACAGTTGCAGAGCAAAATTCACGTTCAAAAATTTCTCACCTTTATGTCGGAGTGCCTGCTGAATTTAGCATTTCTGAGGTAAGGACACAATGTGTTGAATATGGCAAGAAACGTAGAATAACCGAGCGCGAGATTGAACAAGTTTTTGCGCAAGCTGATGAATTTGGTAGCAGTCCAACCCATTTGGTTATAAACCGAAGCCCAATCTACTATGAACTGGACAGCGGTGAACGCGTGATTGACCCAAAGGGCAGGGTTACAACCGCACTTTGTGCAACATTAAGTTTTATGCTGTGTGAGCGGAATTTTGTAGGAACAATATCACAAGCAGTCCACGATTTAAAAATCCCTTTTGTTGAATTTATTTCAGAAGTGTTGGCGGAATCAATGTTTTTATTGGAACCTGAACAACGCGACCAATGCTCAATTTTGGTGGATTGTGGCTATCTTACAACTTCGGTGGCTGTTATTGTTGGTGATGGCGTAGTGCATATGAGAAGTTTTGCGTTGGGTGGTGGTCAAATCACTGCTGATTTAGCAGAAATGCTTGAAGCACCATTTGATGTTGCGGAAATATTAAAACAAAATATTACGCTGACGGGCAAACCAAGCGAGAATGAGAAAATGTCCGTAACTTATAATGGAAATACATATCAGTATGATGCGTTGGCAGTTTATGAAATAACTCTGCGCAAAATCAAACAAATTGCAACAATGATAAACAAAAGTTTGGAGTCTTGTGAGTATGAGCGACCAGACTTTATCCCTGTGAATCTTACGGGCGGTGGGATTACATATATAAAAGGCGCTTGCGAAACGTTAAGGGAATTTATGGGTAAAGAAGTAAGAATTATTAACCCAGATGTTCCGCAAATGACAGAACCAATAAATAGTGCAGTCTTGGGGCTTTTGGACTTGGCATTAAGACAAAATCACGCAAGGTATTCACTTTTTATAAAAATTTTTAAAAAGCAATTTTAAAGCATAAATTGGAGGTATTATTATGGAAACATACAACAACTATGGAATGAATCAAGGCAACATCAATCCTGTGGTAAAAATAAAAGTTATTGGTGTTGGTGGTGGCGGTAGCAATGCTGTAAATAGAATGATTGATGCAGGTATCAATGGCGTCGAATTTATCGCAGTAAACACAGATAAACAGGCTTTACAAATTAGTAAGGCTGACTATCGTATTCAAATTGGTTCTAAATTAACTCGCGGATGGGGAGCTGGAGCAGACCCAGAAGTGGGTTATGCTGCTGCCGAGGAGAATTTGGAGGAATTGACACAGGCTGTAAGTGATGCGGACTTGGTGTTTATTACTGCTGGTATGGGTGGTGGTACTGGTACAGGTGCTGCTCCTATGATTGCGGGGCTTACTCGTGAAAAGGAAATCTTGACAATCGCCGTTGTTACAAAACCGTTTAACTTTGAAGGTAGACGCCGTATGGAAAATGCTGAAAAAGGTTTGGAAGCGTTGAGAAAAACGGTTGATTCTCTTGTTATTATCCCAAATGAAAAATTATTCAAACTTGTTCCAAAGGGTACAAGTATCGTTGATACATTCCGTTATGCGGATGATGTTTTAAGACAAGGTGTACAGGGAATTTCTAACCTTATTATCGAAAACTCTCTTATCAATCTTGACTTTGCTGACGTTAGAACAACAATGAAAAATCGTGGACTTGCTCATATGGGTATCGGTAGAGCAAAGGGCGAACGTAGAATTTTTGAGGCACTTTCGCAAGCTGTGTCTAGTCCATTGCTTGAAACAACAATCGAGGGCGCAACTGGTATCATTTTCAATGTTAAGGGTGGTACAAGTTTGCCTATTGACCAAGTTCACGAAGCAGCTGACCTTATGCGTGAAATTGTTGACCCAAATTGTAACATTATTTTTGGTGCAAGCATTGACGAATCTCTTGATGATAGTGTTGAAATTACAGTTATTGCAACAGGTTTTCAAGGTTCAGACCTGTTAGACCGCAATGAGCGTGAAGAAAATGACCACGTTTCTCAACAAAAATATGCAGAATTCTTGGCTAGCAAAATTGAAAGTGGAAAAATGTCTGCAAACAATCTTGACGAAAGCGAAAAAGAATTGGTTGGTGGATATTCTCAAAACGTAAGCGCACCAAATAATGCTGGTAAATCAAGTCGTATGTCTGTTGACTTTGATGAATCAGATATCCCTGCTTTTGTACGTAGATTGAGAGGTAAATAATAATAAATTGTTTTAAAATTGCAAATAATAGGCATATGTGTTTTATGCCTATTTTATTTTGGTAAAAAGTGCGTATTTGATTGACGTTTTTCTATTTTTTAATTATAATTATAATTAAGATTATTTTGGGAGAAGTGAAATGAGAAAGTCTTTGCTTTTTCTAGCACCTTTCTTGGTCGTTGCAATTTGCTTGTTTTCAGGTTGTGGACAAACTCCGCCTCCTACGATAGACTCAATTTCTTTTAATTGTGAGGAACAAATCTATCTAAAAATGGGCACAACGCAAGAAGCAACTGCTAGTGCGATTGTTGTAACAAATAGCCAGAAAGACATTTTGTTTAGTTATGACACCGATGTGATTGATTATAATCAGGATACTGGTGTGATAACTCCTGTTGATGCTGGTACAACATATTTGCTTGCACAAACAGGCGAAAGTTCTGCTCAGGTTAAAGTGGTTGTTGAACGTGCGGTTTATTGTATTGATTTTGAACTGGCTTCAAGTTATAGAGTTAAGTTGAATGGTAATAAGGAAAGCACTGCAATAATTCCATCAGTTGGCAATGGCTATAATATGGGTTATGAATTTGAATCGCTTGCTCCGTCTGTTGCTACTGTTAATAGTGAAGGTATTGTTACTCCAATATCCGAGGGTGAGGCAATTGTTCGAGTTTATGCTAAAAGTGGTTGCGTGGGAAGTTCTTATACGAAAATATCTCGCACAACTAAAATAATCGTTGAAAAAGTTGCAACGCAATATAAAATTGAATTGTTGGATAGCGATTTAAATCCAATGTCTGCAATTAAAAATAGTTCAGGTATTGATAACTATTATTTATATTCACCAAATGAAAGTTTAAAGCCGTTCTATATTTTGAAAATCTCCTCGGATATTTCTCTTAAAGATGCTGTGCATAAATTGCTTTTTGTTAGTCAGGAATTGGACGAAAGTAAGAATAGTGCGGACTATCTTGATTTCAACGCGGAATTGCAGGCTTATCGTTCAATAAGTAATGACGAGCGCACGGTATATATGCCTTTTTATGCCGTTTCTAGCGGAATTATTCAATATACATTCTGTGATGCGGGGCTAAATCATAGTGAATGGTTAACGTCAGATTCGATTCATATTATTGTTAGTCCTATGTGCGAACAAATTAAATTTGTTTCTCCGCTTGAAAATGATATTGCTTATATAACGGATAAATCAATCAATTTTAGTGTTGAGGTTGATATGGGTGAATGCTTTGGTGGTTTTGCAATTTCGTCAACGGATAACTTCAAAAGCATTGAAATAACTGGTAATGAAATAAATATTGATGTGGAAACAACTGGATTTTATTCTTTCACGATTACATCAAATGACCCAATGAAGAAAATGGCAACTTATAGTTTTGAGGTGAGAAGACAATGGCCTCAAACCTCAAATTTTGTTTGTGTTTCAACAAAAAGCGTTGAGTTAGATGTCGATGATTATGTGGTGATTGAATACAAATTAAGCAGTTCAACTTCGGACACATTCTATTGTATCACAACAGATAGTGTTGGAAATGAGGTAAGTACTGACGGCATTTCGATTAATCCAATGACAGGGAATGTCTATGTTGAGGCAGTTAAATCAGGGCAATATTACATCGTAATTACGAATGGAAATCACTTAAATTCGGACATTGTTTCTATTTTGGTTAAATAATAGTAAATTAAGGTCAAAAGTTTGACAATTAATATAATTTTTTTATATAATTTTAGATAATGAGTTATACTAAACGTAAGATATAGGGGGTATAAAAATGTCAAAAGGTAAATCGCTGTTAAATGCGTTGACAATAGTCGGGTATGTGTTTGTAGGGCTGTTTGTTTTTGTTGCAGTGTATTTGGGGATTGCATATGCTGCGGGATATTTTAATCCACATAAAGAGCCTGTTTTAGGTTTGAAGTTCAATACAGAAGAAACTATTGTGATTAGTGAAAATGGCGGTACTTTTGAACTTAAAGTTGTGGATATAAACGCAACTATTACAAACAATCCCGACGGTACACAAACTATTGACGACAAGGCTACCCCCGTTGACGTCAAATTAACCGTGCGTAATATGTCGGGTACAATTGATAACTCTATTATTTCAGTCCCAGAGATTGTTACAATGGGTGAGGCTTTTTCAGTTGAAGCAGTAATTGATGAAACTGATGGATATGATTGTAATCGTGGTGGCGATTGTTATATTGTTGCTGAAACAACTGACGGCACATTCCGTTCTCAATCACTTGCTGTTTTTGTTGATGTTCCTGTAAAAGAAATTGAAGTTTTAGCAAAAAATCCAGTCAATGGTAGTGCAATCGACCTTGCGACTGCTGACTTTATCTACGGCGACTCCGTTCAACTTGTAACAAATGTTTATCCAACTCGCGCTCTTAATCCTCATAGAAATGGCGATGCTAGTGATAATAAGGTTGTTACATTCACATCAGATGAAACAGCTCACGCATCAGTTGGTCTTAATACTGGGCTTGTAAATGTTACATATCGCGATGATAGTGCAGGCGATGAGCCAGTTGTTGACCCAGAATTTGCAAATATTACCATATCTATTCAAGATGTTTACGACTCAACGAAAGCTGAAATTGTTCCAACAGAATGTCAATTAAGATTGTTCCCTATACAACTTAAAAGCATCATTATTCAAAATAATGACTATGAAGCGGAAAATTCAATAGTTAAGACAGCTTTGCATTTTGATAATAATACACCATTGCGTTTCTCTGCAACTGACACGGGAGTCGAGGGAGTTATAAACCTTGACTTGTATCTTGAACCAACCAAGAGTAATGAGTACAATGCTTCAAACCCACTATATGAACAACTTGGAGATTTCTATATAAAAGTGTCAAACTCATTTACTCGTGGTGATGTTTCTTGGAATGCGGAAAATCCTCCTTTGGATTGTTATTGTGATACAGAAACGGGTATTTGGACAATCGTTCCATTGAGAACCCAAGAGCCAGACGAGGAGATAACTTTGGAGTTTGGTATTGGTAATCACACTATTGTTACAACTCGCGCCGTTGAAATTGAGTTTAGCACACCAGAAAACTTTACTTTTGTAAATGGCGAAACTGCAATTGGTCAAAATGAAGTTGTTGACCTCACAATAGTAAAAGACGGCGATATTATTTCGTCTAATGCTGACTTTATTGTAACTAGTACATATAACACAGAGAAGAATCCAACTTTCTCAAAATTTGTTTACTTTATTGATACTTCAACTTTAACAAATGAAACAGGAAGCCTTGTTGTTGATGCTAATGACGAAACAGGTGAACTTGTATTGCACCAAAAAACTGACGGCGAAGGTATGGTTGTTATAGGTGAAGCACTCAAAGCACTTGGCGCTGGTAATATCAAAGTAAGACCGTACGTTGTTCGCACAAATAAGAATGGACAACCAATCGACTGCGACTATAATGTTATAACTGATGCTACTGGTTTTGTTGAATATTCGCCAACAACAGCAATAACCGATGCTGCGGGTAAATATATTGTTTATAATACTGCAAATACTTATAATTCATTGAATGTGAAAGTTACCGAAAAATTGCAACAATTTAAGATTTATGGTTCAACTGATTTCAATGATGAAAATGAATTGACAAACAACACCGAACTTGAAATTGGAACTCAAGACTATAACGCAAAGACTTTATATGCCGTTCCAAACTCTCCGCTTTCATTGCCTACCAGTGCGACTTATGAAGAGTGGAGTGCGATAAACGGAAACTTTACGTTCCTTCTTTCAAGTGTTGCTGGTGGCGGTGATGGTGAACTCTTTGTGCCACAAAATGAAATTACTTTTGTAGAAGACGAAACATCGGGATATGTGCGCTATCTTGCATTTAAAGTGTACACAAAGGATGCTGTTGAAATTAAGAGTAATGTAAGCATTTATCTTGATTTAGATGCAAGCACGAGTCTTGATGACTACTCTGTTTCAAACGAAATTATTGTTTCTGCTAAAAATATACCTATCTCATCAATAGCATTAAAGAATGCATCAGAACACGGAATTGCAACAGGCTTGGGAGCATATTACAACATCAATGATTGGCAACTTAATCTTGATATTTCAACTTCTGCTTATACCTACGGGAAAAAATCTTATCTTAAAATAGGTTGGAAAACAAGTAACAACAAGAATATTATTATTCCAAATCTGACTTACGTTGCTCCTGAAAAGTGGGCGGAAGCTGGATTTAAGCCAAGCACGGCGTCAAAATATATTAATTTCCTTGCGTTTGATGTTACTACACAATACACTTACAATGAAGAGTCAATGGGCACTATCTATGACTTGTTGGATACAACATATACAGATCCGGCTAAAGAAAAATGGAAATGGGAAACTATAAAGAATTTAGTAAACTCTACATCTAAAAATACTTATGCTTCAATAGTAAATATTGGTGCAACAGATGACCCAGAAAATAAAGAAGATTTGGATACGCAAACAATCCAGTTTAAGTTCAATGAAAAACTCGCTGATAATTACAAATTGTTTATGGTGTACTCTATTTATGAGGATATCTATAATGTAGACGAGGCAACTTATGATGCTGGTGGCGATGTAAAACCTATATTTGTTAGACTTGACTATGCTTTGCCTGCTGTGCATTTCTTTACGGAGGGGTGTGTAAGCCCTGTTGCAGGAGATAATAATACGATTGCATTGGCAGAAGACTCTCGCGACTTCTTCTTCTATGACCAGACCTTCTTTAAGGCTCTTGCTTACGACCCAACATCAGGTGCAAAATATACAGATGCAACATATGACTTTGAGAAAGGCTCGCTTGTGGATAAGGCAAATTTCAGGACGATGTTTACTGATATTAGTACTGAAACAACTATAACAGATGGCTTCTATGCTTCGTGCTTCGGCGGCGATAAGGACTACTTCAACTTTGAATTGGCTAGCGAGGAGAGTTTGCCAGAGGAACTTAATGGTTACTATCTCAAGATTTCCCTAAAACCAGCATATAGTGTTATTGCTGATACAGATGGGGCTGTAAATAACTATTCATTAACTCAAACTCGCGTTGTAAACTTTGTTGCTGATGCTTGGTGGGACGACGCAAAGTGGGAGGCATTTGGCAAGGCAACAGACGCGGAGAAGAGTGCTTATAGCGGTTACTTCTCAAATGTTTATTCAGTAGAAAATGACTATGTAATTAACTTCATTGGCGAGAGTTTGAAGATAGCACAATAATTGGAGCAGAAATTGAGCAAAAAAGTAATAATATCGAAAGAGCATAAGGATTCAAAACAGCGCACAACAGAAGAGAAGATGCTGAAAAAAGAGGCAAAAGAGCGCGCTAGAGAAGTTGAATTAATAAAAAGAATGGAAGCCCGAAATATAAGGGAAAATTGGTTGCGACTTGACAATGCGGCGCTCATTTATCCCGCAATAGGTTCGGCTGAATGGAATTCAGTTTTTAGGCTTTGTGTGATTGTTGCTGAAAAAGTAAATCCACAATATCTTCAACAAGCGCTAGATGAAACATTGGTGAGATATCCATTCTTTAATGTATCATTATGTGATGGATTATTCTGGCACTATTTTCAGGTGTTGGACACAAAACCTAAAATTGAAAGAGAAGTTGACTATCCTTGTAGACCTTTCGTGTTTAATCGAAAAAACCAAATTTTTAGAGTGCTTTATTTGGATAACAAAATATCGTTTGAAACTTTCCATTCACTTACTGATGGTGGTGGCGCAATTCAGTTTTTCAATACACTGTTAGTTAGATATTTTGAATTGTGCGGCACTCAATATGCTAATCTAAATAAATTTAACCTTAATGTTCGCGACCTGCCTTCCATTGAGGAAAGTGAGGATAGTTTTAGACGTTTCGCAACAAAAGGCAAATGTAAGCCACGAAAAGAAAGCGTGGCTTTTGCCATTAAAGGACCATTGGAAAATCCAAATATTTTAAAAGTTGTAACAGGCGTTGTGGACATTGTTGAATTAAAAAGAATAGCCAAAGAGTTTGATGCAACAATCAATGAATTTTTAAGTGCCATTTACTTGAAGGTTATGATAGCAGAAAAGAGGCATCAGAACAAACAGCATAAAAATCCAGTAAAATTGAGTGTGCCAGTTAGTTTAAGACATTTCTATCCAACCAAAACAATGCGCAATTTTTCACAATATATCAATCTTGAAATACCTGTTGATAGGGAAGAAGGAACCTTTGCGATGTTGCTGGAAATCGTAAAGAAGCAATCAAAACAACTTAATAAGGATTATGTTCAACAAAGTATAAACACTAATGTAAAGAGCGAACGCAATTTCTTTGTGCGAATAATGCCGGTGTTTATTAAAGACCCTGTGCTAAAAATTGTCTATAATAGAGTTGGGGAACGCTTGTTTACAAGTACCATAAGTAATCTGGGTGTCTGCAAGTTGCCTGATGAACTGAATGATAAGATATTAAACTATCATTTTGTACTTGGTGCAACAAAACTAAATAGAATAAATTTAACAGTTGGTACTTTTAATGGAAAATGTAGCTTAACATTCAGTACAAGACTGGTTGAAATGCGTGTAATACGTGATTTTTTCAAGACGTTAAGTGAACTTGGTTTAAAGGTTGAAGTCTTTTCAAATCTATAAGGAGGGAAAAATGGGATTTTGTGATAATTGTAAGATTGAAAACGAACAAGGCAAATCTAATTGCCCATTGTGTGGAAAGTGCGTTGATGATAACGCGGAAAAGAAAAATAATTTCTATCCGCAATATAATCTTGTGCACGATAGACGGGTTCCCGTTGTAAAAGTTTTGGAAAGGTTATTGTTGTTAGGTGTTGCGCTGTGTCTTGTTGTGAACCTATTGTTTGAAAAGACTGTGTCGTGGTCGTTGTATGTTACGATTGGGGCATTTCTTGCTTGGGTGTTGATTATTAGACCTATTAAGAAAATTTATAGTCCTGCGCAAATTTTAACTTCACAAGTTTTTTGGTTAACTGGATTTATGTTGTTTTTGGAATTATATACTCAAACGTGGGGCTGGGGAGTAATGTACGCAATCCCGTGTATGTGGATAGGCTATGGTGTAGTGGCAGGTATAATGTCTATTGTTAGTGGTTATGTAAATTTTGAGATGTTTAAACCTATGTTTATGATTTTGTTCTTATCTGTAATTTCATTAATTTTGTTACTTTGCTTCGATTGTCCAGTAATGTGGCCAACAGTTGTTGCGTTTTTATTAAGTGTGTCCGAAATCGTTTTGATGTTTATGTTTAGATTTAAAAGGTCGCTTAGGTCTTTGAAAAAAGATTTTGGGATATAGGAGGGAAAAATGAATATAGAAAATTTGGTGAATTTTGATGCAAATGATTTCTTTATCGCGGATATTTCTGAAGTAGAATATGAAAATCAGCGAGTATTCTTTAATATTATTCGTGAGCAGTTTACAGAACTAAACCAAAAAGAAGATATCTTGCCCCAAGATGTTTTTGTTAGAGAGTATGCTCGTAAAATAATGGACGTGATTGAAATGGCTGCTGGTGGCTGTGTTCCTGCGCAGGATTTCCTTTGTTACATTTATAAGCGTGGTATTGATGGGCTTATGCCTAGCAATCTTGTTCGCGCTCACGAGTGGGGGATATTGGCTGTTAGTAATGGTAGTAAATTGTCAATAGAGCGTCTTAGGTTGTTTTATGAATCAATGTTTGACTACGTAGCTGATAGTGGAACAATAGAAAGTATATTGATTAAAAATAAATTGAATGAAGATAATATAGCAGATTTTGTAGCACAGAATTATAGTATATTGTTGCTTGAAGAAATGAAAATAGACTTGCTTACAGTTGCAAAAAAGGTGCTGGTTGATGATGAAAATTTTATTAGATTTAATTATGATGCAGAACAAGCAAACAAGAAAGTCTTGCCAAAATTGCTAGAATTAATCGCATAAAATAGGTACTATGCAATGCATAATACCTATGCATAGTACTATAAAAACTCTTAAAAACCGTTATTTTTTGATAAAATAGCGGTTTTTGTTATTATTATGTATAGTTTTAACATTGTTATATATACTAATAACAAAAGTATAAGGAGTTAAAAAATGGCTGACGACAAGAAAGGAATGTTACGACACGTTGATGTATTGGGAAGGGTAGTTATACCTCGCGAAGTGCGAAAAGCTTTAAGGATAAATTATGGTGATTTGATGGAGTTTTGCGCTTGCTCAAATCAGCAGGTTGTTATGAGAAAATTTCATCTAATAAGGGAAATAGCAGAACTTGCTAACTCCGTAGTTCGTGTTGCACGACTTGGAAGAAATTGTGATATTTACATATTGGATACGGAAAAAGTTGTATCCAAAAATGGCGAAAATTTACAATCAGAAAGTGATATTACAGAGGATATTTTGAAAGTTTTAAATAGCAGGCAAGAAGTTGAAATTAATGAAAGAATTTCACTTGCAAAATATATAAATTTTGATAATCCAATTATAATTGTTCCAGTTATTTCTGCTGGCGATGTGCTTGGTGGAGTTGTTGTAAGTGCGCATATTTTGGACGAGGAAATGAAGCAATCGGCGCGTGAAATTTCAAAATTTCTTGGTGATTATTTTGCTTCTTAATTATCAGGAATTAATAATATTTAAAAATAAGAAAACGCTCAATTTTGAGCGTTTTCCTGCTGTTTTTAATCACTATCTTGTATTTTTTAATCACTATACGTCATATTTCTAATTATCTAACGCGACCATTTTTTAAGTCAATAGTAACTTTTGTGTGTTCTTTTTCTCTTTCAATAATTTCTTCTTGTTGGACTTTTTTATCTTTTGAAATGTAGTTTGTAATGTTGGCAAATTGTGTTTGAATTTTATTGCTGAGTTTGTGTAATGCTAAGCCACCTTTGCCATTGCGACCAAAGTAGTCTTGAGCCTTGCTTGCGATTGCTGCTGTACCAACTGCAATCAATGCACCCGAGATACCTATGTCAAGAGCATCTTGTAATTGAATGGTGCTTGTATCAAGAGGACTGGTTGATAACTCGTCGAGTAGGTCATTAGCGGAAACTTTACTACTTACTCCATAGCGTTCAAGTCCTTCGGCGGTCATTGGCTCTGGTGCAACGTGGTTCATAAAGTCTTCTTTAAATAATACTTTTGATAATGTATCATAAAAACCAGAATATTCTTGTTCGGTTCGAGGAAATTGAATCTCTGTGTCGAGCATTTCGTTTATATTAATGCCTTGATTCAAAAGTTCGTTAGAGAATGCTGAAATAAGTTCTTTTGTTATGAAATTTTGCAAATCCATCTCATAATATATAATTTTAGATATTTGCTCAACTGGAAGTTCTACAGAATCTCCATAGTTTAGTTCTGGTGGCAAATCTGGTACAGAAGTATACATATAATCATACAATTCTTCAGTTGTAGCAAAACCACGTTCATTTGCAAATTTTGTAAGTGTATCATATTTTGAACTATATGCTGTATCATACCAGTCCATCATTCTGTTATATAAATCGGGATTGTTTTTTTGTAAGTTGTGCCAAGAATTAACAAGTTCAACATTATTACCATAGTAATAATCAATATTTTCACCAAGGTCTATCCATGGGGTGCCCATTTGTAATGCGTTCAAAGCGTTTAAATGGAATTGATAAGCAACCTCTTGTTGCGCTTGGTCTTTAAGTGTCAAATAAGCGTTGGTAAGGCAGTTGTCGCGCGCTACATTGTATTCAATCACTGATTTTACAGCCCACGCAGTGAAAGCTGAACCGCCTAAAATGTAAGGCACGGCTTTTCTAACTTTTGCAGGGAAGCCATCAAGTTTGCGGTCAATAGCTTTCATTTGCTTGTAATAGTCTTTCATTCGCTTTTTGCTTGCGTCGTTTTTTAAAGATAAATCATTTTTGTCCATAGGTTTTCCCCTTTTTTATTTAGATATTAGTGTTAATATTGACTCAAAATAGTGAAAAAATTCAATTTTAAGCCATAAATCACCACTTGTGCACATTATAACATATTAGGGGGGGGGGGCAACTTTTTTGCTATGAAAAACTTGAAAAAATGTGGAAAAGTTGCGTTTTTTATGATTTTGCTCATTTTTTCGTAGTTTTTTTGTTTTTTAAAAGGAAAATTGACTAATATTTATTAAAAATGAAATGTAGGGAAAACAAAAAACAAGGCTTTCGCCTTGAATTTAGAATTGCATTTCGCCGTATTGCACATTGCGCGACTTACGGTCATCTTCGATAAGTTCATTGATGATATTGCGGACTTTTGAAGGGTTCTTAATGCGAACCAAGTCCATATGGTCGTCTGATGCATCTTTACAATAAACTTTCAGCGTACCAGTACCCCAGAATTTATTAGTAAATGATTCAAAAATTGTAGTGTCGTCAATACGGAAAATGTTAACTTCTTCAACGTGAGTAGTAAAGAAACCGATATCAGCAATCAATTTCACCCATTTGCCAGGTTTTTTTACAATGCTATAACGAGTGAAGGAAAGTGGGAGGCCACACCAACGTTTGCGGTCGTGCCACAATTCAACGCAATCTTCGCCGTATTTATATGACGCTTTTGATTTTGACATATTGTATACCTCTAATATAAGATTTTAGTTATGATATCATATTTTATGATAAAAGTAAATAATTTTTGCTAAATTTTAATTTTTTCTACATATATATAGCATATGTGAACTTAAACCTTGATGGTCAAGTCGTTCGCAAGTGGATAGATGCCAATCATTAAATAATTTGAATTCATCATCGCTCATTTCTTCGATTTTTTCAGCAATTTTGAGAGCAATGCCATCTGCGGAAACATTTTTTAGGTGAGTAACGGGCAATTTTTTGAATTGTTTTTCAAAATCTTCAATAAAATAACTGCCAAAAATGTGCTCGGGAGCTGGTTTAATTGTACCGCGCTTATCTATTCGTGGCAAAAGGTCAAAGATTTCGTGGTGCATAAAACCGCCGTACAAAATCACATCGGAACAGGTGATGTAGGCAAAAAAGATTATGCCATTTGGTTTGCAGACTCGGATGCTTTCTTTAATTGCTTTTAATCTGTCTTTTTCGGTGTACAAGTGATACATAGGCCCAAGATTGAGAACAACATCAAAAGAGTTGTCGTCAAATTTTGATAGGTCAAGCGCGTTGCCTTGGTGTGCTGTGAGGTTGTCTAGTCCTTTGGAATTTTTGATTAACACATCAAGATTGTTTTGTAACAACTCTACTGCGGTAACAGTATATCCTTCTTTTGCAAGCTGAATTGAATATGCGCCAGTTGAAGCCCCGAGTTCGAGAATGCTAGCGCGCTTTTTTGCGTATTTGTGAATGTAGTGCATCGTTGTAATATATTCAAGTTTGTGTGCTCGGCTTAAATTAAATCGAGCATCTTCATCGTGCGTGTTATAAAAATCTTCTAAATATTTGTTTTTATTCATTTTTACCTCTAAATTTCGCGAGCGACACGGAATGCACTCTTTGTTGCCATAAATATTTTGCCAGGCTTAATGGCATCACCGATACGGCAAACGTGAGGAACTGCTTGCGTTTCAATTAAATTATAATATAGTTCATCAAGTGGTTTTGTGCCAAGTGCAAGAATTACAAGGTCTGCTGGAAGCATTTTTTCTTCTGTTCGTGTTTTTATTTTAGGCGCAAGAGGATTTTTTATGTTGTCGGGTAAT
This sequence comes from Clostridia bacterium, assembly GCA_017468205.1. Classification (GTDB taxonomy): domain Bacteria; phylum Bacillota; class Clostridia; order Christensenellales; family UBA1242; genus UBA7867. The sequence continues at coordinate 30,610 of JAFUJK010000058.1, forward strand.
ATTGCTTGCCAAGTATTGTATGGGTTTGGAACAGAACTGTGAGTGTTTTTTCTAATTATAACACCCTCAGGTTTTATACTGATTACGGTACTTAAATTATGCGTAACGATACCAGCCTTATCAAGGTAGTGGAGAATGTGTCCGCGGTTGGCTGTACAAGTGTCCGCCATAAGATTTGCAGTCATTTCGACAATTTGTACATTTTTCTTTAATTCAATTCCAGCCCAATATGCTGTTTCGCAACCAGAATCGCCACCGCCGATTATAACAATATTGTTTGCCTTTTTCACGATTTCAGGGTTTAACAATGCTTCGGTTACAGTAACAACATTCTTGCTTTCAACACCATCAATCGCAGGCTTAACTATGTGGCTGCCTGTTGCGATAACAACACTGTCAAATTTGCCCTTCAAATCAGATACGCTTGCAGTAGTGTTAAGTTTTAGGGTAAAGTTTGAGTGTTTTTCAAGTGATTTTACTTCATTTTCTAAAAATTCAATGTAATTTGCAATTTCATATTTAATTTTAGGAACACCGCCAGCACGCAATGTTCCGCCAATTTCTTTTTGTGCTTCAAAAAGTGTTACAGTGTGTCCGCGCGCAACAAGAACTTTTGATGCAGTAATTCCCGCAGGTCCCGCACCTATAACCGCAACTTTTTTCTTGTGAGGTGCTGGTTGGATTGTGCTAGAAAACACTTCTTCAAATGATGTGCGTGGATTAACTGCGCATTGAGGGTGACCGCCATCTACAAATTCACGAATACAAGCCTCGTGACAACCTATACAAGGGCGGATTTTTGAGCATTCGCCAGCGTAGGCTTTGTTTGGCCATTCAGGGTCAGCAAGAAGTGGGCGTGCTAGCATAATCATATCACATTTTTCATCGCGCAAGGCTTTTTCAGCAAGGTCTGGATATCCTAATTTGCCGACAGCAACAACTGGCACAGGTTGACCAGCATTAGATAAAATTTTATTTGCTTTAAAATAGTCTTTTACAATTTCTGCCACATCCAAGTAACAACCACTTGGCATACTTGCAGGTGGGTGAGGAAGCCACCAGTTGTCATAACAACCGAGGTCAACGTCGAACATATCAACACCAGCCTTGACTAGGTTTGTCATATAGTCGAGAGTTTGTTGAATTGTGCGTTCATTGCGGAATTTTTTCAGACTTTTTACTTTATTAATATCTTCCTTATATGTTGCGTTAAGAGCCAAAGAAAGGTCGATTCTATACATAATAGGGTAGTCATCGCCCACACGTGCGCGAATTTCTTTTACTATATCAATTCCAAAACGTTGCCAATCTGAATATTTGCCCATAGAACGGCGGTTGTAGGCTGGGTTTGTCAGTTGTTCAAGCAAATAACCTTCGTGTCCGTGGAGATAAACCCCGTCAATGTTTAATGATTTTGCATCAGCCGCAGCTTGCCCAAAATTTTTGACAATTTTATTTAATTTTCCGCTACTTATACGTTTGCAAGGGATTTGCGGAATGTAAAAATTTGGATTCCAAGAAGCGCTTACAGGCAACTTGAATTGCGTAAGCAAGCATTGAGGGTTTCCTACTCTGCCAAGACCTGCGGTGAGTTGTATAAAAATGTGTGAACCATGAGAGTGAACACCTGCGGCAATTTCGCGCCAACCTGAATAAACAGTGCGTGAGCGGTCAATGCGTGGAAAATAACTTAAATCTCCCAACTCTTTTACTGTGGCGTCAATATTAAAACTTACAGGTACCAAACCTGTTGTAATTAAGCCAACTCCACCTTTTGCACGTTCGGTGAAATAACTAATCATTTTTTGGCTAGGGCGTCCGTTTTCCTCTGCCATATTTATGTTGCCCATAGGTCCCATTACAAGCCTATTTTTAATGGTTAATTTATTAATTACTATTGGTCTAAACATAGAGGTGTAAGGATAGAGTTTGTTGGTCATTTTTGGTGCATCAAAACCATGTTCCCACCACGCTCCCAAAGAGTCATCAAGGTCATATAAAATTTTATCGTTTACCATATCATTCTCCATTTATTTTTTTACTAAAATTATACAATTTTTGCTATTTTAAAGCAACTAATTTGACGTATTTTTGAATATTTTGTCTTATTTTTTTGAAATACTAAAAATAGTCGTTAATAATTTGAAATTATGCGCTATTTCATTTGACTTTTAGGGTGTTTTTTTAATACAATTAAAAATATAGATTTTTTCGACAATTTATAAATAAATACTTGTTAAATCGACAAAATAAAAATAGGGAAAAATGTATGAAGAGTAGATATTTTGCATTATCATTATTATTGGTTATAATTTCGACCGCTTGTCTTGGACTTGTTGGTTGTGGTGATATTTACGCGAACCTCAAAGTAAGTGTTTCAACCAACGTTGTCGAACTTTATCTTGATGATATTGTTGTAGATGAACCACTTGAAGGCGAGGACGAAGATGCAGTAACTTATAGCAAGACGCAGGTGATAACTGCTACAATTGAAGGCGCAACGGAAGATATGGTTAAAGAAGTATATTGTCGTTTTGACGATGACTCTGTTGCTAATGCGGATGTAGAGTTGAATGAAAATGAATCAACTATTCGTTTGACTGCGAAAAACGCAGGACGAACAAAAATGCGCGTTGTATCTTGCGAAACAAACACTGTTTTTAGTGAAGAAATCGAAGTTATTGTTTATAAAAATGCAGAAAAAATGGAGTTTTTGAACAATCTTCCATTGGTTGAATTGGGAAGTACACTTAAACTTGAAACTAGTTCGTTAATAGCGTTTGAACCAAGCAGGGTTTATCCAAATGAAGCAACATTTACAATAATGACGCCAGAAAGTGAACTGTGGGATGCGCGTTACGGTTCGTCAACTCCTGCGGGCGTTGTTATAGAAAGTAATACTCTTGTGGTTGGACAAGAAGCGCAATGTGGAGTAGTTCAAATAGAGGCTTCAATGCCTAATGGTGTAAAATGTGCTGTACTGGTGATGGTTTATCGTGATATTGATACTGCTGATATTCAACTATTTAATAAAGACGCTACTCCTGATGCTGGTGGGGTATATCCAGAAGTTGATACATTGAAATTAACAATTAACAGCGACCAGATGAATAGCGCAAACTTGCAAGTTGTTGTAAATGATGCGGGTCAAGTGCTTATAACTCGTATTACAACAACAGAGGATAGTGTAATTGGAGTAGATAAAGATTATATTGTAGAACCAAGCGCTGTTGATGATATGGGTAATTTTACACTTAATGCACGCGAAAGCGGAACAACAAAAATGTATGTAAATATTGATGTAATGGACCCAGTTTCGCGTAAAGTTTATAAAACATTCACACGTTCATATGATGTTGAAGTTGTGAGAATGGCAACACACGTTATGTTATCAAATCAAGGTAGTGTGGCTACGTCAACTCCACTAGAATTAATTTTGCAAGACTACTATGAATCACAAAATATTCGTGGTGCTGATGTAAATGTTGTGGTTGCGCCAGAGAGTGCAAAGAACCGTAATTTTGTCATAAATGTTGTCGAGCTTGATGGTTTGACTGATGCTGATGCTGGATTTGCAGAAAAACTTGAAAATCTCGCAATTTATGTAAATTCACGTAACTATGTAAATGTGCAGGAAACTAGCAACTTTAATAAATATATCTATGGTGAGTTGTTACGCAATGATACGACATTCTACGTTGCTTTAACTGGCGACCAAATAAAGTCCTCTGTAACGTTAGCAATGGTTGCAAATACATATGACCCTTCGCTTCCGCAAAATATTCAAAATACGGTGCATTTTACCGTAACCGCAGGTGTTACTGAAATAAAATTAGTTGATGAACTTGAAAAAATCGAACTAGGAATTGGCGACAATGCTTTCTTTGCCTTTGATTTTACAACAAGTGCAGGTGAAAATGTTGGTAATCCTAACTTTGAAGTGGTTGTAAAAGATAGCGATATTGCAACTATAACAAAAGATGTCGAAAACGAACGCTCATATATTGTAACCGCTTTAAAAGAAGGCTCGACAAGTGTAACGATAATGGCTGAAAGCGGTGTAACTGTTACTATACCTCTTTATGTATATGGTGAACTTACTACTTTCTATATTAGTGCTGAACATAGTTATCAAAACAGTAATATCGCACTTGATTCTTGGAATTCTGATATATATGTAAACAGTGATGGATTGCTTGATGCGGGTGTAACTGCGATGACTGTTAAACAAGGAAGTAAGATTGACCTTGCTTGTGTGGTGGCTCCTGAAAGTGATGCGCCAGATTATATTGCCATAAGTATTGATACAACTGATGATGGAAGTTTTATTAGACTTTCAAACCTGACAGATGCAAATACTTTCTATTTCCGTGCGTTAAATCCTACGATTGCTCCTGTTGAAATTGTTGTAAAATTTGAGTACAACAAGAAAAATCCAAATGGAACTTGGACAAAAGCGCAGAGTGAACGTAAACTACAAATTTCAGTTTACAAACCTCTTTTGAACTATTATTGGAGCGGAACGGACAACTTAAAGCAAATTACAACCCAAGTTTATGACATAAATAGTCTTAATTATGAGCAACAAGAATTGGCTACAAGTACCTTGAAAATTTATGCTGATGTAACGGCTACTGCATTGGCTGGAAACGCTGAAAATATCGTTTGGAGTGTAAAAGATGAGGATTTAATTTCAATTAAATCGTCAGGCTTGGAGGCGGAAATTACTGCTTCACTTAGCCCGCAAGATACTTTGAATAGATATGAAACATATGTATATGCGACTGTTACTGAGTACAATCGTCAGATTACAATTTCTTGTAGGGTTATTATATTACGCCCAACTATGGTCGAGGAAATCAAGATAACAAACTTCGAAACGAGTGAGGGTGCTGTACATCTCAATGACCTTGGAACTGATGAAAGAAAAACTTTCACAATTTACACATCAATTTCTCCAAAAACGCCATTTAATAGCGAACTCGGTTATAAGATTTACAATGCAACAACTTCGGCTGGTGGTACTCCAATTGCCACGACAGAATTTGAAGGCGATGAGGAAGATGCGATTGTAGTTTTTGACCCTAATGCGCAAAATAGGATTGTTGCTAAAAATGCAGGTATTTGTGTAATTAGAATTTATCCGCTCGATAGAGTAACAGCAGAAGATGTAAACTATGACGAAATTTATCACGTAGATTTGCCTGTAATTGTCGAAGATGGTGTTTTAAATCCATATACAATTTACACCGCCGAAGAATTTTTGGCGATTGGTTCAAGCGATGTGGCATTGACTAAAAATTATGATTTAATGCAAACAATAGATTTATCCAACTATTCAAGTTACTTGCCACTGGGCGATTTTAGCGGAACATTGAAATCAAGTAGATTTGAGCAAAACGGAATTAAAAAATCTATTATTGGCATCAATCTTAACAGTAAATTGATTGAAACAGCAGAGGGAGAATTAAGTACAGGTCTATTTGCGAACGTAAGCGGAACAATCGAAAATATAGATTTTAGTTTTTCTGGCACAAGTTTAGACTTGTCTAGTGCGTCAATTACAGGTGTATCAAATGTAAATGTTGGTTTGTTGGCGGGAAAAATAAGCGGAACAATATCAAACGTGGCTGTAAAATTGGCAAATTATGAAACTCGCACAATTTCTATTGGCGGAATGAGTAATGCTTTGATTACAGCAAATATAGGTGCGCTTTCTGGTGTGTTAAGTGGAACAGCGGAAAAAGTTTATACAAATGTATCATTTAATATAAACCTAAATGACACCATATTAACTTTGGGTGGACTTGTTGGGAAATTGGACAACACAACTTTAACCCAAACTGACGAAATGTTAAGCCGTGTAAGGATTAAAGTTAGTAGAAGTATTGCAAATGATGACCTTGGCGATAAAATAGGTGGATTAGTTGGTTTTGTTGGTGAGAATAGCAAGATTTCTTCACATAAAGTTGTAGGTTCAATTGTTGCAAGTAATTTTGATTGCGTCGGTGGTTTTGTTGGTGTGAACCAAGGTGTTTTGGGTAAATTTGAGGGCAATGAAGAATATCGTGTAATTTCTGGCGTAAAAACACAAGGGCGCAACTATGTTGGTGGTCTTGTAGGTTGGAATAGCGGTACGATTGATTTTGGTCGTGCAGAGAATTATGAAGAAACTGGGCTTACTGGATTAAATCAAGCAATGGCTTGTGGACAAAATTATGTCGGTGGTCTTGTAGGTTACCTTGAAAATGGAAGCATTTCATATTCTTATGCAATGAGCTTTGTAAATCAAGAGTTTGTGCCTTATGGTAGCGGAGATTATAACGGAGATGTTATCGCAGAAAACTATGTTGGTGGATTAGTTGGTTATTTTGTTAATGCAACTATTCAAAATAGTTTTGCGCGCAATAAAGTTCAAATTACTGGTGCAGATGGTGTCGGTGGTGGCTTGATTGGTAAAATTGAGATAATCGCTGGTGCAAGTATCGCTTCGTACTTTGTTCTTAATTCATATGCTAGTGGAAACATTATCGCACTTCACAATAACGAAGCAAAAGTGGGCGAACTTGTTGGTGTATATGAAACGGGTTCAGTTGGAAATTATATTGACACATGTTATGCTCACGTTTTTATAAAATTGAACGATGTTTATTCATATAAAATGTTCGGTACTCAAACAAATGGCGGTGTTCAAGATACATACTATCTTATTACCGATGAAGTTGTAAATACGACAGCAGGCGCGGCAACTCACGACCAAATGCTGACCTCGGGAAGTTATGTTTACAGCGGAACAGGTTGGGGATTTGGTACTGCAGACGGCACGCCTTTGCAAACCTGGGTGCGTTACGATGCTGATACAATGCAAGATGTAAACGACAATTTACCACTATTGTTTAGTAAGGATAGAAGTTGGTTATATAATCAAGCCGTTACAAAGATAGAGGTTAGCGCAAACACTCTTCACGAAAGCGGAAAACTTCTTCCAACATACTTTACTGACACAGGTTTGGGAAGTGTGGTGTTGTTGGATAATATAAGCAAGATTGAGGGTGAAAAGAGAATAAACTTGCTCAATACTGGCACGGGGTTAGTAAACGGATTGTTTAATGTGTCGGTTGCTCCTCCTCAACTCGATATTGAGGACTGGAACATTGAAGTTTCTACCTCAAATCGTCAAATTGCAGAAATCGTGCAAAACGGCCAGAGTTTAGCAGATGCTTATGTTGTATTTAAGCAAACTGGTGTTGTAAAATTGACTTTCCGTTCAGTTCTTGATGTGAGAATTTATAGCGAAATTGAAGTAAATGTTGTAAGCGGATTTAATTCATTTGATATTCTTGATGATGCGGATAATTCAATTTTAGAAGTAAATAATAATGAGATTAGTGTTAAAAAGTCATACGGAAAACGACTTATACCAACCTTTGGACGTGAAGATATTGATGCAACATACTATGATATTTTAGGTGTGAAATATACTACCAGCGATTCTCAATATTTTGCATTCAATGACTATGCATTCCAAAATGGTGGTGCGTTTATTCCGTTTGGTCAACCTCACTTGTTGGGAGGAATTCAGTCTACTGATTCAAATCTTATTGAAGTTATCGCAACCCCATATATTGAATTAACTTTTGGTGGTGTAGTTCAAAACTATTCACTTGATGGATTTGTGGGACTTTCAAAGAGTTTTTATGTGAAAATTTACGAGGGTATCACTGGTGGTGTTTTGAGTGCTACAAGTGCAACAATTACAAGTAGTGGAAACCTTACTTTGTCTCTTGAAGTTTTCTCTGACAATACAAGCGCAGTTATAATCGACGAGCCAGTGGTAAAAGATTTGAATGGCAATGTTGTAGAAAATTCTGTCGTTCTTACAAGGTTGGATAGAGTAGATAGTGAAAATATTCTTGACGAAAAAATTACTCAAAAATATCTGCTTCAGATACCAGATGGCAAAAGAGGATTAATTGAAAATCAAAACTATATTATAAATGTTCAAGTTAGTGATGAAAGTGGTGTGTACAAAGTTTATTCATTCGCAATCACAATTACACCAACGCCGATTTCTCACATCAGTTTATCCCACTATACCTATGGCGCAAGCTCGATGGATAGCGGAGAGGTTGCGAGTAATCTTATTGCACCGGGTACTGCTGGTGTGCTAAAAGTTAATATCACTCCAAACTATTCATTGTTTGACTATGTATTGCTGTCAAGCACACAAGATTCAAGCGGTCAAAGTGTAATTATGCAACAACTTGTGTATCACAATGGTTCATATGTCTTGCTTCCTGCTGAAACGAATGAACAAGGTGATTTGGTTGCAAGAAAAGTATCGGGTTATGATGCGCTTGGTCAGGCATACTTTGACGGTACGATTTATGTGCGTACTTTGATTGGAAGTTATGTTGAAGAGGGCCGTGCGTTTACAATTTCTGTTCGCGCTATGAAAACTACCAGCAATGGAGACGTACTTGCTTATTCATATCCAAGCCCAATTCAACTTATTACAACTTTTGCACCAAGCGCAAGTTTGAGTTTGGTGTCTAATAGTGGACACGGCGACACAATTGCAAGGGGAACTGAAGCAATATTGCATCTTGATGGAACTCTTCTAAACAGCACAATCACATTAAGTGCCGATTATGGGGTAGGTAGTGAGTATTCTTCTCTCGAACGTTGTGCATTTGGCGAAATTCAATCTCGTTATGGTAATGGGGTTAGAGAAAATGTAAGCATTGATATTCCGTTCTATGTTGGTATTCTTGCAAAGCCTGAAAACGGTCAAATCTTAATCACTGTTACAATCAACTCAACGACAGCGTCAGGCGGGCTATTAAATCCAATTATTCTAAATTATACACTTTAAATCGTAGATTATCACATTAGTGCGGTGTATGCGAATGGTGCTGATGACGGTATATTAAATGCAAATATTAGAACTTATAGCACTTTAAAGGTTGTTTGGGAATTGCAAACACCAAGCCTTGAAACTTATAAAAAATATAACTCATCAGTAGACGAGGCTGGCTTTAACTCGGCGGTTAACTCAATTGAGGGTAAGGTTGCATCAAAATTAAAACTTATCAACGAAAGAGGTGATGGTCAGGGCGGTGTGTGGCGCTATAATGACGGAAATGGTTTTGTAACAATTCAATCTGCTTTGAGTTATGATAACTTCATATTGAGTTACACAACAATGACTAACGGCTTATCTTATTACATAATAAAAGGTAAGGACACTATAAGTTTAAACTTTGACATCAATTTCTATGGCTACTATGTCTACGATGTTGATTCTAGTTGCTATGTATTGATGCTTGATGATGAAATAGAAGGCTTGAATAGTGCGTTGTTTGTTCCTAACTATGAAAGATTATTTAACCAAGAATTTGTTGTTAATTTTATAAATGACACGACAGACGACACTCCTGACTTAATTGACAGTGTGGAAAAATTCCGCAGTATGCGCGCTGGCGTAAGTTATATGCTAACAACGGATATTACTTTGGACGATTGGGAGCCTATTGACACAGCGATAACATCTCTTGATGGAAATGGATATGTTATTAACTTGCGTAGTTTTGCTGAAACTGGCGGAACTGATACCATTGAATATGGTTTGTTTAGTAGATTGCCACAGGGTTCAATACTTAAAAACTTAATTGTTGATGTTTCATATAATATGTGGATTGATTTACAAGATGCAAGCAATGTAAACTTTGGTTTTATTGCTGGTGTTAACGAAGGTTCAATTTATAACTGTGAAGTTGTGGTAACTCAAAATAAAGATGATTGGCGTGTGCTTTACGATAATACAACACGACCATATAGTCAAAATAGCGACTTTGCCTTTGTAAATAACGTGTTCAATCAGTTGCTTGACCAAAGTAGCGATAGCAAATATTCGGGATATAATACGCTAGCTTCTGCTTTTGTAATGACAGACCTTAGCACAACTTCAAGAGTTGTTACAACAAATGTCGGTGCTCTTGTTGGACAGAATACGCAAAGCGGAACAATTACAAATAGTCGCGTGGGTAGAGTGGATAGCCAAAATTCATTAGGCGTAAACAAAGCTTATGGTTTGCAAGGACTTAACTTGTTTGCTTCTGGACGAGTTGGTGGCTTGGTTGGCCAAAATGCTGGTGCGATAGCAAATAGTTATTTTGCCAATGGTATGGTTATCAATTATAGTTCATCTATTTATAGTTCATCTAATTCAAATGGCTCAAAAACTGCGGGCTTAGTCGCTGACCAAACAAGCACAGGACGCATAAGTTCGAGCTTTGCGCGAGGGCAAATGGATAGTGATGCGCAATGCGTATTTGGTGGAATTGTTGCTTATGGTACGATTGGTGGACTTGTACACTCAAACGCAGGAACAATTCTAAATAGTTATAGTAACTTGCCATTGTCAAGTTCAAATGCTATTGGTGGTTTTGTGTATGAAAACACTGGAAATGGTACAATTAAGTATTCATATTCAATGAGTAAAATCAATAGTACTGGTTTGATTAATGGAATATTTATCGGTGCAAATACAGAGGGCGATATTCTAAATGGACAGAACACAACAGTGGAGAATTGCTATTATTACAGCACAGACAATAGTTTGGTTGATTCTTCTAGTCCAGCAACTGCAATTTCAGCCGAAGAATGGAGCAATGCAAAAGGTCTTGCTTTTGATGGTTTTGTAATTTCAGAGGAAGAGGACAGCACTTGGTATATTGACACAACAAGAACATATCTAGGTCCACAACTTCGTTTTGCTGATAGAATTAACTATTCACATCGTAGTAATGACTATACTTATGATATAAATAGTGAGTATGGAAGTCAGACTAACCCAATTTTGATTGCTAGCCTGATTGATTGGCAAAATGTATTTAACTATTCTGATGCAAATGGCGAAATACGTTCGCAATTTATGGACGCTAATCCAGCAAACACTTCGAGTTCAAGCAGTCTTGCAAAATATGTATTCGGGCAATATTATGTGGCATTGATTAATGATGTTGATTTTGGTGCATCAATGCACGAAACAGCCTACAATACAATATTTAAGGGTAATATGCTTGGCAATGGCTACAACCTAAAAGGCTTGAGTTATAGATATTCAAATACTTCAACTGCATCTGTAAATGATTTTGGTGTGTTTAGTAGTCTTGATGGCGCAAGAGTTCACAACTTAAACTTAATCGTTGATGGTCAAATTACAACACGTGCGCGCCATATGGGTACGCTTGCTGGAACGATTAAGGATTCATTTGTTGAAAATGTAACAATAAATGGTACAAATTCACTTGCTTCTATTACAGGTCTTAATATGACGGGTGCGCTCGCGGGATTCGTTGGCGGAGATAGCGAAATTAGAAACATTGAAAGCAGAATTTCCGTAAGTTCAATTAGTGCTACGGTTGCAAATGCACCATTTAGATATTATTACACTGAATATAGCGATTCTTCATATGCTGGTGGAATTATCGGTGTTGTAGACTTAAATTACGAGGAGAATGCCGAAAATAATCCACGTATTCAAGGCTTAACTGTAACAAATAATGTTACAATTTATGGTGAGATTGCTGGTGGTGTGCTTGGACTTATTGCAACCGATTCAGAAGCAAAGGATATTACGTTTATTGTAAACACAGCAAACGAATTTGCTCCAAAAATTTTGGGTACAAACTTCTCTGGTGGACTTGTAGGTGAAAATAGAGGTCAGTTAATTGCTTCATACATTGGAATTGATGTAAAAGAGCAAATGGAACTTGACAGCACAATCACATCAAGCACTAATCCAGCAAACCACATTGGATATACAGGATTGTTTGAAAATACAAACTCGTCGACAGCAATCGGTGGACTTGTAGGATTAAATACAGGTGGTTTGATAAGTTATAGCTATTCGCGTGTAGCCGTAGTTGCCTCGAAAGTAAGTATTGCTGGTGGACTTGTTGGAATGGCAATAAGCGCACCTGAGAATTATTCTCCAACTGGTGGCGATGTTGTCATGGGATACTTGCGCGCACTTTCATTAGGTGAAAATAATATTTATAATATCTCAAATTTAACCACTTACACAGAATCAAACGGAAATATTATTTCCAATGGCGCAATGAATTTTAGCGCAACACTATATCAAGTTTATACAACAAGTATGGTAAATTCGAATAAAGTTATCGGTGGTTTGGTTGGTGCAGTAATTGGTGCCCCAATCTATGCAAGTGCAAGCAATGCTTATATTGTTGCAGTTAATAACTATGATACAAGTTCCGCATTCACTTCAAAAATCGGCGATAGTACTTATGAAATCGGTAGTGTAATTGGTTATCTTGGCTACGTTGTTTCAGGCAAATCAACCGTTCCTGTTGTAGGAAGCCGTCAATATGACGAGCAAACAAATAAGACAACGGGTACATCAGCAAGTAATATTAGAGCGGTTGAGAAGATTGGAAATTACAACGTTATGGCAATTGGCAAAATTGCAACAGCGTCTACTGGTGATGCTGTTCCAAGTGTGAATATGTCGATGACAGCGACAAGTTTTGTAGGTTATGCAACTTCGGCAAGCGACAAATCTTTTGAAAGCTTTAACAACACGATTTGGCAACTTGACAACTCAAAGATTTCACATCGCTTCCCAATATTGAAATCTAATTATTCAAGTACAGTAACAGATATTGATACAGTCGACAAGTTGTTTGCATTCTTTGAAGATGCGAACGAAAATAGTTATGGTAAGGTTGTAACAGACTTAACAATTTATGGAAGCGATTGGCAGGGTTATGTGCTTGATAAGAGTAAGACCACTATTGCCTCAAGCCTTCTTGAAGCAGTAAGCGGTAGACTTGAAGGTGCTGTCCCATCTGATATGGATAATGCCGTAACTCGTAATGCTAAAATTACTCTCACAGGCTTTACCCCAACTCAGGCTGCTAATTTTGACTCGTTGTTTGGATATACTTCAAAATTTAGATTGCTAAACATTGATTTTGTGTTTGATTTCTCAATTGATGCAACAGAACACAATTTCACAAGCTTTGGATTACTTGCTATGGAAAGCGTAAGTTCTAATTTTGAGAATATTTCTGTTACTCTTAACGATGGTTCAAGTTTGACAGTTAACAAGTTTGATAATGTTGGTTTTGTTGTCGGTAAGGCACAAAGCAGTAGCTTTACAAATGTCATTACTTCGGGAACTACAATAACAGTTCAAGACTATTCTGCTTCGACTGCGGGTACATCAAACTTTGGTGCGTTGTTTGGATTGGGTGCAATTGATAATACAATAAGTGGCTCGCAATTTGGTGAGTGGAACCTAGTGTATTTATCAACAGGTAACTATTCAGTAGCAATCGGTGGACTTGTTGGGCGTTCAAGTGGTATTTTAAATGTTCGTGGCGTTTTAATGGATACGCAAAACTTTATATTTAACACAGACATTTCATTAGATGCAAATTCTGCTGAAATAAATGTCGGTGGAGTGGCTGGAAAACTTGAAAGTTCTGCGCGTATTCAAAACTTTGAAATAAGTGGTACTATTGATATTTCAAGATTAAGTGGCAACACGAATTCGAATGCATTTATTGGTGGAATTATTGGAAATGCACTTAACACCAACTTTGCTTATCTATCAAGTAAAATGTTGATTAATTCTAACATTAATGATGGAAATGTATATCTAGGTGGGGTGGCTGGTTATGTTGAAAATCGTCAAAGATTTATCGGTACATCAGCCCCAATGCAATTTAGTGGCTATACAGCACAATATATTACGTCTAATTCAAATATAGTACATACAGCAGGTGCTAATGCTAATGTTTATGCTGGTGGTGTGTTCGGTGCTGTTAAGAATAATCTTGTGATGGCAAACGCAAACATTGTTCCAGAAGGTGAGGCTAGAGAAATATTCTGCGCACTTGTGGCAAACGGTGAATTGAATATTAACACGACAGCTAGCAAGATTTTTGCTGGTGGTGTAATTGGTAATGTAACGCAGGGTATTCTTAACAACGATGAATATAGTGAACTTATTAAATCAAATTCAGTGCTTCGTATAACTCAATGTGCATTTGTTGGAAAACTTGATGTTACGAATGCGCAATCAAACAGTAGCGACAACTTCTTGGGCGGTATTGTGGGATTTAGTCAACTTGCAATTTATGATTCGCTTTCAAATGGTACAATTTCATTTAACGCAACTAGCGCAATTTCATCATATTTGGGCGGAATTGTTGGTATAACAAATACAGATATTGCTTATTGTATATCAATTAGTTCGGTTCAAACTCGTATGCCTACAAACTCAATGGTAACAGCGCAAAACAATGCACTTGTAGGAACTATTGATGGTAACAACGCAAGAGTGATTTATTCATATTATTCGGCGGAGCTTGCTGGCGTAATTGATGATTATGGAACCAATTTGACAGCACTTCAAATGCTTGATGCAACGAACTTCTCAAATAGAAATACAATGATTTTGACTAACTGGACATATCTTACAAAAGAGACTGACGTAGGTTCAGTTAAACAAATTTCATTTATGTATCCTAAACTATTGAATGATTATCTCGACCTTTCTATTGAAAGTGCAATGGTGCCTTGCTTTGTTAGTGATTTGAATATGTTGTCAAGTCAACTTGCGAATGCAGAAAAGCCTAATAAAACAATAATTTTTGATACTGATATAATCAATCTTACCGCTATTCCAAGCATTGAAATTAACAATGCGCGTAAAATTGTTGGTAACGGCGTGGTTGTAGAGATTGCTGATTTGTCGTCATCAATAAGCGGTAATGTCGGACTATTCAAGGAAATTCCACAAAATGTAGTTGTCTCGGGCTTTACAATTGAATATGGTAAGTCAACGCTAAACGCAAGCGCAGGGGCAAACTTTGGTGGACTTGCAGGAGCAAACTTTGGTGCGGTTTACGGCTGTTCTGTTGGAACAATCATTCCAGTTACCTCAACAAGTGCAACCGCAAGTACATTTAGTGGCATTGAAGAAAAGTTTAGCGACAACTATTCAGGATTAACACAAAATGAATTACCTCAATTCTACTTAAATGCAGGCGCATATAATGTGGTAATTGGTGGACTTGTTGGTGTAAGCACAGGTAGCATCATTGGTGCATTTAACAATATGGACATTTACTTCGCTGGTGGAAATGTTGTTGCTGGAGGCATTGCAGGCTCTCTTGAAAACACAATTATGAATAACAGCCTTTCGCAAGGCAGGATAATCGTAAATTCTATGAGTGAATTAACCAAAATAGGTGGTCTTGTTGGAAATGTTACAAATAGTTTCGTATCCGCAAGTATCGCAAATGGAAATATTATGGCTTATAGTGTTGTTAGTGATAATTTGGGACTTGCTTTTGGTGGATTTAGCGGTGTTATGGCAGGAATTGTAGTAAATAACAATTTGAGCGGAAATCTTGATATTTCACAAACAAATACACATTATACTGAAAGCTTAACAACAGCGCAACTTCAATCAGCTTCACGCGTAAATGCTTTAATTAAAGTTGATAGCAATCACTTCAATCCTACACTTTGGATAGTTGGCGATGCATCAAAGAACTATAACTATCCATATCTTGGAATTAGTAAACTTAATTTTGATACGGGTGATGGTTCAGTAGCTTCTCCATATCAAATTAGAGAGGGTACAGAACTTGTTAGAACAACACAGAGCGCAACAGGTAAATATTTTGTAATCGTTCGTGATTTGGCACTATCAAATGAGAATTATCTAACCACTTCAAATTCTACAATAAGTGCAAAATCTGTTGATGGTTGCGGAAATGTTGTGTTGGTTGAGGAAATAAAAGCTCCAACTTCAAGTAGTGGAATTTTAAATGCTGGTATGTTTAAATTAATTAGCGAAAGCACAACTATTTCAAGTCTTGGTGTGGTATTTAACGAAAGTAACTTAAATGCTTTGAATACGCAAATTGTATTCGGTGCTCTCGCGAGCGAGAATCGCGGAAGCATTAAACATTGTGTTGCAGTAAGCCTTGGCACAATCTCGTTTGCTTCACTTCCAAATTCACGTCTTGGTGGGCTTGTAGGTGTAAACGCAGGTAGCATTTCTTATAGTTGGGCTGATGTAAATATCACTGCAAGTGATGGATATATTGGTGGTCTTGTTGGCTTGTTAGGTTCTAGTCAGAGTGCTAGTAGCACAAGTACCGCAAACATCAAAAACTCATTCTCGCAAGGTGATTTAGTCGTTAGTCAAGATTCTAGCAAGAATTATTCTGAAACTTCTGTTGGTGGACTTGTAGGACTTGCGAACTCTGAAATTGATAATGGTTATACTATTGAAAATAGTTATGTTTACGGCACAAAAATATTTGTGAACCTTGCAGGGTCAAAAGTTGGTGCGTTAGTTGGAAATGCAATCAAATTTGACATTACAAAGACATATTCATATGTATATACCGCAGGAGCGAGAGATAGCAACATTGGCGCGGGCAACTATACAAATATTGGATTAATCGGAAATACTGTTATCGGTGCATACGATTCAACAAGCGTAATCGCTGTATGGCTCGGACTTAATGATGGTGTTCGTTCAACCGCGACAGAATTTGATACAAGTTTAGTATCAATTATTGAAACCTTGCGTTCAACATCTATCGGTACAGGTTGCTATCCAGATTGGAGAGCAATAGATTGGGCTCGAAATGCAAGTGTTGGCGGAAGTAACGAATATGCTCCTTATCTTGTTGACGTTACACCAAGTGATAGGCAAGAGAAGGGCGGAATCGAATTGTCTGCTGAATCAGTGTTTGAACTTTAAAAACAAAAAAGACGTAGGTTATACGTCTTTTTTGCTATATTGTACGCACAACTTCGGTATAGGTGTTTTCTGGGTCGAAAAATTCGTCCTTACCTTGAATATATGCGGTGCGATTTAGTTTGATATGCGTATTGCAAAGTCCGTCAAGTGTTTCGCAGAACTGAACAAATTGAGAATCACTGCTATCGGACGAACCTGCTAGAATTATAGTAATACTTCCATTTTGTGAATAAAAGCTATTCGCAAGCAAACGCTTTAATTGTTGAATTATTCCCATATAGAATGTTTGATGTTGGTGTTCTGGAATAAGTTCTTTTAGGTTGCTCATTAGGTCAACAATATCGTCAATTATCAGCACAACATCTTTGCCTAGTTCGCACAAGCGTTTGATTCGTTCTGCAAGCAGGTCAAAATAAAAACTTATGTTGCGCGCTTCTGCGTCAAAGGTAGTGAAGAAATAATCACTAGATTCAAGTGCCACTTTTTCTTCTGGCTTTTTGCAAATTGATAGGTAAACGATAGAATGTGTTGCCTCCATATCCTTTGCAATGCAGTTACAAAGAAAGTTTTGCCCGCTTGATTTTTGTCCTAAAATCATAACTCTTTGCCCGCGTCTAATTTGACAGATATTATTTAAAAAATCAAGATTTTTAAGTGTAAATTTAATTGGTTCATCAAGTGATGAGCATTTCATTTCCTCAAAAATAGGGCGTACGAGCTTACTCGGCTCTATTCCGTTTATGCTAATGATTTTTGAAACTACTGGAACATTATTTTCAAAATTAATCAAGCAATTTATTAAATCTCCATTTCTTAATGTATTAAAATGGGGAATGTTTGCATCAATTTGTGAAAAAACGTCGATGTAGATTTCACCAGCTTTGCAAGGGAAGAAGTACTTATCGTGTCCAACAATTTCGATATAACCCGAATAAATGATGTTCTCTTGTGTAATAGAGTTAAATTTGGGAGAATGTAAAATACTTGATTTTGAAGGATTAAACTTTTTGAGTGATTGGCTGTCAAAACCTATGATTTTGTCCCATTCTGTGTCAGGAATTAATTCCTTACTGTGAGGTCTGCCACTTTTTACCTTGGTATATGGCTCAACTTCGCCCTTAACAATGCTTATTATTGCGCTACGCAATTCCTCTACTTTTAAAGATGTAGGACTGCGTACACCAATCTTAAATCCGACTTCACGCAACTGGAATAAATTGAGTGAAGCAAGTTTTGTTAAATCAACTGAATACTTTTTCATAAATGCCTCCTATAATATGTCATTTTGCTACAATTTTAGCATAATTTCTTCAAAAAGTAAACTATTTTTTAAAATTTTTTAAATTTATACAAAAAACTACAAAAATATATTTTTTTGTTAAAAATTGTATTTTAATATAATAAAAAAAACAAGGATTTTTTCCTTGTTTTTTTGTGCGGGTGGTTTAACGCACTTTCATACGTGTACGCATAAGTATGAATGTAACAATTACACCAATAACAACTACGCAGGCAATTACAATAAGAATGATAGCCGCAGTGTTGAGTGGAACGCTGATTGTAAGTCTGTGGCTTGTTAAAATATTTCCACTTGCAGATTGTAGTTGCACGATGTAAGTGCCAGATTCGCTATAATTAAATGTTTGAGGTTCAAGAATTTCCAATGCAAGTTCATCAATAGAGTAAGCGATTTCGCCATTGACAAGCAATACACAATTTCCAACGCGCTCGTATATGCTTTGAGCATTTATTGTGATGCTAAATCCTGCCGTACTCGACGAACCCCAGTCGCGTGAACAATTAATTGTAGGTTCTTCGTTGTTAATCCAGAAGCTAAATGTGTAGTCTTGGCTTGGATTATAACCTTCACCAGCATAGCGAACGGTTACGGTATATCTACCAACGCCAAAGTTTTCAGGATTAATGTTGAATGCGTGAATTTTTGAATTTTCACCGCGAACTTCACTTGTAATGTCGCCTCTGTCGGCACTAATTATTGAAATTACCTCATAACCAGTTATAGCAGAGAATTCATAGCTTGCAAGCGCTTCGTTAGGTGAAAGGATTGTAAATTGATATGTCGCAAGAAGTGGGGCAGAACTTGTACCAACGGTTGACTTAATTGAACCAGTCATTGATACACTATAAACACCAGGTTCGCTAAACAAGTAGTGTCCGTTGTTTGGCGTTACGATGTATGGTGCGTTGTTACGCATTATTTCAACTTTCATTGAGTCGTATTTGCTCAAATCTCCCGAGAAAGTTTGAGGAATGTACAAGTCAACATCAGATGAGAAGGTTGCATATTGAATAGGTGCAAAATCATTTACGTAATAAACAACGTCGTTAAGTATTGTTAAAGTAAATTCTATAAAGTTTGCACCAAAATATTGATTACGTCCCACAGCATCGTGAAGCCTTATAGTGTATATACCCGATTGTGTAAGAGTCATATTTCCAGAAGTAAAGTTTCCAACTTTTACACTGTTGTACGATAGTTCAAGAGTATAGAAGTTTTCATAAACATTATCATAATTTACGTCAATAGAAGCAGTTTCACCAACCAAATAGTTTGTGTTCCAAGTAAGGACTGCCTTTGATTTTTCTGTGTCAGTTTCTTTTGTATAAATGTTCTTTTGGTTTACAGTTGGAGTTTCGCCGTTGATTGTAAATTGTGTTTCAAGTGCAATATTATTCGTGTTAGATAGGATACAAGTTACGGCAAAATATGTGTCTAGGTAGTGGGTGGTGCGTCCATAGACGTGATAAATTCGAGTATTGCCGTAGCGGTATTCATCAACCACTTCATAAGTTAATCCTTTGTCTTCGTTACATACAATTTCGATATTTCTATCAAAATCACGGTCAGAACTTAAATAAACAAAGTGAGGTACGCTTATTTGTTGTGGAGCTGAAATTCCGTTTGAGAACATAAACGTATACAATTCATCGCGCGCTGTTAGCTGGGTTGTGGTGCCTGATGAATTGATTTGATATACGCCATAAACCGATACAGAGTATAACCTAATTGTAAATGTTATTGTTCCACCAGTTCCTGTGTAAAGTCCCATTGAGTTATACAATCTAACTTGATATACACCTTCATCACTAACAACTGTTTGAGGTTGTAGCACATCTTCTGAACCGTTAGGGGATACGAGTGTAACATAAGGAGAGAAGAGCGAGCCAGAATCAAACCATTGAATTTGAACAGCCTTTGATGTAACTTGGTTAATGAGCGGAGAACCTGCTGTGTCAGTTAGCGATACGCTAGGGAAGAAGGTATATATTGCAAAGTTAAAGTTTTCAGGTGAGTCTGTGTAGTTATCAACAGACATATTGAAAATATAGTGAATGTTGATAGGTGCGTGGAAAATCAATGTCCAAATGTTTGGGTTGAGGTCATTTACAACAACATTGAAATATTCGCTGTCCAATGGCAATGCTTCAACAGTGCCATCTTCAAGGATGTTGGTGTAAATGACAGCATTTTCAGTCGCATCAGTAATCGTAAGTTTTAAACGCAATGATGTCGCTTGATAAACAAATCTAGTTTCACTTGATGTGTAAGTATAACTTTGACTGTCATACACAGCAGTTTCTGTTGAGCCTGTAAAGCGAAGTGATTTAACAAGTGTAGTGTCTGTTGGATAAGAATATCTAATCACGTTTCCAAAGTTATCAACAAATTCAAAGCGATATGAAATGTTGCTTGTCAATCTAAATGTAAAGCCTTTCTCCAATATTTCGCTTGTAAAATCGCTTGCCGATGTTGGAAGTCTTTGTAGAAGTGAGTCGCTAGATTGTTGCAAACCATTCATAAACACGCGCAAAGTTGTAAGGTAGTTAGATTGAGTCATTGATGGCATTTTGATTGTGAAAGTACCATCTTCATTTACAGTAATTAATTCCAAAAATTCTTGCTCATTAGTTATTAAACCTATACCAGGGGTGTTTATGTAAACAATAATGTCTTCGCCTGCTTGAAGTCTATTTGAAATAGTTAGTTTAATTTGACAACCACCACGTTCATTTGCGTGTGCTTGGGCTGTGCTCGTTATAAATTGATTTAATCTAGCAATAATGCCAGCATCACCAGTAAGCGAAGAAAGTGTTGTGTTTTCTTGGTTCCAGAATGTAAGGTTTGTAAGAGTGTTTGTTGGCGCATAGTAAATTGTTTCTGCCTCTGTTCCCATAACATTTTCAATCTTGAATTTAAGCCACTTATCGTTGTTTTGGATTGTGTTAATTACAAAGTTTGCGCTGTTAAATACGATTGTATCTTCATTTGTGTAAAGAGGTTCATTATTGTAATTTACGCTTGTACCACTTTGAATGGTTGTGTAAATATCAATGTTGTCATCTTTAATGTTTGCCTGAATTTGGTTGTTAAAGTCTGATACATAGATTGTATATACGCGAAGGTTTCCTGCACGGTCTTGCTCTATAATGTCGTAATAACCAACTTCATTGAATACGGTGAATGATGAACTTCCCGTTTGCTTGTAATAAGCTGGGATAAACAAATCATCACGAGCAGGTGAGAAGATGGTTGCATTTTGAGAGCCTGTTTCATTGCTTGTTGCTGTTTGTTGGTCAGCGGAGCCCGTGTAGTTAGTTCTCTTGAAATAGTAGTAGTTAAGTCCTGTTTCATATTTATTGATGTAGTCAAGCGAGAATCCGCGAGGAACAGCAAAAGCATAAGACTTCAAGAAACTAAATGAAGGATTGTCAATGTTGTCAATAATCGCTTGTGTAAAGTTTGTGCCATAAGTGTTGAGCGAGTTCAGGTAAACGTCGTTTGTGATTAATTCTACTAGATTTTGATATGGTGCTGTGTTGTCCACATAAACAGACTTGGTTGTTTGATAGTAGATGCTTGGATTAGAAGTGTTTGGTGTTAGATATTCATTGTTGTTTTCGTCTGCGATTATGTAGTGAACTGTGGCGGTATATTCAACGTCTGCAAGTTTACTGCCGTTTAGAGCCGAGCCATTCACATTGTCCTCGGTGTCGATTTTTGGCATCATAATGTAGTAGTGATAGGTGCCATCAATCTTAATCTTATAGAATGTGCTTTCTTTTAAACTTGTATCGTCCATTGCTTGTGTAAGCAAAGCTTGCAATTCGCTCATTGTTGGTTTATAAATAGCATTTTTCCCGTCAGAAATAAGTTGATTATATTCTGCTCCATCTGTTGTAAGAATTGTTGGGTTTGAGAAAATATAACTTGTTGTAATTCCTATACCGTGGTTGCCTTCTGCATCAAGTTTTGGGTCATTCTTTGTGTAGTATGTTTTTGTAATGCTAATATTGTTAAATGCGATTTGCGCAGTATAGATGTCAGTCGGGTCAGTCCAAGTTACGCGCACCTTGCTTGCATTTGTAACATCATTGAAGTTAACATCAACGTTAGTAAACGTATTTTCACCTGCTTGGAAGTTGAATTCTGGGGAAATGCCAGTTAATTCAAAGTTGAAAATTGTATAGTTAGGAGCAAGTCCAAGTTCAGAATTGTAGGTGAGTTTTCTGAAATCACTTAATGCATTTCCGCGAAGAACACCAGTCATATTTGCCATATCAAACAATATTACACGATAACGTCCAACACTTGTAAATGCCTCATCAAGTTCGTCAAGAGATTGACAGTTGTATGGGTCGCTAGGTTCGTTTCCTGGAACTGATGAGTAGAATGTTTGACTAACAAAGTTGTAACTTGTTCCTGAAATGTGTCTGAAATATTGAACGGCAACTTGAATGCGTGAACTATTGCGATATTGACTAAATAATCCATTTAGATATTCAGAAGCGGTCGCTGGGTCAATTGTTTCATTTGCAGGGAAATATTTGTCGTAGGTGCTATATCCGCTTGCAGAAATCCAAGTGCTCATTGAAACGCTTGCAGGTAAAATATTGCTCTCAATCGCAATTTTTTCAGGAGTTTTTGGGGTTAAACCTACAAAATTTATTGTGTCATTGAATGTTTCGCTGTTTGTTGTGCGACTAAAACTATTAAAGAATACATCACCATAATCAGGGTAGTCAGCATAGTCGCCTTTGTCGTGTCCAAATTGTAGTTTAATGTCGCTACCATACAAACTTGTGTCGGCTGGAATGATAGGGTTGCGGTCTACATAGTAGTTATAGACTTTTTCCGCCACATCACCGCCACCTTCAATCTCGTCAAAGTTGTCGTAAGTACGAATAATGACATATTTACCAGGAGAACTTTGATAGCCGTCCTCATAGTCAATCAGCATTAAAGCTTTGGTTTGATAATATTCGCGCCCTTCATAAGTAAATGTATATCCATCAAATTCATCAGGGTTTGATTTATCATAAATTGTGAATGTTGTTGCATTATCATCATCAGAACCATTCTCACTACCAGAATAAGGATAACTTGAAAGGGTAGAGTTGTATGCGAATGGATAATATTTTAAAACAATAGTGCTTATTGAGAAAGTTGCGTCTGGTTCAGTCCAACTAAAAGTAACATAACGACGATTGGTTGAATATTTGTTAGCAACAGTTTGACGGTTTGTCGTTTTGTCGATGCCTACATCATTAAGTCCGCGTTGTGTTCCAAGACTGCTTCCTTCACCAGAGTCAAAGGTTTTGTAACTTTGCATAGCCCCACGAGAGCGGTCGAGGTTTACCCAAATGTCGTAACTATCACTAGAATTTCCAATCCAGTCAATCGCGTTGAGTGAATAGTAGAATTCGCCGTCTTCAAGAGCGTGTAGAGGATGTTCCGCACTAATCTCCCCATTAGGTAAGAATTGAGTTGTGTACGAATTGTCAGTAGTTGTATCTACTGGTTCATTAACTGTAATTTTGGCAAACCAGT
Source organism: Clostridia bacterium (assembly GCA_017468205.1). Classification (GTDB taxonomy): domain Bacteria; phylum Bacillota; class Clostridia; order Christensenellales; family UBA1242; genus UBA7867. The sequence goes on from JAFUJK010000058.1 coordinate 54,279, forward strand.
TGTGAGGTGTGCCGTCTGCATCTTGATATGGGATTAAGTCAGTATCATTCTGCACTTCTTCACTTGTGCTAATAGTAACTTTTTCGATAGGAACAATAATTTTATTGCTACCAATTATAGCACCAAATGCATTTTGTAAGATTGGTGAAGTGTTAAATGTTATGCCAGCAAGTGTCCAACTAAATCCATTTTCTCCACCATTGATGTAATCA
>JAFUJK010000059.1 GCA_017468205.1 Clostridia bacterium
AATAGGTATTTCGTGGGGAGTTTCCGCCGAAGTGGGCTCTAACTCCACTCCACCGTATTCTTGCTCGGCATCACCAAGCAAAGCCCCTAATCCTTTTCCAAGTCCTTTCATTCCTGCCATTGAGATATTACTCCTTTAAGTTTATTTTCCAGATAATTATACATTATTTAGAGATCGAAGTCAATCAAAACCACCCTTGGAAAAATAAATATTAGGTATGTTATCATAACCATTAGCCAGTTTCACAAGTATTCAACCACCACACCGAAATTTCAATCAAAATTATTCATTTTTCTTTTCGTTTGGACGAAAAATCGGCTAAAAAAGGCTAAAAACAGGCAATTCCGTTAAAATTTTGGCATAATATATTTTTGATATTGTTTTTTTTGCAATTTTATAGCGATAATGCGATATTTACGGTTAAAAATATAGCGTTTAGTTAATTTTCAATATATTTATAATATATTTTTTGCCTGAAAAATCGGCTCAAAATTCAATTCTTAACGGTTTTTAAGGCAATTTTAGTGTGGATCGGCCGCAAAAAGCAATAAAATGCATAGATTTTAGTTATGATTACATTACAATATGTTAATTTTATAAGAAAATAAAATCGCGCACAGAGCAAAGCAACCAAATATTGAGCGAAAGTGGGGAACTGATGCCATATTTACCGAGACTTGCAACTATTTTCCCCAACAGATACAAAGATCGCACAAAAATTACAAATAATCGCCATAATTCACTATTATTTATAAGAAATCTACTATAAATCGCCATATTTTTACTATTTTATTGCTTTTTTGGTCATATTTTTACATTTATTAAGCAATTTAGCCGTCAAGATTGTTAAATGAATAACGATATGCGCCAAAATCAAAGCCAAAAACACTTATTTTAGCCTATTTTATATCAATTTTACCACATTTTCGTTATGTTTTCATATCTATTTGGAAAATTTGGGGACTTACGAGCATATAACTTGCATAAATATACTATTCAATTATCCTATTTACTCGATAAATATTTATTTTTATCACAAAAAGTCGAATTTTTAATGATTTTGCGCGATTTTGTAAAATGGCGATAAACGGTATTGCCGTTTTTAATTTTGAGTGTACCGTATACCGCCATTTTGATTTTAATTCTTTTAGATTTTAAGTAAATTTTGATTATAATTACAAGTTATAAACTATATTTATAGTAGTATTATAAATATATATTTAGCATACATTTGTCTTTCGCTTGACCGATTTTCTTTCATTTTTTCATAGATTTTAACCAAATTTACCAAAAACGATTGAAATCGGCTTGTTTTTATCCACCACGGGCGATCTATTGGCAAAAATAAAACAATAAATCGTGGCATTATTTTCCTTATAAATTGCAACACAAAAATAAGATAAAATTACAAAACGACGGGGTACGCATACCGTTATTTTAATTTTTTATATCGTTATTTCAATACATTTTTTATACCAGAATAAAATCAGTAACTCGAATACTAAATTCTATTTTCAATTAGTTTTTTGTAGCAATATGACCACTACGATTTGCAATTTAGCCACTTTTTCAACACATTATGACCACTTTAACAGTCTTTTGCATAATTTTATTGTTTTGCGAGTATTTTCAGGAACTTGTTCGGCCTTTTTCAACCATAAACAAGGATATTCGACCGCGATTATTTCTTTGTAATCATTTAACCTGCGCGCT
>JAFUJK010000060.1 GCA_017468205.1 Clostridia bacterium
AAAGAATTGTTTTACACCTTCACCATATTGTTCATATAGTTCTTCTACAATGTCGATAATTCTATCAGGATTATTTTTTAATACGCGCGCAACGCTGTGTTTTAGTTCCATTTTACACTCCTATAACATTTTAATAATTTGTCCTAGTGCTTCAAAGTTGATTATTTCATCAAGCATTTTAGCGTAATCAATTGGTTTGAGTGTAGGAAGATTCAACGCGCCGCACAGAATTGGTGCTTTGTTTGTCACAAGTTCCGTTAAACTATTGCCGTCAACATAGCCGTTTTCCGTAATAAATCCTTTTGCAAACTTTTCAAATATTTGTATATATTCATTCAAAAAACTTTGAAAGTTCTTACCTTTAGTAACTTGCGTAAATATCCAATTGCTTGCACCCGTCAAACGGATGTTATCCAAGCTGCCAAATATTTTTGTAAGAATATATTCTTCAGCTGCATCAAGTTCAGATTGAATTGCGTTGAAATCTTCCATAACTCAATCCCCCTATGTTCCAGCTGGTGTTTCTTCAGCAGTTGCAGTTGGAGCAACCCAAGTGTTGTAACGACGCATCGCTTCAGGTTCTATTGCATCAAGCGGCATAACAAGCTTACCTTGAACGAAATGAGAATTTACATAACCATAAATTTCTTTTTTAGTGTTGTGTATTTCATTGTTCAAGAACGCAAAGTTGTCGCGAGTTGCTTGACCTTCAACAGCAATCTTTTTGTCTAATTCAGCAATAAAGTTTCTCAATTCCTTGTAGTCAGAAACTAAAGAACCATAAACGCCTAAGCCAACACCGTCAGCGTACTTTTCAGCTCTTTCCATTCCTAAACTAGCAAATAATGAAGAAACTAGAGAAGAATCATAACCGCCACAATTGCAGTTGTATCCTGTTCTCATTCCACCATTTAAGAAACTAAGCCCACCGTTAAGTAAACTTAGTGCAGTACCAGCAATACCCAAGCCTAAGCCAGCGCCGCCAACACCAGCAGAAGCAACGCTTCTTGTGCCTTCAGATGTTTGAATGTGCATAATTTTAACTCCTTTGTTTTGTAATGTAACCGTAAGTTAGCTAACTTATAGTTACATTATGAAGGGTTATTGCTGCAAGAAGTGCGGACTATTTGCACTTTTGTGCAATCTTTTCGTCTAAAAGTGTATTCAATGCAATTTTAATTTTTAGAATAGCAGTATTTTTTCTTGTATTAAAAGTTGTTCTACCAAAGCCAAGCGTGTTGCAAACATTATCACGATAATTGTCTTTGCATAGATATTCAATCATTACTTTTTCTTCTTCTTCCGTAAGGTCAGCAATCTGAATCAGCTTGCGCATATATTCAGGGCTAACGACCTTTAAGATTCTAGTAACATCTTTCATATCTCTTTTGTGTTCAAAATAGTCTTTTATTTTTTTTATTATTTTTTTAATCATTTTACCAGCCACAGAACTTTTGAAAATTATCGACAGCGTGAAACATAAAGAAGCGAGCAAGTGCATTTGTTCCACCAATAAACAAGCATCTTTCAAAGATTTTGTCAGCAAAGTATCTATCATTTTTAACATAGTGCTTATTTTCGCATAGCACATCATGGACCAATGAAGCAACCTTGAAGCGCACATCTTCTTTGCTGCCAATTAAACGCCACAAAAAGCGGCTGATAGTTGCACCGTCATAGTCATATTTAGCGACTATTTCAAACTTATACCTTTCATTTTTTACATAATCGTATAAAACAACAGTAATTTCATTTTTAAGATAAAGCGGTTTTTTCTTTGCTGCCTTTATTTCTTCTTCACTCATCACACCAATGTGAATATTTTTGTTTTCAATATCAGGCATATCAGAAAAATAAATACCGCACTCATCATCTTTGTACCATTCTAAGAATGGTTTTTGTTCACCAATTTCAATTCTTTTCAACTTGTTCAAATATTCGCACATTGTTTTCTTCTTTCTTTGTTTTCCACAATTCACATTCAGAATCCAAACACCAAGCGCAATCAATGCCCAAGCATTTGCACTCATCCATATACTGTTTTAAATTTTCCATTTGAAATTAAACCCAAATCTATTTTTGCTTATTCGCAAGTTTTTGCAGATGTTCAAAAATAGTGACTTTAACTTTTTGCACCAATTCTTCTGCTGTTTCTTCAATATATTCCACTCCTTTGTCTTTTAATTTTGGCAAAGCTTTTGCCAATTTTTTTGCCATTCTTTTGATAATAAATTTTTCTAAGAAATTAAACATATTTACTCCTTTTTATTGTCATTGCGAGCGTGAGCGTGGCAATCTAGTTAATTCAATAATTTCGTATAGTCATTCGTTTCAAAGAACTCATCTAATTGTTCTTTACTAAAACCTAATAAATTTCCAACAGCATCCACATAAGGGTTACCACGATAGAAGTTATTTGCTTTTAATTCTATTTTTAATGCTTTGATGTCAATATTTAATACGTCATTCTGAGGCTCAGCCGAAGAATCGCAAAGACTTTGAACCTTTGCAATAATGTCATCAAAATCCATTCCAGTTGCTTTATAAATACCACGTTCAACGTCTGCTGCTGTTAGACTCAACATTGCAATACGTTGTTGCTCTCGCTTTTCAAGTTCTGTTACTGTATAACATAGTGCTTGTAATTCTGTTTCTGTTTCTACAATAGGAAGTCCCTGCTTGTGGTTATATTCAACAATAAACTCCATTTTTTGCTTTTCAGTATATGGTTTATTTAAAATTGCTCTTATTTCCATTGATCACTCCTTAATTTATGTAACCTTTTACTTCCCAATCTACAGTCGAAGCTGACGAAGTATCGGCTACAAACGAACTGGTTGCTCTAGAAGAAATAAACGGATAACCAGCTGAACCAGTCATTTTTATAATATAATCTGTATTTACAAATTCTTTTAGTAAAGTAATTGTAGTTGTTGCAGTTGCAACAGCGGATTTTCCACCTTGCTCGCACCAGCCATTAGACCAAACTCTGTACCAAGATGGCAGTAAAGATTTATCTGATACTTCTAATACATAAGGTTTTGAACAATTTGACAAATCACTATTAACTTTATTTTGTAAACCACTAGCCCAAGCACTCCAGTCCATCATACTTTGGTTAGTTTGACCATTTGCGACAACGACAAAGAAACGTAAAGCAACTGCGTTCATTTGTACTGTGTCAGAATTTCCGTAGATTGGATTTGATAATGAAGCGTCAAAAGTAAATATTGCCCCCGAAGTTGATGCGTCTTGTTGTGAGTGTCCACCTGTTTGGGCAGAAAAAGCACCTGATACAGGATAATCGTCATTTCTTGATAGAGGCTCAAAACTACCAGTAATATTAGGCAATCCCGCATTATAACTTTTGCCCAATTCATCATCTGTTAGTGCTTGTTGAATAACTGCACCATCTTTAATCAATGGCACTCTGAATGTTCCAGTATCAGTATCAATACCAAACTTACCACATTGTCCGTAGGTCGCAATATCTGCTTCATAGTCAGTATATGAGCAAGTGTTTAAAAGAGATTGCGTTGAATAATAACATTGCTTTAAGTCTACTGTTCCACTAAATGGACTATAATCTGTAATGTTTTCATGATAACCAAGATATAATTCTTTAATAGGAGTGTTGAAAAGGTCTACTGAATTATTAAGTCCTTTTGTTTCATTTATTAATTTAACTGAATATAACCCAGAAGTACTTGAACTATTTGTCAATTCAACTGCAATAATATCGCCAATTGAAGAGTTTAGTCCAAATGCTGAACCGACCCAAACACTACCATTTTCAATTTTTATTAATTTACTTATTCCAGCATCATAATATACGAGTAATACTGTTTGAAGTGTTGTAGCATCTGAAACAGTAAATTTGAAAGTCATCTTGCCATACAATTTACCATTATTATCCATTGGTGGTAGAACTCGTAATGGAGATGAACTATATGAATATATACCATCACTGTTAACATCAGCATTAAGTGGTAATACACTTGTTCCGTAAGCCGAATAAAGTGTTTTTGAACTTGTCAAAAAGTTATTCCACAAATCACTAAACTGTGTTTGTGTATATTCTGTACCATCGCAAGGTAAACATCCGTCTGGAACGTAGGAAGAACTTGCGTTAACTGGAATTATTGTACCGATAGGGATTGAACTACTTTTCGCAGATATAATATTCTCTTCAATAGTTATATTCTCTCCTGCAATTAAAGTGTCTTGCTTTTTTGCTAACTTTGCTTCAGTCACTAAGTTATCACCATTAAAATTTGGCTGAACATTAAATCTTGCCTCGTATGCATCCATTTCAAGAGTATAACGTTTTTTATCTTCTTCTGTTGCATTTCTCTCAGTTGCAACACAAAAAGATATGCTCATTGCGCTTGTCGCATTAATTATTTTTTTAGAACCACCAAAAACAATATTATCAAAACTTTTATTTGTTATGTTTAAGTCTGTATCACCGTTGCTATCAAAGCCTAATAATATTGAATTAAGATTATTATTTTCTTGCGTAGGAACAGCAATTCTTGCAAGTTTTCTTGCACCATTGTTTAATGTACTAGCATTAACATCTGCACCAATTAGCAAAGAGCCTACACCTATACCATTTTGTATTTTTAATGGTTGTGTAAATGTTTTTGCCCCAGATATTGTTTCAGCATTTGCTAAGTGTACTACTTCATCATTTTTTGCAAAACTATCAAGTGCGCCATTCAACTGTTCAGCTGCATTTGTTGCATCTTCAGCAGCTTTAACCGCAACAATTACACTTTCTTCTAATTCATCAATTTTTTCAGCAGCATCAGCAACTTTTTCAACTTTTTCATCGACTCCAGCTGTAAATTCATCATACGCATTTTGTTGTTCTTGTTTAAAGTTTGAAATTTCAGAATTCACACTTTGCTTAAAATCCACAATATCAGCATCAGTATTTTCTTTATTTTGTTGAAGTGTTTGGTTTGTAGTATTTTTAAAACTATCAACATCAACTTCAACTTCTTGTTCAAAGGTTTCAATTTGCGTGTTTACAGTTTGTTTAAAGTTTGAAATTTCAGAATTCACACTTTGCTTAAAATCCACAATATCAGCATCAGTATTTTCTTTATTTTCTTGAAGTGTTTGATTTACCAAATTTTTGAAAGCATCAACATCAGTTTCAATTTCTTGTTCAAAAGAATCCATTTCACCAATTACATCATAGTTAACAAACGCATCTTTTTCATCACTCCAAACAAGCGTATTGTTATTTATAAGTTTTTCAGGAAATTCAACATTTAATTTACCGCTACCAATAGGCACTTTTAGTGCGCGGTCAAGCGTGTAGGCTAAATCTTGCACATTAGCACTCAATCTATCCAATGATTCTTCAATTTGTTTTGTTTGAAATCCTGAAGAAGTTGAATATGTTTTATCTTGAAAACGCGATACTTCTCTAGCGATAATAATATCTTTACCAGCTGGATATTTTTGCAGTGTTGTAATTTCGCCGCCAACATCACCAAATTCTAGCGTGTAGTCAACGCCATCAACCAACTTAACTTGTTCAAGTGTTAGTTCATCTTCTAATAGAACAACCAAATCTTCAGGTTCTATAATTTTCCAGTTAAATGAAAATTTAACAGTCGAACCATTACACCCATATTTTTTAGGTGCGTAGTTTACTTCATTAGTCATATTTTACTCCCTTTATATAACTATTTTTTCTTTTTATCTTTTTCACCGACAATACGTTTAGCACGATTTTCCGTATATCCAACAGCCCTTAACGTACCTTTTGCAACATCACCTTGTGCAATATCACCAAGCCCAGCAACACTATTACCAATCGCATTAGCATCAACACCAGTAAGGATATGAACACCATAGCCAGCAGCGTGGAAATAATCTTCAGCAGATACATCTTCTTTTGATAGTTTCATAATTTCCATTTGTAAATCACCCAATAACGGCGTTGTAGATGGCATATATTTTTCTTTGAGAATAAGTTTTTCAATTGCGAATTTGTATGCATCACCTATAAATGAAATTGCATCAGCATTCAAATTAAACAACGTACTAAACAAATCAGCCTTTAATTCATCATCATCACCAGTCGCAAGCCAAGTTAGAATTGAACCTGAAGTTGCTATTGTATACAATAACGGCTGTACGTATGCAAAATGATAAATCATTTTCGCACATTCTTTTAAAGTCATTTCACCATTTGCTACAGATACAATTGCATCACCACACATTCTGATATATTGATATGGTGAGTTTTTGTATGCTGTAAACAACTTGCCGATAGGGTTTCTACTCATTGCCACCTGAAAATTACTTAATGAAGAAATGGCAGAAGATTGTTGAGTTCTTTGTGTCATCAAAACAAATTGCTCAATTGCTTCTTCTTCTGTTTTTCCTTGTTTAATTAAGTAATCTATGTAAGGTTTTCCACCAAACACAATTGCACCTATATCACCCATTTTGATATTCATTGCAAGTAAATCTTTAAACTTTTTAGAAGCCGCAAAAGTGCTGTTATTGATTGTATCTTTTAAAAATTCATTTGCACTAGAACCGCCAAACCTTGCTTTTAGATATGGAATTTTAGTCATATAATCAATTGTTCTTTTAAAGTTCGCAATTGCTTTTAAATATCCTATATGCCAATCAAGGTATGGCATATCAGCAGCATAGTTGTTAGCAGCAAGTAACTGTTTCAAACCTACAATTGGTCTAAAGATAACATTCCCCTGAATCCAATTAGATATTACATTGTTTAAAATTTTTCCGTGTAAACTGTAAACAGGCGGTGCTGCTTTATACGTAACGTTTGTAAGAGTTTGAAATAATGATTTATATACATCATTTCCATATTTATTTTTAAGCGTTCTTTTCAGTGTTTTGTTTTTAAAGATTTTATTCAGTCTATCAAGTTGTTCACCCATATAAACAAACTTACCAACACCATCAATGTGAGAGTATAGCATTTCAATAGGGTTTTCAAATTCAAGTGCAATTGTTTCAGATTTTGTTCTGTTTTTGGTAAAACTATCATTTTTTGTTTGAGAAGTAAAATCATTAAACATATCAACTTCACTTCCTTCACGTTCAGCACGAGAAGGAAAATAAGCAGAAATTTTAGGAAGGTCTAAACCATACTTTTTAATGAAAGCATCGTTAACTTCAGGGTAAAATGAACGTGCCATTTTAACCATATAATCACCAAGTTTCATATCTTCAGGTGATAAAAGTTCAAACATTTCATTTAAAGTATCTTCACCAAACATATTAATTAAACGTTTACGCATTAATTCGTTTTTATTCCAAATATACGCCAGTAGAATTTCAAGCCTGTTCATTTTTTTATCCACAAGACGTTCACGCACAAGGTTATAATCTTTGTCATAATCACGCACACGTTCAGCAAAAGTATATTTTTCTGTTAAGCCTTTCAAAAGTTCTTTGTCGAAATTCCAACTGTTCAAACCATATATTTTAGCAATAGCATTTTCAAACTTTTTCTTTTGCTCATATATCCAAACATCAGCATTAGTTTCAGCAATAAGTAGACTATACTTTTCTTTAATATCTCTATTAAATAACGCATTAAGTGTTGACTCCCAGTTGCCCACAAGTTGAACATACCACTTAACTGCTTTAGATTCTTTTTTAGCATCAACAATATCAATAAGTTCCTGAACATTCTTTTCAAGATTCAACTTATCAAACATTTCTTGTTCATTTTTCGCATCTTTTGCAGCATTTTTAATTTTAACAATATCATCAAACAATGCTTTTATATTTTCTGTAGAACCATAAGTATTACCATTTGCTTTAAACGTCAGAAATCTATTTATCATTTTATCTTCAAACGATAAGCCTTCATCTTGCGCACGCGTAAGCATTTCTTCAGATAATCTCATATCATTCGCTTGTTCAACTGTTAAATTGTCTAATTCTCTTAAACGTTCAAACAGTTTGTTAGTAGTGTAATCATACTTACCTACTGTTCTAGCACCTTGTTTAACGTTTTTAGTTCCTTGTAATTCCTCACGTATTTTCCTAACTAAATCACGTCTATAAGATAAATCTTCCATTGTTTTCGCAATGTCTAAGATATTATCAATTCTAGCCTCAAGCATAGCAACATTAGTATTTTCTAAGATGTTAGTAGTCAATCTTGCTTTATCTTCAGGTGTTAAGAAGTTCAAAGACTTCATGATTTGAAGAACTATATTTTTATATTCTTCAGCAGAAGCAATACCATAAGGGTCATTAACAGACTTTGCTGCAGCAAGAATATCTTCTTTTGCTAATTCAAACTTATCCATGTATTCACGACGTTCAATATAGTTTGTATCTGCCAAGAATCTTTCAGCATAATCACCTTGAAAATATTCTTTTAAACTCGAAATCCATTCATAATAAGCGCCAAGAACAACATCACGTTCAGAAGGTTTTTTGCTGAATTCATTAATCAAATATTGATATTGTTTTTCAATTTCTTTTAATTCATCTTGTTCTTCAGCAATACTTTTATTCTTATAACTACCTGTAATAATTGTTTGATACGCTGACCTAGCAAGTGTTTCATCACTTTCATATAAATC